>CAZMHE010000017.1:0-23974 GCA_964566015.1 uncultured Sangeribacter sp. | reverse complement strand
ATGTGAGGCTTGTCGGTGTGACCTCGAGCTGGAGCTGGTCGCCGAGCTGAGTGACATTGACCTCTCTCGTGATTTCACTCCCAGTAATATAAATAGGAGCAGTGCGGGGTGTCTTACCGTCATATTCTTCAGCAGTCACCATTATTTTCCCATTACCTGAACCTTCATCCTGAGATAAAGTTATCCAGTCTGCAGAACACTGTGCAGTCCAATTGATATTTCCTGCTATGTCAATATCATAGGAACCACCTGCCTTGGGGAAAGTCAGGCTTGTTGGGGCTACAATGAGTTGTGCATCTTCCGCAAGCTGTGTGATTACAATTTCTGTACTAACGTTATATGATTCATCAACACTTGAGACTGTCATTACTACATCCCGGACTCGAGATACATTGGGCAATACAGTTACCTGGATTGACTCATTATTACTTCCATGATCTTTTGATAGTATGACCCAATCACAGTCAATTGTTATTTTCCATTCAATATTACTCAAGATTGTTAAAACTTTTGATTGTCCGGCTGACGAGAAATTTAGATGAGAGGGATTCACTATCAATTCCGGGACAAATTCCAATTGAGTAAAAGATACTGATTTAATTACATTTTCATCTTCATCTATGAAGTTAATGAAGGCTTCTCTTTTATTTACAGACTTATTTTCATCGTAAGCTAACTTCACAATTATAGATTGTGTGGAAGCTTCACCATGATCTACACCAGATAGATGTAGCCAGCCCTGCGAGTCCTCATCTGCATAGGCAATTTGAATTGTCCAATTGACATCGCTGTTATTGACAGTCAAATTATAATTACCTGCATTAGAAGGAACATTTACAGAACTGACTGAAAGATCTATACCTTGACCGAATGCACATGATGCTATAATTGACATCATGCAGAAGAGCAATAGTCTTATCTTTTCAAATACGTTCATAATATGATGGTTAGTTAGTTATTTAATTACACTAAGACATTGTATGCAATCATGCCCATGAGAAGACCAATGATAACAGCGAGAAGAGACATTACCAACGTCAATTCTTTTCTCTCGGCCGGTATATCCTGCTGACCTTTTTCTTCATCTTCCTCTTCATATGAATATGGTTGATACGTGCCATTTTCTAAATATTCGTCGGAATCCTCGGGTGTTAAGTTCCGGTTATTCTGTTGAACATATTCTTCAGCTTGAAGATTCCCTGTTGTTTCTACCGGCTGATTATTAATCTTTTCGTTTATGAGATCAGGAGTATCACCCACCTCCACATAACTTGATTTTGTATCCTCAATATTGTTGGAATTTCCCAGAAATGATTCATTATCCGTAAGTATAGGATCTTCAATCAAATCCCTCTTTTCCGGATTATCGGCTTCCGGGAGATTCTTGGAATCCAATTCCTCATCAGCCCCCTTTTGTGTCACATAATTTCCACATAAAGGGCAGATCTTTACATTGGGTCTGGCTATCTCATAGCCGCAATAACCACATTTCATATTATATTTATTCAAATGATTTATTGATCGAGATTAACAAGAGAGATGATCACAGGCATTGATAAACATGAAAGAGCAGTAATTTTCCTCTTCATTATTTGGTCAAATTTTATATCTATAGCATGAGTATAGTTTTTCTTATCCTTAAACTCTATATCTATATAAAGACCACGACATAGATGCTTTTCACTTCCGGCTCCTTCTACCTGAATCCTGATAAAAATCCTGTGAAATTCATTTTTTCCAAATGTAAGCATGATCTCCTTACGGAGAAAAGCATCAATATCCATTTTGGTAAAAAGCCTGTCGTTTGTGAGAGTATAATATCGAAGGAGTTCATAACGAGCATCAGGAGAGGCCTTGTCTGATCCTCCGTCAGCATCCAACAAGATTGGAACCTTGTGACATATTCCCGGCAATCTACGAGTCTCCATCATTTCACCTTGACGGGGTTTATTACCTAAATTTCCCATAGTTGTCATGAAACTAACGCGGATGGAGTTATTCTGATTTACTTGATTTATATGTCGCATGACATATGTTCCGTTATTAAATTTGAATTTATCATTGTATTCTCCTACACTTTTACCGAGTTTATTAATTGTTTCACGTAGTATTGAGAGTAATTCTCCATCCCTGAGCTGATTGTATTCGACAAAAGCATAATAATCATCCAGAAAACTATTATAGAGCATACGTATGTCCCTATATAGATGAGAATTATCATACCGAGATGCTTCGAAGTCTCGGATAGTAATCATGTCATACAGCATGTCAAATCCTTGTTTATTGGAGGCCGCATTTGTTTCCAAAACTTGTATGAAAAAGGAATTATCCCCTTTCTGAAGTTTAGCGATAGGATTACCTTGAGTCAGCGTTACATTATTTACATCGACATTTACTACGGGTACTACATTAATTTTAATATCTATATTATCCGACACAATGTAGTGTTCCGGAAAATCAAGTCTCAACCAAAGTATATCATGACTGAAACGGTCGAGCAGATCATTTTCAAACCAAAGCTGAAAGCATTTCGGGAATGTATGTCTTTTAAAGACATCCCTGTCTCGGATTCCGTCTGTAATATAAAAAATGGCACTATTCTCCATGTTCAGAAGAGTGTCTTTCCATTTTTCAATAATAGAGAAAAGAATATTTGATGATTGCTGAGCGTCAAATGGTTCAAGAATTCCGATATTCTCCATCTCAAACATACTTGAGAATTCAAGTTCTCTTATTTCAGAATTTCGGTTTTCTGATACTACATATACATGTTTGGGCAATACACCTTCCGTTCCATTTATTAAAAATGACAATCCTTTCAAGGTATCCATCTCGGCAGGAGTTTCCAATCCAATCCAAATACTATTAGGATACCCTGTGTTTAGTGAGTCCGTGACAATACCGACATTGTCTATAAGTGTTGACCCCGAAAGAATGAATTTATTTGAAAATGGAACTAAAAGGGTTCTGAAAATTGGCAAATAATTAAGTTGTGTTTTTGTATCCTTGTTTTTGTAAAAGAATGAAATTCCGTTTTCAATCGTTATTGTATTAGGAAAGGCAGAATTTACAAATTCCGGACTTATAATAGTAAGAGCAGGTGTTGCTCCTACTTTATCGTAAGGGATAAAATCAGAACTGTATCGTTCAATGATCTTATCCGGAATGGACTCAATGGAGTCAACAATCTTTTCACCCTCATTGATAACTGCAACGAGAAGCATTTTGGCTACCGGGTCAAGGTTGTCAAAGTCAATATCTCCAAATGAAACTTTCTTAAGAAGTTCTAATGCCTCATTAATCTGTTGCCTTATTTCGTTATCCATATCATAATGCTTATCGTGATGTACGTCTCGATATTGGTTCCATCATAAACGATACTTCATGGTAATAGTCCTGTTGCGTACCCATCCCTCCGTCTATCTTGGCGGATATTGCGATTGTAACTTCGCGATACGAAAAAAATTTGCCGGAATCCCTGAGTTGTATCTTATCATTTTTGCAACTTATTTCAGCGGATATTTCGTAAAATTTTATGGAAGGTGGAGCATAATTAATAATACATTCAATGAACTCTCTCTCACATAATTCCTTACTCCTGTGGCGTCTGATTTCTATTTTATCAGGATTAGTATTCAACATATAATTGTCAATATCTCCATAGAGCGGATCCCAGAATTCAAATCCAAAATCAGGATCAGCCGTGAACGTACCTTTCGGGGTTAGTGCGATCATTTCCACGAGATTATCTATGATTTTTCCGAAATTTTCTATTGGCCGTTCACATTCCAGACCGATATCAGATTGGATAAACTTTATCGGGACAGATATAAATTTCATCATATGGGAATAGCATTACGAAATTTTACATCTTTCTTAAGGCTTATTGAGTATGATGAGATTCTGCTTGATGCTGTTCCATCAAATGCTATCAGATTCAGGGTTAGTGTTCTTTCAGTCTCTTGGCGATTTTCCTGTCTGAAACCGTTGTCAAATTTGACTTTATAACCGTTATTTGTCTTAGTCGCCTTACTCGAATTTTTTGTTGGTACCGTGCCATCTATAGTAAAGTGAATGGAGACCGAAGAATTCTGGTAGATAACAGGTATAGTTGTTTCGCTTGAATTGCATAGAATCTGGGAATATTTACTATCTATTACCGGTGTGGGAATTTCCTTTGAAGGAGAGACCTGAACCGGATTTTGCACATTAGTCTGGACAGGCTGATGCGCCCATGCACCCAGTTTATCTACAATAGAGGCGCATATTTCAATTCCTATTCGTATGCGAACAAACGCATCTTTGAATGTGTATGGTGCTAATTCGAAGCTCCGATACATCTTTAACTCCGGAAATTTGAGATTTGGATTTAACTCGCAGGCACATGCAAAGGCACTGACACATTGCTGAATCTTAGCTAATAATTCCATAGGAGACAGAAAATCCTTATTCTTATCGATTTCTATCCTGATCTGTTGTAGAATTGGCCAAAAAACAGCCACTGCCTGATGAGTGGTATTGCCGATTGCCTGTCTTGTCTTATTCTCCATGATTGTCAGAAGCTCGGTAAATTTAATCAGTTGCTCCTTAAATTTATGATGGTTCGAGACAAACATACATGGAGGTACAAAATCCATTTCATCGATACGCCATCCATAGTCATCGATTATTCTGGCGATTGGAATACCTCCCTCAGGCATAATCGTGTCAGTGCTTATTAAGGAGAAAATATAAACCGGCTCTTCTAAATCACCTTGAACTGGTTTCCATTGATTCCTGCTTTCTTCAATTACAAGAAGATATTCTTCTACCCCGGGAAGATCGGGAATCATAACCCTTGTCGGGTAATTCGCATTATATCGGGTGTCAAAACATACATCAATCAGTGTACCGTTTCGTGTCAATGCACGACAACACAACGAATCAATTTCTAAATACCCCTTTCCAAAATTAAGACTAATTTCAAACGGGAGTTCGGATTGTATTAGTCCGAATAAACCGGACGACGAAATTAAACCTAATTTCCGGAAAATTTCAAAAGTGCAATCGTCTGAGGCCCTCAATAAATCATCGGTCAGACGCATTCCACGTTTCCACGAAATACGTTTCATAGTGTTGTGTTATAATTCAAGTAATTATAGGATTCTTCCTCCCCGAGTATTATTGTATCTGTATCCATTCCCTTGATACTAAATAAAAGAATCTGCTCTACAGAAATAAAAAATTCACTTATAAATAATCGATACTCTTCTATCTCATTAAGGAATGAGGGAAATTTAGCGTCTATCGTTTCAGGGATATAATCTATGTAGAAAAGGTAAACATCTTCATCAAAAACATTACCTACAAAAGAAATACCCAACTCTTCACCCAGACTATCCGAGTAATGTGGATTCTCATCTTCCCATCTTAAGGTATCTTTGACGACATCAATTTTTAATCCCTCTTCAATAAATACTTTACGGAGCATTAAACTAAGAAGAGTTTTGTTCCCCCTGATGTTACGGCAAAATGATAAGAAAGGAAGTGTCTTTATAATGAAACGGTTTCTTTTCTGACTATCTGTGAGATGATCTGAAAGAATATCAATCATCAGACTATTTTCCTCGGTCACATTCCGTAAGCTCCGGCGCGCTCTAACTTTGTAGATCATCAACAAGAGGTCAATTGGCTCGAAGAATTTTACAGCATTCTCTTTTTCGATCTCTTGTTTTCTGATCTCCTCAGAGAAAATCTCTTTATTATCTCCTTCACTTAAGTTATTGAAACGATCAAGAGGATGAAAGAGATATTCCGGGAGTGAGTGATAAAGTCCATTTCGCCCGAGATGAAAGACTAAAGTGTCATCCGGTCGGTGTTCAATCTCCACAAGATCATTATAGGCATTACGTTTATGTTGCCCATTTAATGCTATTTTGAATGAGTTGTCATGAAGCCAATCAAATATCAACTCCGCATTGATATCCTGTGGTATATTGTTTATCTTTACCATTGGTTAATTAATTATGTCACGATCATCTGATAATTCGACATAATGCACTCCATTAGAGGTTGTCACTTGTATCACATCAAAAGGAGGAATCCCGATTTGATTAAGTGTCAATGTCTGATAAGGAAATTCTTCGTCAATATTTTCATAGAATGATTTCAATAATTTTGTACGGTATGAAAGCTTTCTTAGTTCCGGTGTATGGTAGATATGGTTTTCCAACTTTGAGTCGGGCATCATGACCCTAAATTCCTCATCGGTTTTATCGGCTACAATAAAATCTACAAATTTGTTGTTGCGTAGATTTATTTCTACTACGTTTGAACCTGTAATTTCTTTTAGACGGCTCAAAGCTTTCTCAACTGTCATGCTTGATGACATTCCTATACCTTCGATAATATGAGTCCAAATCTCATGTGCCGTGCAATTTTTCTTCCATGAGGCATATTTATATGTCGTCATGGTGTTTGTCATACCCTCATAATACAGAATGCGTCCAAGAAGATTCTTGAAATTATGAGAGTCTCCTCTTTGGGAATGAATTACTTTCATTGCTTCCTGCACCTGAATTGCCCCAACAATCGAAGCACTTATAGGTGTGGTAGCAATTCTCCCCGATGAAGCTTGAATCCTAACGACATCGGCACAACCGGTACGAAGCATTATTTGATTGAACTCTTCTCTTGAAAGACCACATTCATAGCAACTGACACCGGGTGCATACATTCTGACTGTACCTGTTAGATTCTCAATACTACCATCGATCCATATCTTATTGGCACGCATACAGAGTCGGTTGAGAAGATATCTGGCTATCCGGCTGTCAAGGCATCCTATAACGACATCAACATTTCGGTAAATACCCAGACCGACTTCTGAAAACAGATTACCGACAATTGGCGTTACTTTAATCTGGGGGTTTATTTCTTTTGCCCGCTTAGCTACTACAACAGACTTGTACTCATTGGCATATGCATCTTTTTCCCTGAACAACACGGATCTGGTAAGATTGGAAATTTCCACCTTGTCATAGTCAACTACAAAGATGTGACCCACACCGAAAAGAGTCAGGCATTTCACAACTTCATTCCCCAATGCTCCCGCACCTGCAACGAGCACTTTTGCGTTCTTTACCAGATCCCTTCTAAACCAGGATAATAGGGTAAACACTCCTTCCCCCCAATCATATTTATCAGATTCTTTCATATCAATCGGTTTCTTCATAAAGGAAGATTGTGTCACCTATCTTGAATGTGTCGCCATTATTAAGCGGAGTAGAATGTCTGACAGGAAGTTCTATTCGGGAGTTTAATATGACATTTGCTGCTTGTGGTTTTAAGATAGGAAGTGATTTGGCTTTATCAATATAAAGCATGACATGTTCTTTTGCAACCTTGTTACTTTTATCCCAATTCATTTGAATTTCACAATCACCGGTCATTCCAATTAAGACTTTGTTATTGCCGCCTATAGCGTTCATCCATTTATGAATAGGAATTCGCACTCCTTTACGTGGGCCATTCTGAATGACAAGGAAATATTTCTCAGACAACATTCTTACAGTTACCAGAGATGCACCAAGACCACCTCCGTAAATCACGAAGTTGAGTAGCATTGTAATCCATGGATGATTTGAATTATTAGTGCAGTAAAGCACAATAAATCCGATTACAGCTGAGCAGATTCCCCCAAGCATAGCGCTTTTGACAGGAATAGAAGTTTTTATTGTCAGACTAAGTGATACACAAATAGAGAATAACAAATATGCGGGCATCGAGCAATACCATGGTATTCCGGGTGAGGACAGGAGTGAAACCAACATGCATAGAATTACTCCTCCGAAGGAGAATGCAAAGAATCCTATTAAAGAGGTCAGAAGGGAGAATCCAAAAATCTTTAGACAAATCCGGAAATTTTTCTTCCGATACTCATCATTTAATCTAAAGATTAAGGAAAGAAAAAATCCTAATATAATTCCTATGGCAAGAAAAGATTCTACTTTAGAGGTACACGCATTAAGTAAAGTCAATCTTTTTGATTCATCAGTAACAAAGAAATCAGTAATGCATGATGCCAGCCCTGGGAAGATACCACGTCCTATAAGTTCATATACTATCCAACTAATAAATCCTGCAAGGATACCGGATATTGTCTGGCGTGTTTCGAGAATAGTTTCTTTACGGAATAGTTTTCCCCAATCTACATGCTCCTGAATTCCGATATTGCAGTTTTGTCCGTATTCGGCACATCGATAATCATTATCTTTCCAACATTTTACATGCATGATGTGCTTACATTTATTTACGACTAATTCCCCAGGTTCGATTGGTTGTTTACAATAGCTGCATAGTCGCTTATGAACACCCTCTTCAGGAATATATCGGTTATAATATTTTGCAGAGAAGGTCTTACTTTTAATGAAAGGAACAATCCCTTTTATTACCAAGACGAAGAATAAAATAGTCAATAGAGTGACAAGGATTGCCAAAAGAAATTGAAGCAGATAATCTCCTGCATCTCCTTTAGATTGAGGCCAAGGATTTTCCGGACTTCCAATTGAAAAGACAGCATTACCGATGTTCCGGTTGTCCCATTTGGCTTCGAAAGGAATTATTCCGGTAAAAACTTTATCTTTGACATTATACACAAATGAATAGTCATACTTCTGCTCATCTATGGCTTTGCCAACCTCCATCAATATAATCTCTTCATCACCAGCTGACACATATTTGCCTTTGGGGAAGTCCATTGAGGTTGAGCTCCCGGTAATTCCTGAAAGTGTAAGTTCCACATCCTGATCAAATGATGATCCGGATAGGTAATAGAATGCATATATCTTAGGCTTTATACTTAAATCCGATACACCTTTAGTGACATCAATATATTGAATGGGATCGGAAATATCAGCCATCTCATTACCATCCACGAAAATAAACATGGAGTTATTCTCAGGATTAGCTACTGCTCTTCGAGCTATATTACGATTAAACTGGTATTCAGGGTAGTCTTCTGATTTAGTTACATCAAACTCCAGCAATTTCGAAAAAAGTGCGCTATAGAAATATTTCCTTTCTCCGTCTTTCATTAGCTCATTGCGGAAATTATTAAAGTTATTGGTATTCAATAGGAATGTCTCAGTAACTTTATCATCCAAAAAAGATATATATATTGAGCTATCGGCTGAACTCTCGACTAAATTACGAATAGATTCAAATATCTTAGATTTATCTTTTGGATTGATACCTCGATCAATCAAAACAGAGATAGTGTTCTCTTTGGGAATAAGAACGCCACTTTTATTTATTAGAAATTCTCCATTTTGAATCTGATGACCTGACTCGAAAATTTGCAGAGACTCGTACAAATTTTTCATGGGAACATTTTTGATATGTTGCCCGGTGTTATCTAATAGGTTAAATTTTAAGTTTATGCTATCTGATGAGTAGCTATATTCAACACCGCCAAATTGTATTTTTTCAACAGTATTGGCCTGTAGTGGTGATAATGTAGCAGTTAAAATCAGAGTTAGCAACACAAATATTGCAGCTTTCGTTATCTTCTTCGTCTTGTCCATATTTTCAGATTGTCTAAATCTTGTTCTCCGTAATAAGTATCATTTGAACTTAGATTTTTGTCCGAAACGGGAATTGCCGTTATCAGTCCATTAGATGAGGTATATACGATTACAAACTTAATATCTTTAAGATGGGATGAAAGGATTTTGCGAATTGAAGGGATACTGCAATGAGTGGTAATTATAAAACACCCGATTTTATCAGTATTGGGGAATTCTTCCTTTTCATTGATAGCAGATACTATGAAATCCATTTTTCCTCCTCTTTCGGTCTGATAACCATGCGTAAAGCCAATGAATCCATTCTGTTTTGAAGTCAGGAATGTCATGTCAATTATAGCACTGTTATGAAGAAATATGCCTGAACAGAAATCATAATGGTTTCTTGCATCATAAAGGAGATTGAAGTAATTGCTTGCATCAAAAGATTTTCGATTATTATGCAATGCATTTTTATACATTTCCTCAAGTGAAAATAATCTTTTCAAATCATTCTTGGAATTTAAATTATCCTGTTCTCGGAATGTAAAAATACCTAAATCCTGGCTTGGGGTAAGAATATCAATCACAAAGGCTGTCAAGAAACCCGGATGAATAGGATGTTTAAGTTGATGATGTACATTATTATCAGAACTACTGAAGAAAACACCAAGACCAGGGTGGGAGTGCACCCAGCACGTCAAATCATACTGCATTCCAGATTCCTTGCGCAGTTTTCTTAGCTTCTCAGACATACGCAGTTTAATCTTCCCCCCGAAATTCAATTCATATTCTGTGAAAACAGCATCATCACCCGGTAGTACGATATGTTCAAGAGATATGTCATATTTCCCGGTTTCCTCATCAAGAACCCATCTTCCGAGCACCATACAACCATCTTCTTTGGGATTGTCAGGAGTACGGAGATCATCAGCATACATGTTGTAGATATCAATTATGCATGAATTTTTGATAAAGATTCTGTTAACGAGAGATTTATCGCAGAAATCGGATGTGTTGATCTCCAGATATTCACTATTGTCATACACATCATCAAGATTCTGTTTTTTCAGTGGAGTGAGTGTTTTGGCTCCGACTACCACAAGAGATGGTTTTTTCTCATCTTCCTGAGTTGTCTCCAATCTTTTCTTCTTTCTTTTTAAAGTTTTTTTATTGGCACGCCAATACCATACACCCAAGCCGCTGCACAACAATATTAACGAAGAGCAAACTACTATAAATTTCAAGTCCCAGTCATCGGTATTCCAGACTCTCTTCTCACTAATATTTTTTATGAGTGGTTCAATTTGATTCGCTTTCAGCAGTATAACCTCACTATAACAAGCCATTAGAGAATCTCTATGTAAATCCTTAACATTAAGTTCTGACAACCCTTCTATATATTTTGTTACAATCAGAGTGCTATCATTAATATACTTATTAAGAGAATCTTTATATTCTGTTAGGTATCCGTCAACACATTCCTCAATATAAGCCGACTTATTAATTGAGGAAAGATTTAGATTATCCAAATGTCCCGAAATTATTAAAGAATCTGAAGTATATCTTGAGGCGGAGAAAAAGGGAATGGATCGTAAATATTTATTAAAGTTATTAACCAATTGGTTATTACCTGATAAAGTTAATTCTCTGATATCACTTATTTTTTCAGTGTCAGGATTATCTTGATTATTCTCTTTTAGTATGATATTGGAGTCATTCCTGATTCCCGCACGTTCGTATCGGAAAATCTCAACATTGGTTTCATCTTTTTTTAATCCCCCTTTAATGATATTAAATGTTACATCCCAATTTGCTTTTTGTTTCGGCTTCAATTCTTTAAAGGACTCCCGTTTGCCCGGTTTCTCGTATTCATTTATAATACAAAGAATCACCGTATCATCGCGAAGATTCTCAATTTCTTTGAGCACCACACGCCCCTTATGAGGTGATTTGGCTGTTTTCACAATTATATCCCCTTTTGTTAAGGCCGGACGGGCGTTGGCTACTAATATAACTGCTGATAATATTAGAAATAACCAATATTTATATGAACAGATCATATCGAAACTTTCTTTCCTTTACCTTTTGATAGATTGGAAACACCCTTTTCCACTTTCTTTGTAACTTTCCCCCGTACTGAATTCCTTGTCTGAGCCATTTTATTGTAAGCTAAACCACGGACTCTTCGTGCGGCTTCGTTCTGAGCTTGTTTGGCAAGTTTTTCCTGCATTTCCAGAATGTTTTTCTGATTACGCAGATTTCTAAAATGCTGAAAAACTTGATTACCTATCAACATCAGGAATCCAAGAAAAATACCACCGATTATCATCCAGATATTTCGACGTTTTTTTGATTCGTCAATTTTCCTTATTTCCTCGTCACATCGGTCAGCGACGTTAGTCATCTCCACTGATAATTCAGGATCAGACACAGAGTGGCTTTGCCGTCTTATTTCATTGGCAATAATCTTCATTTCCGCCACGTCATTTTCAGACAAAGTGGATATGTTTTCGAGTCGTTCATTGAGATATTCGATATTACTCCTGACATTCTTCTCTTCCTCCATTAATGCGAGTTCACTATTTTCTCTGTTATGGAGCTCATCTGAATATTTTTTTACATCTTCTTTTTTACGTTCCACATCCTTCAGAATTTTCGATATTCTGGCCTTAAATCGGTCATCCCTTATCCTAAATTCAAGTTCACGTAATTGCCCCGCGTAAAAATCCAATCCTTCCGGCAATCGGTCAGAAGGAGAGTTCTCAAGGAGTTCTTCGATTCTGTTAATTAAAATTACAGCCGTCTCCGTATCAGATAATTCCGAAGTATCTTCTACCTCTTCAATAGTTGTTAAAGTACGTTTTGACCTGTCATTAGTTCCAGAAGATTTGCCACCGGTTTGAGACGGAACTTCAAGATCTATCTGCCAATTCCCACAGTTGCCCAGGATTCTGTATTTATGTTTCTTAAGGTAGCGGACAAGGTATACAGGTATGGAGAGGGTTGATTTCTTTTTTAACAACTTAAGTTTGATTTCCGGATGGTTGTCAAGCCATACAATCCCGTCCGTTGAGCGGCTGTAGTTAATCTCATCGGATGGAATCATTAATGCTTCGGTGGCAATATCTGAAATGAATTGATCCTCACTATATCCTCCGCTTTTATCAAAAAATAGGACCTTTATTCGCTCCAGATTTTCGTTGTTACCAACACCAAGTTTCTTTTGAAGATTTAATATTTTGACTGTTGCTACCCCTTCTTCATTAACATTGACATCATACCGGATGTTAACTTTACCACCATCAGGTGTGTGTAGTGTTGTAGACATCTCCTCAGCATAAAGAGATGATGAAAGAAAGATAAGTAAGAACCCTATGATTTGAATCCGACTAAGCATAATCAATAATTAACTATGGCATCATAGTATTTTTTTATTTTATACTGAGTGTTGCTATCAGCATTAATCTTTCTTCTAAGGTTAGCACAATCTTTTGACCATGCTGAGTGGGCACCCTCTATTTTTTTTAGTGCCTCTGATTTTTTGATTTTTCGGTTATCAAGTTCTTGATAAGTACGTTGAAGGAGTAAAAGGATCTCGGATGGAGATTTTTTGCAATAATTACAATTGTGTCGTTTAGCGGTGTCCGTGTTGATATTTGATTTCCTTTTACACTCCTCGCAGACAGATCTGTTGAACTTTACATTATCTAATCTCTCTAATAAATGTTTATAGGGTTTGTAGGCTTCATCTCTTTCTCTCCAATGATTCTCAGATTTGATATCCGCAATTTCATCTTTGAGATTGTCTATCTCAGTTGTTAATTCATCAATCTGTTTAGTTTCGCTAACTGGATGTTTTCTACTTGTGCAGATTGTAGTAGAATTAATCTTTTCTATTAGTTCATTGCATTTCTGTTCAATCTTATCAAGTTGGTCATCTGTTATATCCGGAATACTAAGTGTAATATTAATTATCAGTTTTATGCGTTGTTTGATTAAGTATCTATCGTTACTTAAGAATTTCTTTTTCTCGAATTTTGCAATATAAACCGGTAGTTCAATTTTTATTTTCTGTTCTGTGATATCCGGGAATGTCAACACACGATTGCCATTGGGCTCTATTCTCATTATACCATCACCACTCAGACCTTCACAGACAATTATATCTTTGCTTGTGGTACCATAAGATAATTTATCGAATAATATGTTCTCGGCCTTTAAAGTCTTCTCCGTGTATGCGTGCCCAAAAAGAAATATTGAATAATTCTCGTTTGTATTCTCTATGTTGATATGAATTGTCACAGTCGGGCTGTCGTAGTTATTGGCAGTTATACTGAGCCGGCAAAAGTCATAATCTAACACATACGGTTGAGATTTATTAACCGATAATTCGAGATTCCTTACATCATCCTGTCCCAATATAGGAAAGAAGGAGACGATGGATAGGAGTAAAATTACAATTCTCTGGAACATACGTAATGTTAGAGGTAACAATATGGTAAATTTTTTATGATTGTCCAAAGCGGGTCCATCCATTTGGTTCACCCTCCTCCCGGACCCACTCGGCAACATTCTGATCTTCCGGATACGGATAGATGTTTTTTGCGTGATATAATTGGTATTTCAGGTATTGTTCCACCCTCAATACCAGAGTAGACAAAGAAGCAAGTACTCCCATTTCTTTAATTGTAAGGCATACTCGACCCTTAAAACTACCTGAACATCTTATGTTTGGATGCCAAATATCAGATCTGAACTTGAAAATCGGATTTCCGTCTGCTCCGGGATATTCGTTTGGCAGGATAATACTCATCTTATGCAAATTCCCGAAAATAGGCTCCCTTGGCAGTTTTCCCTCTTTTACTCCAATAATGGATCTACAACGATACCATATTTCATACTCTGTGGGTAACCCGAGGAAATTCTTTCTCCGTATAATATACGAGATAGATGGCCTTAATGGATCTGGACTCTGAGACTTCCTTCTGCTACATAAATCATCAAGACCTTGCCACTCTGTCAGAAGTCTGGCATCACGTCCGGAAAGTTCTTTTAAGTTGAACCGTTTAATTAATTCGTTCATTCTTAACCGGCAATGGGAACTGAAATCAAATGAAGATGATCTCCTGGCTGGATATTATAGTCAAGTATACACTGCTCTCTACCGTCTTCATCCTCAAATTCAAGGATCTCCGGTTCATTGCTGTCATCGAGAATCTGACCGAGGAGATATTGAATGGGATTCCCCCCGTTATCAAGTTTCGGCAGTTCAAAAACCTGAACAATACTGTTGATTTGATCACGTATTGATTTGTTTGGATCCGTGATTTTTACTTCAACTTCATCATACGAGGTATTGTCAATGGTCAGGCTGACAATGAACTCATCTGCGAAAAATTCTTCGTTTTCCATATTAATATTACTATTTTCCTATTCCAAAATGAGTTTATAGGTATCTCACCAGATCCAGGCACCACGAGGCTGATTGTAGTTCTCCGACCTGTAATCTTCAAATTTATTTTTAAATACTATCAGTTGATAGGCTGATTTCGGTATCACAACAGGTTCCTTAAGACCCTGCCGATACAATGCCAACTCATATTTCTTGTTCTCCGCATCAATCCTAATGATAAAATCAGTCTTTGTTTCCGGATGAGACCCAATAACCTTATTAATCGATTTGCTTATAATATCAAAATCTATCCAACAACATATTTTTAAAGTTGTCTTTCCTGTAGATACCTTAATCCATATTCTGTGTGGCAATGATTTGAGCAGATATGTGTTAATCGAATTATCCATAATCTCTTCAAATGTACCATCGAAACTTTCTACTATTATTGTTGAAATGCTGAAATTAGTATTTTTACTTTCTAATATAAATCGATAAATATAGTTTTTGAACCATAAATCAAATTTGGAAGATGAACTCACAGTCTTTACTCGTTTGATTATTGTTGATTTATGATTTCCTCTATCCCATAAGCAGATTTCACCATTAGGGAGAATTCCAACAATCAAGATTTCTTTTATTGACCGTGGACTTATAGTTATAGTACTACTAATTGTATCCCATTCTATGAATGATCTCTCAATATTAAATATCAAAGAGTCACCAGTATATTCAAAAAATCGATTAAATGTTATATTATTACTATTACCCCAACATAATAAATCCAAATTATCAAAGGAATGATAGGCAAGGATTCCTAACTCCTCAGAAAATATTTTTGCTGCTACACAAGGATAATCAGGATGTGTTGAAATTGCGATACCAGTCATAAGATTCATTTCTTTTTTTGCAGATCAATAAGATAATTGATGAATCTCCTATACCATTCCCATCTTAGCATACCTTGATAAGAGTTTACAAGATTTATTACGTTCTCATTATTCTCTATAGCCGGTTCATTAGTTTTATGAATGATTGCACTGTTATCACCTATCTTTTGCGCTAAGTGACTAGTGATATGACTGCTGGCATTTATTGACACTTGCGAAGAAATTGGTATTGAAAAATAGTTAATTGGGCGAAATTCTTCTATACCATTGACGACTAATAAATTTTTATTTATTGAAGTGTCAGAAACTAATATATCAGGTCCTCCGACCTGCTTAAGTACTCGTTGTTCTTGTTTGCCTCCATGCATCACACTAAGATTCGGACGAAATGTAATTTCTTTTAAAGAATTATTAGTTGAGCTTTGGCTTCCTCCGTCAATACCTTTTAGATACGGTTGATTTGGATGTAATTTCGCAACTTTATTAGTTTGACTGTGAGTTTTAACTATTGTATCAGTTCTAATTGTTGATTTTATATTCACAGATACAACATTAGTTGAGAATTTTGCACCTTTCCCTGTTTTTGCTAATAATGAGGTTGAGGGTATGGGTATTGCTCCAACACTATCCCATATTGCATCTTTCATGTGCTCGCGTTTGGTTTCGTCATCCTTATTAATTGCATCCATACCGGCAAGAGTAAAGCAAACTACTGCACTTAGTCCACTTGCACTCATTGAGACTACTTCTGCAACAGCACCAGCCGGAAGTCCTATTCCTGAAAGAGATGTAGAAATTGCAACTATATCACAAGTTAATGCAGCATTTTCAAGCCATTCCTTTGCTGTGCATAAATTTGAATATAATCCCTCGTATTTCGCTCCTTGTATCTTTATGTCGAAGAAGAGATTGCCTCCTTTACTATCTTTATGTCTAATATATTCGTAATTAGTTTTGGATTGTATCTCAAGACCAGAATCTGAATTTTCGATAAATTCATTATTTTTAGGTATTATATCCCTTTGTTTATTAACTTTTTGTTTGCAAGTTTCGTCACTTGTAGATTTTCCAATTCCATACTCATCTGGAGGGAGTTGGAACGTTGTGAACGAATTTAATATTATTTTTCCGCCTCTTATTCTTACATCATCAAAAACGGTTCCCTCTTTCAAATCTGCCATTGCAATTTCAGCATAGATTGGTTTTTCATCAAAGGAGTTTGGTTCTATGATTTCACAGAACATTGAAGCGGAAAAAAAACCGTCTTCGACACAGAAAGTGTCAATTTCGATACTAAGAGAACTTGCATTCTCAAGAAATGGAGAAATTAGTTGCCTTAATCTTTTAAATGTATAATAAAGTTCCTCTCCAAGAGTTTTGCCAAATTCTTCGATCCCTTCGGGATCAAATTGTTGTTCAATCTTGACACACACTCCAGGACTAACGGATATTGTCAATTTTTTATGCATATCATCCTGAGGTGGACTATAATGAGACGAAAGAACCGCACTTTTAAACGTATCATGCGAAGATCCGTCAAAAAAGACACCTAGATGAATTACTAATTCAGAGTCTTCTCTTTCAGTCTTTTCTTCTGTTCTCGATAATTTTGCGTTTATTTCACCTGCTGGCATAATTAATTCAGTGTAAAATAAAATTAGAGGCCAAAGTCAGGCCGTTTCTCATCATTATTAATCTTTGCCTGAACCTCTTTAGTGCCTTTAGGCTTTCGAATATCATCAAGCTTAATTATTTTATCTTCTGTAGGATGATTCTTCATTTTTAGCAATGGCGCTTCTTTGGCTGGAGACCGTTGTCCTCCGGATGCCATATTCCAATCCCGATTGCCGGCTCCATAACTTGTACTACTACCTACTGGTTGTGATGGTGTGATAGGAGTAACTTTTTCATAAGGGTTTCCGGAACTTGCATGAATAGTTTCAGTTCTTGAAACTGAGGTGGATTGATTGATTTCAATTGTATTTCCTGTTGTTCCTTCCTTTTTAAGAATACTTTTTTGTTTTGATTCAATCTTTACAACTTTACCATCAGCAATTCCTTTTTCAACCAATCTTTCTTGCCGGGTTCTAGCTTCCTTCTTTGCTCGAGCCTCTGCAATATCTGAAACCCCAGACGTGGCTTTTTGTGCTTTCTTTGTCTTTTGAGCCATTTTAGCTCCGCTTTTCATCAACTTGGCTGCACCTGCGGCATCTCCTATGCCTGGAATAGCAGCAAAAAGACAAAGGCCTGCATTTGCCCAATCACCACGACATGCAGAAATACAAGCATTCAACAAATCTGGAATTGCACCAAGACCGGGGAAAAGTCCAGCCGCATCCAATGCCATTTGAAGCCCATCAAGCAAATCTTCAGCTGACAGTTCAATTTCGACACTTGCATCGAGTTCTTCCTGTGTTTGTGCAATTTCCTTTTCCACATCTCTACCAGTTCCGTCAACTTGCCCATCATATGTAAATGTAATGGTTCCACCCCATACGCATTTGCATGAAGATGATTTAAGCAAGGCTGGTTGTCCTTTCAGGAGTACATCGTTTTTGCCATTCATCCATGGAAACGGAGTATTGGGCACACACGGCATTGGTGTCAGTTTGCCATGATTGGCAGCTGTAGCAGAACCGGTAGCTGGATACCGCGTCGTATGACATTTTCCAAATGGAGCGATATTCCGCATTGGAATATGGTCGCTAATGTTTGCCTGTGGTTCACCCGTCAGCCATATTGTACGGTCAGGAAAAACAGTCAATGTGGAAATTTTATCTCCACAGGAACATTTTATCTTAGCCTTTGAGCAAACGTATGAATCCGACATTAGTTTGTCTTAACCTGAGCCGCTTTGATGTCAATACGATTGGAGGCATTGACAGCAAGGTCTTGTGAAGCTTTCATGTGATGAGTTGAAGAATACTCAAGTAGTTTTTCTTTAGCTTCAGTTCGTATATTTTCAGCTGTCAGTTGCAATTTATGAGTAATCTCCTCATCTTTATTTTCCTCCACACGGACAAATTGATTCTGCGAAACTGTAAGAGAATCATTTCTGTCAATTGAGGTAGAACGGTCGTTGCCCGCGTGTTCACGTATGTCATTGTCGGCAGTCCGCTGCATATCATTACCTGCAACAATAAAAATATCGTTATCAGCAGAGGCATTGATATCATGGCCGGCGTGCATGATTATATCGTTTTGGGCATATAGTTCAATATTGCCTGTAGATTTAAGTTTTATCAATTTTTCATCCGTTGAGAAAGTTAGAATATAATTTTCTTTCTCATTATCGTAGATTCTGATATAACCTCCTTCTCCTTCATCCCAAATTTCAATTGTATGACCGTTCCGCGTACGTATAGCCTTGACCTGATTATTACCCGGCAACCATTTCGGATCGGTGATTTCCACGCCATTGAATAAAGCCCCTACAACAAAAGGTTTTTCGGGATTCCCTCCGACGAAATCTACGATAACCTCTTCGCCTATTTCCGGAATAAAACTGAATCCCTTATGCTTGCCCGCATACGGGTGTATCATGCGTAACCACGGGGTAATCATTTCTTCTCCGTAGTCTTGTTGCCAATCAAATTGTACACGGATACGCCCCAACATCTCTGGATCTTCCGTATCTACAACCTTTGCTGTACATGATAATGCCTTGGGGATAGAAATACGGTTATATCCCGGCGCATTTTGAGCTATCAAGGGTTTACCAACAAATTCATTGGCATATCCGCCATTGATATTTACAAAATGAGAAACCTCGGTAATGAAGAGATCCTCCTGTCTTACAGAGGCCAATTTCCCTTGCATCAAATTTGAGAACATACTGTTTTCGATTGAAAGAAGTCGACCTATTCCCAATTTGACGCAGAAGGTAGTACCCGAAAATTGAATAGCTTCCGATAATTCTTTGCCGGCTTCAACTTTACCAGCCAGATTCATCCTCATTTCATCAAATTTCGAATCAGAATTACCACCTGTTTGAGTTCTAATAATATTATTCCTCAATTTGTGGAGCATATCAAGAGAATTATCTTTTATCCGAGACAGGAGTGGATGATTGTTAGAATCCACGGTATCATCAACTGTCTCTACTGACTCCTGAACAGAATATGACCCAGTGCGATAGTTTTTCGCTATAAAAGATTGAGACAGATCAACCGGCTTCGTATCAATCTTATAATTGGCCATTTCACCACGGATATGAGAAAGAGAGATTCTTTCTTTGGTCTCAATCTGTCCAAATACGAGTTTCTCACCATCTGAATAAAACCATTCCCCGTAAGTGCTGGCTAATCTTTTTAGGAAGTCAAAATCACTTTCCTGATACTGGACTGTATATGGAATAATTTCCTGGCAGGCAGGGTCAATCAGCGCGTCTATGTCTCCTTGGTAATTGTCAATTATTTCTTCAACGATCTCCTTAAGCGTTTTGTCTATGAAGCTTCGGTATGATTTACCAATTGTTAAAAGGTAATCGAAAGATTTAGCAGTTACCTTGATATAATAAGATCTGGCACTCCTGTCGGCCTTCATGTTGGTTATAATGCCCTTAAATTTCAGTGAGCCGTCAAGGTTATTGTTGTTATGCTGGTATAATGCCAGCAGTCCGCTTGTTTCACTTGACATCTCTAATGTAATTGGGCGTCCGATTGCTTCCGCACACGAATTGAATTCAGCATCTTTTATGCTTTCCAAAACATTACATAAAGATAGATTGAATGTTAATTCATTGGGCGTGGTTTGTTTTTGTGAAAGTTGTATGTCAGAGACATAATAATCAATATCCCCGATACAGCATTTGAATTGTTTCCGGGGAATGCCATCAATGGCAATAGTGATGTCTCTGATTACGGTTGCCATAAATATTGGTTAAATAAATGCAGGCCAAACGGCAGGAATATTTCTTCCTATGGTTATTTGTTGACAGGAAATTTTGATCTTTGTAGTCATCACTTTTCCTGACTGTGAATCGAAGTTATCTTCGAGATATGTGCAGTATCCGTTGGTAAATACAATTGTTAAAAAAGCATGATCTGTTTTAGGAGCGTCAAGTTCTATGACTATTCTTCCGGACATCGGACGCCAACGGGAAAACATCCAACGATGAAATATAGTATCTGAGTCTGGTAGGGTAGCTATGACGAGCTCGATGTCTCCTCCGGTAACCTCACCCGTTGTCCATGACATCATCTTTGCGAGATTGTCATAGACTCGGGTCATATCTGCTCCATGCACGGGTCCAAGTTGCAAAGACTGCTGAAAAACATATCTGAGGTTTAAAATCTCGTATTCATTAACTCCGGTCGCAGTTCCTAAATGTAGGGTTGCTTTATGTGCCATTGTGAGGAATCTTAAGACAGCCGTACCTTAGATTGACTTTGGTAAAGAATTGGAATGGTACGGCTGTCTTAATAAATTTAGTTGTCGATTGTCCAACGGTTGTTGTGACGAGCATTGCCGATCTGAATCTCCTTGGCGGAAATCGTGAACTCCTCATACTGAAGAAGGTCGTTGGTCGAGTCGTATGTCTCAGCATATGCTACAACATACCCCTCTTTGAAAGAGAGATGTTTCATCTCACCACCCTGACGGTTCGGGAATGAGATAGTTCCCGATTTGCTCATGTAGGTGTCGATCATCCATTCGAGGATATCGGTATTACCGTCGTCGTTTGACTTTACCTTAACGGTGATTTTACCACCACGGGTTGTGCCTGTGGGCTGACCCTCGACGTCTGTCTGCTGATTAAGTTCGTACTTGACGAAGATAATCTCGCGCTCTTGAATGCCATCTGCATTGATGGTCGCAGTTCTTGTTGCCATAATAATTAAATTATTTATGAGTTGGGTTACTCGTTGTCATTCTTTTATTTAACATTCTGTTCCCAATCCACACCGGCAGTTCCGTTGTGGCCGGTAAGTTCAATCAGGAAGTTCTTAGCCGCGAAGAAGGGCTTGAGTTCTACTTGAACGGAGATGTCTTTGGTTTTTGGATCCTGAGTGATCCCTTTTAGGTTATAATTCTCGATCAATCGTCCGGGTCCTTTGTAATCACTTAAGAAATCATGAAGAGCCTGCTGGAGTTCGGCCTTGACAGATGGATTCCAATTAATGAAGGCCTCGTCATTGAAAAAGTTCTGGAAAACTTTACCCATCCAATCGAAAACTCGTACGATAGGATATTCCTGAAGTCCGAGAGTAGCTCCATTATAAAGCGAACGGTTTGAAAAAGCCATCACCCTGCCATCTTCTTCAACGATGGGAATAACTCCCTGATCGATGATTGATGCGATCTCTGACTTGCGCATTTCCATGCGAGCTCCTTTCGCATTATTAATGGTTCCATATTTTTTTCCGGCGATACCTTGAGCAATCACTACTTCTTCCGTATTGGTCATTCTTCCGGCCAAGGCGGCAGAGGCTGGAATATATGTATCATCATCCTCTTTTGCAATCTCGGATTTCTTGCGTCCAAGAATGTAGTTGCATGTCATCACAACATTAGCGAGTTGCACATCCTGACCCTGAAGATTGGCATCATCAAGTTCTTCCTTGAGCATACTGAAGTTAAGGCTATCCTTGAAGTCGGTGACGAGGAGAACCTTATTCTTGTATGCAGTGGACGCCCACATTCTTATTGTATCGCTGTCTCCCATATAGCCGGGAACGACAAACAAGCTATAGTTGTTTTTGAGGCTCAGGCGGTCGTAGTATTTTTCAAGTTCATCGCGTACGGCAACGGTATCCTCCGAATCATGTGATTCCAACTCGGCCTTGTCGACGTTCATCAATGTAAGACAATCGAGTTTTGACTGCCCTGCATTTGAAAAGAATGAATCAAGTGAACGATAGGTTACTTCAAGATTTCGAATCTCCTCATGGAGGTTAAACAAGTTGTTGCTGAGATTCTCGGTAGCTCTCTCGCATCGATCACTGCACATCTCAATTATGTCCATAGGATCAGATCCACCTTCTTCGAGTACCTCAATCCACATGTCAAGTTCATTTTTGAACTTTTTACGAGACTCCTCATATGTAGAATCTGAAAGAAAGATGTTTTTAACCGCCTTTCTTCTTGGATCCATATTTTCTGCGCCTTTAATGAGGCCCTTTATAAGTTGAAATCCACCGAACTTATCAAGTCCCTTCAATCCGGACTGTAGTTGTTCTTCAGGATTTGCAACTTTCCCTGATTCTTTAAGCTGAAGTTGCCCTTCAGCCGAATTAATTGTAGCTTCTTCCTGTGTTGACATGGGTGTTTTTATTAATCTGCTTCTTCAATCTCAGCTTTCAGAGATTTCAGAACATTCAACAAACTTTCCCTCGATGAGGGATCTTTCAAAGCGTTGCGAAGCGGTTTGTTTTTCTGTAACTGACGTATGATTGCATTATATGCGTCAATTTTAGATTTTTTTTCTGAAAGCACAGCACTCTGCTCAATGAGTTGCTCATCCTCAAAGTCTTTGATTTGGTGGAAAACGAAGTCCTCATAAACAGAGCCTCCTTCTTCTGTCTCGAGAGCCACTCCCTCCTTAGAGGGCTGATAATGCTCGAACACATCTTTGAGATTCTTGGGCTTGAAGCCCTCACGATCCTCGTCAGTCGTAGGTGCTTTATCCGTAAACTGATCCACATAGAGTGTCCTGTTTTGCGGGAACTCGATCACACCTTCCTGAGCATCAGCTTCAAGAATCTTGGTGATTACAGTTTTCTTTGCCATGTGTGGATTATTATTGTTGTTAATTGATAATTCCTCTTTTATTGTTTCCTGATTCTGTCTTAAGCGAGTATTAATCCGCTGAATCAATTTCCCAAACCATTTCATTCTTTTCAGGATCATATTTCATTATGACTGAATCTCCGGCTTTCAAATCGCCGGCAATAATCATCTTTGACAATGGTCGTCGGATCTCCTTGCGAATTATTCCTAATACAGGGCGGGCTCCGTAGTGGGTGTTGAAGCCTACCTTTGTGATATATTTTCTTGCAGATTCATCAATTTCAAGCTTTATATCTTGAGCATCGAGTGATTTTATAAGATTTTTAATATGGATGTCGAAAATCTTATATATCATTTCCTCAGTAATTGGAGAGAAAGGAAGTATTTCAGTGAGTCGAGCCAGGAACTCAGGACGG
>CAZMHE010000016.1:6608-24510 GCA_964566015.1 uncultured Sangeribacter sp. | reverse complement strand
CAGGAGCGGGATGTCCATTCTTTTCGTTAATTTTGCAGACGGGATATGGCAATCCCTTCTTTGTTTTATGGCTGAGAAACGAATATCTGACTTCTTCATTCCTGATAACGAGGTGATACTGGCCGGTGAAATCGACTACAGCATCATTGATCATTATATCAAAGCCGCAGCTGCTTTCTCCCGGTCGACTTACCAAAGTGTCTATATCATCGACTATTTCCAACGGAAGTTCCTCTATGTATCCCCCAACTCTCTGCTGCTTTGCGGAATGAGCCCTGAAGAGATGATGAGAATAAACTATCGGTTTTATCTTGACTTCGTCCCCGAAGAGGAACAGGAACTGCTTCTCGAATTTAACCGGACCGGTTTCGCCTTTTTTAATTCCATTCCTTCGGAGGAGAGAAAAGAATGGTATATACAATATGATTTCCACATCCTCAATAAAAACCGCCCGATCCTTATAAATCATAAGCTCACTCCCCTTGTCCTCACCTCCGACGGACGTATATGGCTTGCATTATGCGTCGTTTCCGCGTCCAATCACTCCACTCCGGGACACGTCAAGATTCAACGCGTCGGTTCTCCCGATTATTTTGAATACAACCGCGTCACCCGCCGATGGGACAAGCGTCGGATGCCGACACTGACCGAAGGGGAGCAGTCGGTCATCACGCTCTCCATTCAAGGATTCACCATGTCGGAAATCGCAGACATGATGTGTCTATCCCCTGATACCATAAAGAAATACCGCAAACAGATATTCGAGAAACTTAATGTCAGGAACATCTCGGAGGCCATCATCTCGGCCACAAACAATAAGCTGATATGAAGTAGACATAAAAATACCCTTTTGGGTATGGCACAAGGATTTTTTCATGTGTAATTTTGCAGGCGAAAACATCATACAACTCCAGATGAAATCTATCCTTGCATCTATATTACTCACCTTCTCAGCCGTGTTGGCTTCAGCACAGACTGAAAATCAGGATTCTGTCCCGGCACACGACCTTCAGGAACTGGTCATAGAGGCCCCGAGGGTCGTACACAAAGCCGACATGGATGTCTACCATCCTTCCCGGAGCGCTGTCGACAACTCCAAGAACGGCCTGCAGCTCCTGAACAACCTGATGATTCCGAGCCTTAATGTCAATGAAACTTTGAGCAGCATACAAGCAGCCGGTCAATCAGTTCAGATTCGCATCAACGGGCGTGAATCGTCAATCGACCAACTGAGAGCTTTGCTCCCGGAGACCATCAAGCGGGTGGAATGGATGGATAATCCGGGATTACGCTACGGTGGTGCCAACTATGTCCTGAATGTGATTGTCAGCAATCCTACAGTCGGTGGTTCGCTTATGGCATCGGCTAAACCGGCCCTTAATACCGGATGGGGCTCCTATATGGGCGATCTCAAATTAAATTCCGGACGCTCGCAATGGGAAGTAGGCACTTATTTCAAGCTTACCAACAAACTCAAGACTCACCGTGACTATTACGAGACCATCATCTTCCCTGACGATTCATCACTGACACGCGACGAAACATCCCGCGGTGGAAGTCTGGATAATTCGATGGGAAACGTATGGCTCTCATATAACTATATCAAGCCGGATACAACAGTATTTATGGCTGAGATTATGATGCATCAGTCTCTCTCAGACCGATTCACTTACAACGGACTCCTTTCACTCAGCAACGGGATGAAAGACATCCTCCTCACCGACTCTCACGGCACGACCGGCAGGACTCCGTCCCTTTCTCTCTACTGGCAACAGACTTTAAAGAGGAATCAGATGCTGATTGTCAACTTCAACGGCAATTTCTATTTCGGTCACTCATTCTCCGATTATATCGAACAATCACCCGCATCATACTCATATCTGACGGATATCCACACATCCATCAAAGACCGTAATCAGGCTTACGGCATAGAGGCTGACTATATAAAGAATTGGAAAAACGGGAAATTTACTGCCGGAGGTTCCTACACAGCTAACCGCAACCGTTCTCGCTACGAGAGTCTCGGTGGTGAAATCTATCACCAGCGACAGGACAAGGTCTATCTGTTTGCTGAATATTTCCACCGCTTCGGAAAGTGGACAGCCACAGCCGGTATGGGTGTGCAATACACTGATTTCCTTTTCAAGGAATCAAACCGAGGAAACCACTCATGGAGTCCGCGCCCTCAGGCCACCATCACGTATTCTCTGAATCAAAACCATAATTTCCGTCTCAATTTCACGTCCTGGCAGTCCACTCCGTCATTGGCAGAAACAAATATCGTACCCCAACAGATCGATGGTTTCCAATGGCGCATGGGGAATCAGGACCTCAAGACGGCCAACTCCTATATGCTGACCTTCCGGTACAGCTTCAATATCCGCCCTGTCGGGGGATCATTCGGCATCCGGGCTTTCACCTCACCCAACGCAATCACCCCGATTCTTTTCTGGCAAGAGGATAAACTCATCACATCATACGAAAACAGCCGGGGACTTCAGAACCTATCTTTCTTCGTGGCTCCGTATGTAGATATTATACCGGAGTGGCTCTCGGCGAGCGGCTACCTCCAGTTCCGAATGGAGAGGATGCGCGGCACAGGTTATTCCTTGAGGAACAATGACTGGAGCGGATCGGCTCAGATTCAACTCACCCATTGGGGGTTCATGCTCTCCGCTCAATATATCAGGGCACAGCGCGACCTCTGGGGAGAGAAAATATCATGGGGAGAGGATGTCAATGTCATAACAATAAACTACAACTGGAAATCATGGCAATTCGGAGCCGGCATACTGATGCCTTTCGGGAAATACGACCAGGGAAGCAAATCACTGAGTAAGTGGAACCGCAATGAACAACACATGCGCCTCGACATGAGGATGCCCTTTATATCAGTATCCTACAATCTGCAATGGGGTCATCAGAAAAGGATGGCGGAGAAACTCGTCAACGTCAATGCCAATGCCGACCGCTCCACAGCAGGCGGAAGATAAACAACAATTTTCTCACATAGGAAGGGAGACCTCCGGCAGGGATGCCGGGGGTCTCATTTTTTGAATGAAAAATAAATTCCATGTGAAAAATGAAAGTTTCAAAATGTTTTTATTAACTTTGCATTACCTCCCGCCTCCCGAGGAGCGGCAAGACATAAACTGCCGCACTCCGTCATATTTAGCTAACATTTTGAAACCAACCTTATAACATTCTATTGTCATGACATTATTTGAAAGGCTGACCAAGAAAGCCCAGGAATTTCCCCAGCGCCTTGTGCTCCCCGAGTCTATAGAACCACGCACTCTCCAGGCCGCTGACCGGATCATCGCCATGAAGGCGGCAGAAGTGATTTTCCTCGGGTCAAAGGAAGCAATCCTCGAGGAGGCAGCCAAACTCAACCTCACCAACATAGCTAAAGCTGAGTTCCGCAACCCCGATGACACGGAATTCACTGAGAAATATGCAGAGCTTTTCTGTGAGCTCCGCAAGAAAAAAGGGGTAACCCTTCAGGATGCCCGCTACACAGTGAAGAATCCCCTCTATCTCGGCTGCCTCATGATCAAGAACGGCGACGCCGACGCTATGGTGGCAGGTGCTCTCAGCCCCACATCGAGTGTGCTTCGTGCCGCTTTCCAGGTGCTCAAGACAAAACCCGGCATCTCTGTTGTCAGCGGTGCTTTCATCATGCTCCTTCCCGAAGGTTGCCAGTATGGAGAAAACGGTATGCTCGTCTTCGCCGACTGCGCTGTCTGCCCAGACCCCACTAAAGAGGAACTTGCAGAGATCGCAATCTCCACAGCCCAGACCACAAAGAATATCGCCGGTCTTGATCCCGTGGTAGCTCTCCTGAGCTTCTCCACCAAGGGTTCTGCAAGCCACGAACGCGTTGACAAGGTTCGCGAGGCCACAGAAATCGCTCAGGCAAAGGCTCCGACACTCAAGATTGACGGCGAGCTCCAGAGCGATGCCGCCATCGTGCCTTCAGTAGGTAAACTGAAAGCCCCCGACAGCCCCGTAGCCGGCAAAGCCAACACACTCATCTTCCCCTCACTCGAAGCCGGAAACATCGGCTATAAGCTCGTTCAGCGTCTTAGCGGAGCAGGTGCCGTAGGCCCTATCCTCCAGGGTCTCGCAGCTCCCGTCAACGACCTCTCACGCGGTGCTACCGTAGAGGATATCGTCAACACAATCATCGTAACTTGCAACCAGGCCATCGGCGACAAAAACCTCTGAAAAAATATGAAAATCCTTGTTCTCAACTGCGGCAGCAGCAGTGTGAAATACAAACTTATCGATTCAGCCGATAAGAAAGTCCTCGCCGAGGGTGGCGTGGAGAAGATCGGTCTTCCCGACTCTTTCCTCAAGTTCAAGCGTCCCGACGGCACGAAGGGACAGATCAACGTCGAGATGCCCACAGCCAAAGAGGCTGTCAAGAATGTGCTCGACATCCTCACCGACCCGAAAGAGGGTGTGATCAAGAGCTACGAGGAAATCGATGCAGTAGGCCACCGCGTGGTGCATGGCATGGAATACTTCAACAAGTCTGTCATCATCACACCGGAAGTGGTGGAGAAGGTCAAGGAGTGCTACCCTGTAGCTCCTCTCCACAACCCTGCCAACGTCACCGGAATCGAGGCTATCTCCTCCATTCTTCCCGATGTGCCTCAGGTAGCGGTCTTCGACACTGCCTTCCATCAGTCAATGCCTGCCAAGGCTTATATGTATGCTCTCCCTTATGAGGACTATAAGAAATATGGCGTGCGCCGCTACGGTTTCCACGGCACGAGCCACCGCTATGTTTCCCGCCGCGCCTGCGACTTCCTTGGTCTCGACTATGAGAAACAGCGCATCATCACATGCCATATCGGCAACGGTGCTTCAATCACCGCCATCAAAGACGGCATGAGCGTTGACACCTCTATGGGTCTGACTCCGACCGAAGGTCTCATGATGGGCACACGCGTCGGTGACGTCGACCCGGGAGCCCTCGTATATCTCATGGAGCAGAAGGGTCTCGATGCAGCCGGTCTCGGCAAACTCATCAACAAGGAGAGCGGTGTGGCCGGCGTCTCGGAACTTTCGAGCGATATGCGTGACATCGACGCCGCTATCCTCAAGGGTGACGAAAAAGCTACCCTCGCGCTCGAGATGTATGAATACCGTATCCTCAAATATATCGGTGCTTATGCAGCCGTGCTAGGAGGAGTAGACGTGATCGTCTTCACTGGTGGTGTCGGTGAGAACCAGACAATCACACGCGAGCGTGTCTGCAAGCAGCTGGCCTTCATGGGCATCACCCTCAACGAGGAGGCCAACAAGATTCGCGGCGAGGAGATCGAGATTTCCGGTCCCGACTCCAAGGTGCATGTAGTGGTCATCCCGACAGATGAGGAGATGATGATCGCACAGGACACCGCAGCTCTTGTAAAATGACATTCTGACCCTTAACAATCTTATTCCCGACCCCGGGACGCGGCACTGTTCTCCACATCCCCCGCGCCCCGGGGTCATACTAAGAGTACATCTCATATTCTTATGCTCGACTTCATCACCTGGAACGCCGACCCTATTATCTTCAGTCTCGGACCCATCTCCGTGAGATGGTATGGCCTTGCATTCGCCGTGGGCTTCATCATCGGCTATGACATCGTGGCGAGAATGTTCCGCCACGAGGGAGCCCCTGAAAAGTGGCTCGGCATACTGCTCGCCTATATAGTCGTAGGCACAATCGTCGGTGCCCGACTCGGCCATGTCTTCTTCTATGAATGGGACTATTACTCACAACATCCCGGTGAGATCCTGAAGATATGGAACGGCGGCCTGGCCTCACACGGAGGCACTATAGCCAATATCATAGCCGTGTTCCTATTCTCCTGGTTTGTGACGAAAAAGCCTGCTTCCTGGACTTTCGATAAGCTTGTCATACCGATTGCCCTCGTTGGATGCCTCATACGCCTCGGCAACCTCATGAACAGCGAGATCTACGGCGGCGAGACCGACCTTCCCTGGGGCTTCATCTTCGTGAGGGATGGCGAGACTGTTCCGAAACACCCCACCCAGATTTATGAGGCGGCCTGTTATTTCGTGCTGTTCTGGGTGCTGATGTGGATGTACTGGAAGCGGAATGCGGAAGAGAGACCATATCTTATCACAGGCGTCTTCTTCATCGGGATATTCCTTCCCCGTTTCCTCATTGAATATGTCAAGAACGTCCAGGTAGCATCCGAATACGACATGATCTCACGCTACGGCATGAACATAGGCCAGATGCTGAGCATACCATTCATACTGCTCGGTGTCGGGCTCGTGATATGGGCTATGGTTCATCCACGCCAGCACTGGAGCTTCCCTAATAAGTTTGCCGAGGAATTGCCCGCCAAAGGGCGCGCCGGACGACATTAAAGATTTTCAAAGTCTGATTATCCCGATTGATGGGCGACGTGATATATCACATTATTGTCATTGCCGTGGCAGCATTGGCCGTGGTGAAAGGTTTCCGTAAAGGATTCACGGGGCAGATCTCGGGAATCCTCGGGTTCGCATTCGGCACAGTCAGCGCCCATGTATTTGAACCGGATGTGGAGGATCTTCTCCGTTCTATGCTTCCGGGCATAGCCCAGTTGGTCGGAGCCACTTTCATCTACAGCGTGCTCTCGGCCGTGATTATCTACGCGGCAGTCTATCTGATATTCCGCATCTTCACTAAAGTGCTCCGGAGCGCCATGCAGGTTTTCTCAATCGGAATGCTCGACTCCATACTCGGGGCTGCATTCTGCCTGCTCAAGTACATGATGGTGATCTCTATAATCTACAACCTGATCCTCTGCGTGTTTCCCGATTCACGGCTCATGCAATATGCCAAGGCTGACGACGGCAATGTCGTGGAGGCCGTGATGCTCCTCGCACCCGGAATGCTCGGATGCGAGAGTGTGGAGGATCTCGCCCACATCCTTCAGCTTCGCGACGCCAGGAAGATCAGCCGCAACCTATCCCCTTCTCCCGACGTTATAATAGAAAATAATAACACGTGTCTTTTTGTGACATCCCTACATTACGACAGAAATGCTTAAAGTCAAAAACCTGCATGCCCAGATCAACGGCAAAGAGATATTGAAAGGAATCAACCTGGAAGTGAAACCGGGAGAGGTGCACGCCATCATGGGGCCCAACGGCTCCGGTAAATCCACCCTCTCGATGGTGCTCGCCGGCAACCCGGCCTACGAAGTGACCGGGGGAGAAGTGGAATTTTATGGTAAGGATCTCCTCGCCATGACCCCGGAGGTAAGAAGCCACGAGGGTCTGTTCCTCGGGTTCCAGTATCCCGTGGAGATTCCGGGAGTATCGATGGTCAACTTTATGCGTGCCGCCGTCAATGCCAAGCGTGAATATTTCGGCGAGCCCCCGATGTCGGCAACGGAGTTTCTGAAAATGATGCGTGAGAAACGCGCCATCGTCGAACTCGACAACAAACTCGCTTCACGCTCAGTCAACGAAGGTTTCTCAGGCGGCGAGAAGAAGCGCAACGAGATTTTCCAGATGGCAGTGCTCCAGCCCAAGCTTTCAATCCTCGACGAGACCGACTCCGGTCTCGACATCGATGCCCTCAGGATTGTGGCCGAAGGTGTCAACAAACTTAAGAGTGACAACAATGCCACAATCGTCATAACCCACTATCAGCGCCTTCTTGATTACATCAGGCCTGAATTTGTACACATCCTCTACAAGGGGCGTATCGTGATGACAGGCGGTCCTGATCTCGCTCTTGAACTCGAGGAGCGCGGCTATGACTGGATCAAGCAGAAGGTAGATGCCGAAGATGCAGGGATTCAAGGATAAATTGTCAGGTTATGAACGCATTGACCCAATATATAGATTTATACAGGCAGCATCGCGAATTGCTCGACAGCAACAGCGCCCCTGTCATCAACTCCCGCAGGGAGGAGGCTAACCGCATACTCTCCGAGACCGTGCTTCCGGAAATCGGTTCGGAAAACTATGAGGTCACCGATCTCACGGCCATGCTCGCCCCCGATTACGGTGTCAATATCGGAAGGGTAAGGATTGATGCCAACCCTGCCGCGTCATTCCATTGCGGAGTGCCGAGTCTGTCCACTTCCCTCTTCATGCTTGTCAACGATCTTTATGCCGAGAGTGCAAACGCCCGCGAGGAACTCCCGGAGGGAGTCTTCGTCGGAAGTCTGCGTAAGTTCGCCGAGACATATCCTGATGTCGCCGCGCGTTATTACGGAAAGATTGCCGATATGGCAAATCCCCTCGTGGCTCTCGACACCCTCCTCGTGCAAGACGGTATCGCGGTCTATGTGAAACGCGGCGTGAAGATCGAGAAACCGATACAGATTGTCGATATCCTCCACAACGGTGCTCCACTGATGGCGGTGAGACGTCTGCTCATCATCCTGGAGGAGGATGCCTCGGCCAATATCCTGACGTGTGATCACACACAGACTCCTGATGTAGATTTCTTAGCCCTCAATACAATAGAAATATATGCCGGTCCCCGCTCCACCCTCGACCTCTATGACCTCGAGGAGTCGACGCTTCGCACCGGACGCCTCTCGTCGCTATATCTTCTTCAGGAGGAAGAGAGCAATGTCCTGATTGACGGAATCACTCTCTATAACGGCAAGACACGCAATGAATACAACGCCCGTTTCCGTGGCAAAGGGGCTTCGCTCCGCCTGCTTGGAATGGGTATCGAAGATAAGGATCGCCGCCTTGACAATTATTCGCGGGTTGAACACCTCGCTCCCGACTGTCACACCGACGAGCTTTTCAAATACACTCTCGATGATCGGGCCACAGGAGGCTTCGCCGGTCTTATTCTTGTGGAGAAAGGAGCTGACAAGACGGTAGCCTATCAGAGCAACCGCAACCTCGTCTCCTCGGAAGAGGCGAGGATGTTCACCAAGCCACAACTTGAGATCTACAATGACGATGTGAAATGCTCACACGGCACAGCCACCGGACAGCTCGACGCCACGCAGGTGTTCTACATGCGCACGCGAGGTATTCCGGAAGCCACGGCCCGTCTCCTTCTCAAGCAGGCGTTCATGTCTGATGTCATTGAGGGAGTGCGCCTCCCGGCCCTCAAAGACCGTCTCCACATGCTTGTGGAGCGTCGTTTCACCGGAGCAGACCCCTCCTGCGCATCTTGTCGCAACGGGTGCTCCACCAACTAAGAGTCTATCTCACAACCATGAACAAGGAAGAAGTAAATGAAATAAGGAAATCCTTCCCTATCCTCTCACGCGAGGTATCTGGGCGTCCTATGGTCTATCTTGACAACACCGCCACATCACAGACTCCGATGAGTGTTGTCGAGGAGATCGACCGGATATATTGCTCCGAGAAAGCGAATGTCCACCGTGGCGTCCATACACTCTCCCAGGAGATGACAGACCTTCAGGAGAGATCGCGCGAAAAGGTGCGCAACTGGATCAATGCTTCAAGCATCGAAGAGATAATCTTCACCCGCGGCACGACCGAAGGTATCAACCTCGTGGCTGATTCCTACGGGAGGAGTTTCCGGCCCGGAGATGAGATTATCCTGACGGTGATGGAGCATCACGCCAACATAGTGCCCTGGCAGCTCCTGCGTGACAGGACCGGAATCGTCATCAAGGTTGTCGGGATCAATGACCGTGGTGAGCTTGATCTTGATCAGTACCGGTCACTGTTCACCCCCCGAACGGTTATGGCCTCTTTCTGCCATGTCAGCAATGTGCTCGGCACTGTCAACCCGGTGAAGGAGATGATAGCTTTCGCCCGTTCACGCGGAGTCACCACCCTCGTCGACGGAGCACAGGCCGTGCCACACATGCGTGTGGATGTCAGGGAGCTCGGATGCGATTTCTATGTATTCTCTTCCCATAAGATGTATGGCCCGACAGGCATCGGAGTGCTCTACGGGCGTAAGGAGTTGCTTGAAAAGATGCCTCCCTGGCAGGGTGGAGGGGAGATGATCTCGAAGGTCACTTTCGAACACACCACCTTTGCAGAACTCCCTTTCAAGTTTGAAGCGGGTACGCCTGACTTTGTCGGGATCGCCGCCTTCAGCAAGGCCCTTGATTTCATCGACGGCATAGGGATGGAGAAGATAGCCTCTCATGAGCATGAACTTCTGGAGTATGCCCAGAATGAACTGAGAAAAATCCCCGGAATGAGGATTTTCGGAGATGCTCCCGAGAAATCGGCCGTTATCTCTTTCCTTATCGGCGACATCCACCCTTACGATCTCGGCATGCTTCTCGACAAGCAGGGTGTGGAGGTGCGCACCGGCCACCACTGCGCCATGCCGCTGATGGACCGTCTCGGAATACCCGGCACCGTGCGTGCCTCTTTCGCTGTCTATAACACTTTTGAAGAGGCTGACCGTCTGGTTGAGGCAGTGCGACGTGCAGCCGCCATCCTTGGTTACGAATGAAGCAGCGACCCCCGAAAGACATAGCAGTGGCGGCAGGGTTCATACTCGTATGTGCCCTTTTGGTGTGGGCGGCCCTTTGGGCCTACCGCACTTTCCTCACGACACCTCCCTATGTCGACCCGGTTCGCTACCCTGTAAGGGGGATTGATGTCTCGGCCCATAACGGGGATATCGACATGAAAAAAGTGGCCGGACAGGGTTATGAGTTCGTCTTTATAAAGGCTACCGAAGGGGTTGACTTCAAAGACCGGAAGTTTCGTGAGAATTATGAAAATGCCGGTCAGGCCGGGTTGAAAAGGGGGGTATATCATTTCTTCAGGTTCGACCGTGACGGTGTAGACCAGGCCCTGAATCTTCTGCGAGCAGTCAACGGCAGGCATCCCGAACTCGGACTTGTCATTGACGTCGAGAAGGCCGGAAACCCTGACTCTATACCTACCCGTGACGTGATCGGACGCCTTGCTGAGATGGTTGACTATCTGCACCTTCTTGGCCAGAGGGTCACTTTCTACACAAACCGTGAGGGTTATTATGAATACCTTGCCGAGACATTTCCCGGCCAACCACTCTGGATATGCGGATTCTCGGAGAATCCTATCAATGCCGAATGGTCATTCTGGCAGTATGACCACCACGGAAAAGTTGACGGCATCAAGGGTGATGTCGACCTCAATGCTTTCTGCGGCACACCTGCTGAATGGGAAAGGTTGCTCAAAGGAGATTTGTGGCCATATTCACCATCACCGCTAAGAAAAAGCGCGCAATAACAAGGTCTGAAATCCGTTGATATATGGGGAGGTTACACGACACCCTAACTCAGGGAGACACCTCTTTCCATAATTATTTTCAGCAAATACTCTCCATTTTGAATATCAGACGCCTAATCATATCGATACTGACCGCCTTTGCAGGCTCCCTTTCCCTTTTTGCCCTTGATCCGACATTCTATGCGGAAAATTCCGTACTCTCTTCCGGGAAATGGGTCCGCGTCTCTGTGGCTGAGACCGGAATGCAGTTTATAAGCAACTCTACTCTCAAGAACTTCGGTTTCACGAACCCGGACAAGGTTAATGTCTACGGGTGTGGCGGCCGTGTTCTCCCCGAGCTCCTTAACTCATCGATGTATGACGACCTCCCCTTGGTCGCCAGTATCCACACATCGGCCGGTATAGTCTTTTTCGGCCACTCCTCCGTGAGATGGGAGTCTGACAAATCGGGTAAATTTCCATATACCCATACCTCCAATCCTTATTCCGACAACTCATATTATTTTCTGAGTGACCGGGAGACGGATTTGCCTGCCACCCTCCCTACCGCCAACTCTCCACTGGCCGGAGGCACCCCTCAGACATCATTCCTTCAGCGTCTTCTCCATGAACAGGATCTTCTCGCTCCCGCCAACTCGGGGCGTCATCTTTTCGGAGAGGATTTCCGCACCCAGAATACACGCACATTCAATTTCTCACTTCCGGGCAACACGGGAAACGCCGAGATCCGCACATACTTTGCCGCAAAGGTGACCAACGGTGCTTCCTCGCTGGTCTTCTCAGCCAACGGCACCCAGCTCGAGGCCACCTCTTCCGACCGTATCTCGGGAGTAGCCTCTTCCGAGACTTTCTTCACATCCTCTTCATCAATAAAGACGGTCTCCTCACCCGGTGAGAAGCTCTCACTGTCAATCCGCTATTCCAATACAGGAAATCTCTATCTGGCCGCTCTCGATTACATCGAGGTGGTCTATCCGAGGAATATCGACGTCTCTTCGGGTGAAATTTATTTCTATCTTGAGCCCGCTTCTCCCACTCTCGTCAATGTTGCGGGAGCAGGAGCGAATACCGTCATATGGGATGTCACCGATCCACTCTCCATAAAGAAAGTGGATTTCACCCTATCCGGATCTACCGCGCAATTCAGCGTCCCCGCAGGCTATCGTGAATATGTTGCTTTCGACCCCTCGAAAGTGAAACGCACTGCCGCCGGTGCCGGGAAGGTGACGTGTCAGAATCTTCACGGCACTCCCGCTCCCGGTATGCTGATCATCACCCCGGAAAAATATCGTGCGCAGGCTCAGCGTATTGCTGCACTTCATGACGCGTATGACAATCTTTCAGTGCTTGTGGTCACTCCCGAGGAGATCTATAATGAATTTTCCTCCGGTGTCCCCGATGTCACCGCTTTCAGGAAGTTGCTGAAGATGTGGTATGACCGCGCCGGTGGAGACCCGAAGGCTTATACACGCTATTGCCTTATTTTCTCCCGCCCGACATACGACAACAAGATGGTGACCCCATCTGTACGCTCAGCAGGTTATCCTCGTGTGCCGATCTGGCAGAGTGCGGAAGGATTCACCGAAAGCGGTTCATATTCCACCGATGACTATATCGGGATGCTCGCCGACAACAACGGATCCATGAATATGGCATCGGCACAGATACATGTGGCCGTAGGCCGTTTCCCAGTGAAGAATGTCACTGAAGCGGAAAACGCCGTCGCCAAACTTGAGAAATATATCCTCACGCCCAACCGCGGGGCATGGCGCAGCAATGTGATGGTCATCGCCGACGATCAGGATCGCGGCGAACACCTTGACCAGGCGGAGAAAGTTATCAAGGCCATGCGTACCGGCAAATATGGCCGCAACCTCGTTTATGAGAAACTTTACCTCGACTCCTATCCTTTGGGACAGTCGGGGTCAGGCCCGGTCTATCCTGAGGCAAAGCAGCGCATGTTCGACAAGATTGCCGAAGGTGTGTCACTTATTGATTATATCGGCCATGCCTCCCCCAGCGGCTGGGGTCATGAGAATCTTCTCACATGGACTGACCTGACGTCGATGACCAATACCAATCTTCCCTTCATCTATGCAGGCACATGCGAGTTTCTCGAGTGGGATGCCGATGCTGTCAGCGGTGCCGAGGAGATGTGGCTCAATCCGGAGGCGGGTGTGATAGGCATGATCTGCCCGAGCAGGAAGGTTTATATCTCGGTCAACGGCATTCTCAATGAAAACACCGGTTACCTATTCTTCTCGCAGACCGACGAGGGGCTTCCGAGACGACTCGGTGAGATCATGATCGAGGGTAAGAACAAGAGCACCGGCGAAACCAATAAACTCCGCTATGGATTCATGGGAGACCCCTCGATGCGTCTCCCCTACCCTGAGTTTGATATTGAGATCACCGACATCAACGGTCTGGATCCCGAAGGAGAGGAGACTCCTGTACTGAAGGCTCGCTCCGATGTCTCCCTGTCAGGTCGTATCGTCGACATGGCGGGAAACACTGTCACCGGCTACAACGGCACTATCCGTATTCAGCTTTATGATGCTGAAAGGGTAATCGAGACCTTCGGCAACGGCAAGGAGGGTGAAGTGCGCACATACAACGACCGCAAGACCCGTCTCCACATCGGTGAGGCAACCGTGCGCGATGGTGTGTGGACGTCAAAATTCATCATGCCTTCGGAGATTGAAAATAACTGGAGCCCTGCCATGATCTCCCTTTATGCCTGCGATGAACAGGGTCGCGAAGCCAACGGCGGCACGGAAAGCCTTTATGTCTACGGTTTCGAGGAGAACGCCGCCGAGGATTATGAGGGTCCCGTAATCTCCGATTTCTGGCTCAACTCCCCCGATTTCGCCGACGGAGCATCCGTTGGCCCGAGTGCCATGCTCCACGCGTCTGTCTCCGACCCTTCAGGCATCAATCTCTCAGAAGCCGGAATAGGACATGGCATGACCGTATCACTTGACGGCAAGAAATGGTATAATGATGTCCAGCTCTACTTCTCTCCCGATCCGGAGAGTTTTGAACGTGGAGTGATCTCCTACCCTGTATCGTCGATCGAACCGGGTGTGCATACCCTCGAACTGACTGTCTGGGACACTGCCAACAATTCGTCGACCGCTTCCCTCACATTCACGGTAAATGCAGCATGGGCACCCACGATTTCCGATCTTTCAACCGACGTCAGCCCTGCTGTCACATCAGTTGTGTTCAACGTTGCTGTTGACGAAGCGTCCGGTCAGACACCTTGCAAGCTCGAGGTATTTGACCTGATGGGTAGACTCGTATGGACATCACCTGAGACAAGCTTCTCTGAAAATGCCACAAAGATCACCCACCGCTGGAATCTCCGTGACTCTCTCGGACGCCGTGTGAACAGGGGAATCTATATCTACCGTGCCACAGTCGTCACCCCGGAGGGTCGCGAGATCCGCAGAAGCGAGAAACTTGCAGTGGCCGACGGAGAATGATGATCCTCAACAGATACTCTTCTTACGCAGAAACTGAATGAAAACCGTTATAGCAGACTCTCTTCCTCAGGCCTGGTATTTCCTCCCGGATTCGGCTCTTGTCAATTCCGGGAAACCATTCTTTATTCCTGACTTTGCGGAAACATTCGAGGCGTGGCTCGCCCCTGTCGTGAAACTCGACAGGATGGGTAAGTCTGTCGGGGCAAGGTTCGCTCCCCGTTACTGGAACGAGATTGCACCCGCTGTCCATTTCAGGGCTCCCGGATTGCGTAAGGCTCTTCTCGAAGCATCGCTACCCCCTGACAGGGCACAGAGTTTCGACCGGTCAATGACTGTCGGCGATATGATCCCCCTTGAATCGCTCGATACTCAGACCACCCTCCATATCCTCAGAAACGGTAATCGCGAGGCAAGCATCCCTATCTCCGGACTTCTCGATACTGCAGCCCGGATGATGGAGGTGGTAAGCGCCTACAACACGGTGAAGACGGGTGATTATATCGTACCGGTGCTTGCCGGCCCAATCCCCATAGCTATCGGCGACAGGATTTCTGTCTGTGCCGATGACAATCTCTTATTATATATCGACATCAAATGATACGCAAAGCCTCAATATTCCTCTTCTCACTCCTGTCATTGGCAACCTACGCTGAGTTAAGGCTCCCCATAAGTGCCGATCATGAGGGTGTCTACGCCATCTCCTACGATTCTCTCCGCGGAATGGGTTTCTCTGCTCCCGAAGAGCTCGGGCTTGTCGGGCGTGAAGGCACAGTGCCGGTGCTTCATGATGATGACAGACAGCGTATCGTATTCTATCTGAAGGGACCTGAAAACTACTCTTTCTCTTCACGCACGAACATCTTTGTCAATGAAGGGCGAGACATCTACTCCGACGTCAACGCCTACTATCTCACGGATGCACAGGATAAACGCCTCGAGGTAGAGGATATTTCCGTCGATACTCTTTCCGAACCATTGACATTGGGCATGACTTTCGAGCGCCATGAGCTCGATCTTCACCACAACAACAGTGCAACGGGAAACATCTTCTGGGGTGAAGGGTTCAACTGCGGGGAACCATCCACACGCAGATGGCCGGTATCACTTCATTCACCCTCCGATGCCGTCTTCTCGACTCTGAGCGTGAGGATGTATTTTCAGCCGGGCGACAAAAACGTCACCTCAATCGGCACCAATGCCGCCAACCTCATCACGTTTTCACATGAAGCCACCGATCTCTCCTATTTCCGCGCCAAAGATTTCACCACAACTGTCAGGCTCCTCCCCGACAATAACGAGGTTGTAGTCTCCTACAGCTCCCCTTCAAATATCTTCGGCATTGCCAACTTAGACTATTGGACCCTCTCCTACCCTTTCTCAATTGACAGCGACGACATACCGGCTATAGCGGCCCTGCATTACGTCAAGGCCGGACAGACGGTAACTATCAATCCCCCCGGTGAGAATATGTCGCTTTTTATCGTCTCCGAACCTTACCGTCCCCGTGTAGCCCGTGGATATGGAGACATGATCTCTTTCCGCTCCACCGCGACTGCACCTATCGTGGCCTTCTTCGACGAGGCAACGGATCTCCCCGCTCCCCGTATTGATTCTTCCGCAGCATCTCCGGCTCCCGAAACCCTGACTCCGGAAATCATTGCAGATGGAGCCTCCATGCTGATAGTGGCTCCGGAGTGGCTGATGTGTAAGGCTGAAGAGATTGCCGACATCCACCGCGAACATGACGGCATGAGAGTCATGACCGCCTCACTCACCGATATTTATGCCACTTTCTCGGCGGGAAATCCCACGCCATATGCCGTTCGTCAACTTGTGCATGAATTGGCGGCTTCCACGGTCAATCCCCTTAAGAATCTTCTGCTTCTGGGTCCACTTTCATCAGATATCCGCAATGCTGATCCACTCAAGACAATCATAGCACCTCAGGTGGAAGATGTCCATGCTGAACGCCATGCATATTCGGCTCTCGATTTCTATGCCGTTGACTCCGACATGGCGGAACAGAATCTCATGAACTCCCCTCTCAAAGCCGGAGTCGGGATCCTACCGGTCTATACTTATGCTGAGGCAGATACATACATTGCCAAGATTAAGGAGTACCTCACCTATCAGTTCGCCTATCGCGACGTCGCCGACGTTCTCTGGATAGGGGGAGAGGGTGACGCCCACACTCATGAGAATCAGTCGAAAGAGTTGGCGACACTTGTCGACACCACTTCCGGCCATACGATTCTCGACACGAAACTTCCTATTGATGCCTACGGAATTGAGAAGTCTTTATCACGATTCTTAAGTTGTCTCAACGAGGGACGCACTTTCACGACATATATCGGTCATGCCGGACCGGACCGCATCGGCAAGGACTCCGGAGGCTTCCTTACCCCGGCGAATCTCCCTTCGATGCACAACCGACCCCTGACTTTCTTCGTCACTGCCGGATGTTCCTCAACCAATTCCGACCGTGGTGAGCGAGGTATACCGGAACATATGATACTCTCCTATCCGACAGGTGCAATCGGCGGTCTTGTGACTAACCGCGAGACATGGTCAAGTCAGAATTTCAATTTCGTGAAACTCTTTTTTACCACCCTCTACAGCCAGCGAAGCTCGCAACCACCATTGTCGATCGGCGAACTCTATGCAAAGGCCAAGACTGAATGTCACGATGCCAATTCTCACTCTTTCCTCCTGCTCTGCGATCCGGCCCTCAGGATACCGGTTCCGACTTTAGACCTCAATATAGAGAATCCCGGGGAGATTGTGGCAGGAAGAAGATATTCAATCAATGGATATGTCTGCGGAGACGATGGTAAAATCGACAAAGACTTCAACGGCAAGGTCCGTGTCAAGCTTCTTGCAGAGCCTGAAGCCATCGAATCCACCAATATGCTGACAGGAACCGGTGGTGGTTCAAAATCCTTCAAATTCGAGTGTGCCGATCGTGTGCTTAACAGTGTTGATGGAGAAGTATCTGAAGGGAAATTCTCTCTTGAACTCCCCATACCCTCCCGACTTGAGAGCGCATCCAAAACGCTGCGTCTGCATATCTCGACTTTTGATCCGGATAATGTAGTCGGTGGTGCCCTGATTTTTTCGGCTAAAGTCGCGAAGGGTCAGGATGACGATGCTTTAACGGATAAGAAATCACCCGTTATCGAAGAAATGGCCTACGATCCTTATGCCAATAC
>CAZMHE010000016.1:0-6508 GCA_964566015.1 uncultured Sangeribacter sp. | reverse complement strand
GATCCGAAATTGACTCTGTAGCTTTTGGCCGAGGCATCATATCCCTCGATAGTTCCTTCTCCGAATACCTTATGACGCACCTTCGTACCGTTGGCCATGGGAGCCTCCGCCCCTTCGCCGAGCTCATCGGCAAGGATTTTCATCAGACCCTTTGTGCCTTCGAGAAGAATCGGATCGAGACGCCCCTCTACCTTCAGCATCCCCTCCGGCACTTCGGTAAGAAAACGAGAGGGGTATTTGAGTGCGCCGGTGTCATTGTTGTATCCCTCGCTCTCACAGAGCCAGAGCATCTTCTCGGCTCGCGTGACAGCCACATACATCAATCTGCGCTCCTCCTCTTCCCCATCCTGACGCCTCTCGCGGATTGAGCGGTGATTCGGGAAAATACCCTCCGTCAGACCAAGCACAAACACCTCGGGAAATTCCAGACCCTTTGACTGATGGATTGTCATCAGCCGGATCCGCTCGGAGTCCATCGTGCGGTCAACGTTTGTGTAGAGGGCTATCTCCTGAAGATATGAGATCAGATCTGTGTCGCCGTCATCCGTGCGTCCGAGTTCAAACTCCTTCATTGAATTGAGAAGTTCGTTGATATTCTCAAGTCGTTCCTCCTCCTCATCCGTGCGGTAAAGATCCGAAAGGCCCGATGTTGTCATGAGCCAGTCGGTGAGGTCTGACACAGGCATCACGATTGCCCTTTCCCTTGCCTCGTCAATGAGCCGTAGGAAATCGTACAGCGGCTTTTTATTGAACGGAGGTTCATCGATATGTCGCCGCAAGGTGTCCATCAGATTTGTTCCTTCCGCTTCGGCAATCTCAGCCAACTTCTTCAGGGACTTGTCGCCGAACTTTCTCGCCGGAAGGTTCACGATACGCCTGAAAGAGAGATCATCATCATCCGAAGCCACAAGGCGCAAATAACTGATCACGTCTTTCACCTCCTTACGCTCGAAAAATCTCACTCCACCCCATACGGAATAGGGTATCTTGTGTTTGAGCAGAGCCTGTTCGATCGTGCGTGAAAGGAAGGAACTTCTGTAGAGCACCGCAAAATCGGAGTGGGACATACCTGATTCCACACCTTCAAGGATCCTTTTGGCGATTGCCTCGGCCTCCTCCTTCTCGGAGGCTGAATGAAGATGCACCACCTGTCGCTCATTGAGCCGGACGGTGTACAGATCCTTTGGCACACGGTTCTTGTTGTGGGCGATGATATGGTTGGCCACGTCGAGAATATCCGGCGTGCTTCGGTAATTGCGGTTGAGCACGACATCCGTCTTTGCCTTGAAATCAACGAAAATCTTGGGATTCGCTCCCCTCCATTCATATATGGCCTGATCAGGATCACCCACGACAAAGAGATTGCCATGATGCTCGGTGATGGCACGCAGAAGTTTCCAGTCGTCACCGGTGCAATCTTGCACCTCATCGACCATCACATAGTTGATCTTTTCCGTCCACTCCTTCCGGGCATCGGGGAAATGTTGCAGTATATAGAGCGTGAAGAAAAGAAGATCGTCATAATCGAGGGCATACAGCTTGAGCTGAAGCTTGAGGTAGCGTACAATCTGGTCGGGAGCCTCCGGACTGCTGTGCGGTAGCAGATGATTCTGTATATACTTCACCGGCGCAAACCCCTTGAAGGCCGACACCTGCTTCAGAAATCTCTCCGCAGTTGTCTTGCGCCTGTCTATACCGAATTCCTGCATGGCCTGCTTGGCAAGCTGCTTGCCGTCTTCCTCGTCGATGATGGTGAAGTTCTTCGGATAACCAATCCTGTAGATCTCCTTACGCAGGAATTTAGCGCAGAAACTGTGGATTGTGCATACGAAATCGTTAACACTTCCTCTGTCAACCATCGTGGATATGCGCCGTTTCATCTCCTGCGCGGCCTTGTTGGTGAAGGTAAGGCAGAGGATATTGCCCGGACTGATACCGATTTCATTGACTATGTAGGCGTAGCGGTGGGCGAGCACACGGGTTTTGCCGGAACCGGCGCCCGCGACAACGCGGACGTGCCCCTCGGTGGCTTCGACTGCCTGTTGTTGCTGTTGATTCAGGATAGGGGGATTGCCCATTTAGATATGACTGTAAGTGTGTAAGAAAGATACGTCAGGCATCCCGGCGATTAAGCAGGACAACTGCATTGGCCGCGATACCCTCGCGGCGTCCGGTGAAGCCGAGTCCCTCCGTTGTGGTTGCCTTGACCGATACGTTCTCTACCGGAGTTTCCATGACTTCGGCGAGTTTGGCGCGCATAGCGTCGATATGAGGTTTGAATTTGGGAGCTTCCGCCATGATGGTGAGATCTGCATTACCGAGTTCCCAACCACGTTCTCGCACCATCCTCATCACCTCAGCGAGGAGCAGTTTACTGTCGGCACCCTTGTAAGCAGGGTCAGTGTCCGGGAAATGGTAACCGATGTCGCGCAGTGCAATAGCACCTAAGAGGGCGTCACAGAGGGCATGGATCGCCACATCCGCATCGCTATGTCCGAGCAGACCATGCGTATGATCCAGTCTGATACCGCAAATCCAGAGCTCACGCCCCTCCACCAGCCGGTGAACATCATAACCTTGACCGATTCTCATCATAATTCAGTTCCATAAGTTTCCCTCAAAGTTACTGAATTATTCCAATCCCTACAATACCTCAAAACAAATTTTCAAACTGGAATTATTTCTTTTTGGGGAAGGGGAGGGAGTCCCAGAGGGTGGCGATGACATCCCTGGCTTTGCGCTGATCGGAGAAATCGAGGATATACGCTTCCTTGGCACCTTCGTAAGCATGACCTGTCTCCGCCTCCGCCATCAACCCGGCGATACAATCGAGCTTCTTTATATATGAATTGTTGTCACACGCCGTAATGACGCATTTATCGTTAACATAGATGACGTAGTCTCCCATCATCTTGCGATACCTTACCTCACCCAACGGAGATAGTATATTACATACAAAATCAATATATTCCTGAGAACATGCCATACTAATTCACTTTCTTATCCTTCCTTTCTTTATTTTTCTTTTTGTGATGATGTTTATCAGTGTCGGAGTGCCTGCCGGCGTCTTCGGAGAAATCCGTCGGATTTGGAGCAGGGAGGATTCCTTCCTGTATGAGACGCAGTGAATCGGCAGGGGTAAGACCCTGGTCAATGCCCATGTCATAGTCGGCAGGTCGGGCTATCTCCAACTTCGCGAACCTTGATTTCTGCACTCCACGCTTGAAAACATTCTCTATCTGCTCTATCAGGTTTATCCTTGCCTGGTTAACCACACTGACACTCTCGATAGCCGTATTCTCCTTGAACTTCGCTCCGCCGAACCGCACCTTGTATTTCTTCGGATTGCCCGAGATAGTTATTCCGAACTTGAACGGTAACGGTGATTTCAATACCGACAGGTGGTAATCGAAGTTCATCGCAAGGTCATTATATCCGTAAATACCCAGACGGTAACGGTCTATGTTGAATGCGAAGGGATAGACACGCATCAGGCCATCGGCCACAGTCATCTCCACATTCATCCGGTGAATCGTGTTGTCAGCCTTATTCTTGAATCCGAGCCATTTCCCAAGTGTACGATATTTCTCAGGGTCAATAAAAGAGAGGTTGTCGCCGTCAATCTTTATCGCTGCGTTCAGGGTAGGAAGCATCAGATTCATACCAGAATCAATGCGGCAGGTCACGGCAACATCCGCACTGACCATACCGGAGAAATCATGTATAAGCGGTACGATGGAATCAACCGCAGGGACAAGATCCACAAATTTACCGACATTGAAATCCTTCAGCTCCATACCTAAACCGAACTGCATATCCTCGGGACGTGGTGCTGAATATAAAGCAGAGAGACTCAGATTACCGGCTTCTGATCCGGCATTGATATTGTGGAGATTGACACCACCGTCATACACGAGAATATCTCCACCCATATTCTGAAGTATTAGATCGCTGTAAAGAACATTATCCGCTCCAATCCTGAGGTTGGCATCGATATTTACCGGGATGAGAACTGGGGCAATCTTTCCCGGTTTTTCCTTAGAGAACGCATCTATCTTCGCTTGAAGGGTCTTGTCATCAACCGACCCACTTATATGAACCTTCCCTCTGCGACGGCGTTCGGCATAGTCCGCACCCCTGAAAACGCCATCTGAAATCTCATTGATGTCAATGGTATCGCTCAACAAGGAAAGGTTGGCTTTGAGGGTATTGTCACTCTTTGAGGTGAGAGCTCGTCTAACGTTTGATACCTGTCCCGATAAAGTGATGTCAGACTTTCCAAGACGCATCGTGATATCCCTTATCCCTACGGTATCATTGCTGAACCTGACATTTACGTTTGTAATCCTGTTTGATACGGGGAAGAGCAGTGTGAGGAGTCGGGCACTCTTTGTGTTTACATCCCCACGGAGCTCCCACTCCGTCAGGAATCTGCTGAACTGCGGTGTGAGTACCCATTCGAGCACCTCTGTATTGTCGGAATTCAAAGTGCCATAGACCCTCTTAATACGGTGTTTATGGTGTCGCTTTTTATACACATATTTGAAAACAGCCTCAGGAGCTAAATATGAATATTCCCGTATACGTGCCGGTTTCTTTTCCTTTCTATCCTTAACTGTTGCCAACGTCGGGAGTTTGCTCAGTGTGGCATTGACAATAGCATTGTCAAGAACTATCCTGTCGGAAAGAGTGCCCGCTGATGAGTGACCCGTCGTGATCTTGGCTACAATATCCGGAAACGGAGCCTTCGATTTTGGTCGGTTAAGTGTGATATTTCCTGCAATATTGCGCAACCATCCACCGGCGCTGTCGGTGACTGTCATGATATTGAGCCTCTTTACCATCAGATCGGCATCCACTGGGACAAAGTGAGTCGTGTCCCGCTTACCGGATTCTCTTGCCGCTGCACCGAGTTTGAGCGAACCGATAGCCACATCTACACCACCGGAAAGTATATTGGCTGTATCGATCTCCACAGTGGCTTTCAGTGAAGATGCAACTCCCGTTTCTCTTCTTGTTTCAAAATTCACCTTACCCTTTCCCAGCATAACCATCTTGGTGGTATCGGCAGAAAGGAAATACACATCCTTGGCCATTACCGAACCATCAGCCACAAGTCTGTGAAGATGTTCCTGACTGAACATGGAGAGTTTGCCGGAGGCTGTAAGGTCAGTAGTGACAATACCTGCGAGATAACCCTCAATTTTCTCCTTCAGAATGGGTGGCAAATTGCCGAGATCAATATCACCCTGCATCTGGGCCTCAAAAGAGGGATCTGAAACCGGTGTAGAAATACGTGCGGCAGCTTCAAAAAGAGCTGACGGACTCTCCAGAACGAGACGGCTTATATCAATCCTTGTGCTGTCCGGTTGATTAGTCGTCGTGCTGACAACGACATTCAGTTGCAGATCTTTAAGTTCCGATTTCCCGTAATGAAGACTTGCGGGTGGCACCGATATTTTCAGGATGGAAGAGGGGACGGTGTCAGTGGTTAGATCCATAGGCTTCAGCAAACTGAAACTACCCTCGATCACCGCATCAGTCGAAAAGTAAGGCTCGTAGAGTCCGTGTAGCTTTCTCACCGAATCCGGCAGAAGTGTCAGCAGGTCAGAAACTGCAACCGGTGCGAGCTCAACCTCTGCCTTACGGACAATCGGACGGTCTGTGAAATCCACCTCACCGGTAATGAAACATTTTATGAAAGCTCCGTCAACTTCAATCCGCTCCATTGTCAACAATCCCGGCAATTCAGGATTCCAGTTGATTTTGCCGTTGATACCGAAACGTATATCTTCAAGGTTGGTGATGAGTGTGGCTTTCGGGGAAGTGACATTACCGTTGATCTTCAGGCGGTATTCCGGTTGTCTTCCGCCATCGACCGCGGCATCGGTGAGAAGCAGAACGGAAGCCGAGGTGGAATCGGCTGCATTATAGAAGCGTATGACCCGTGGCTCCTGAAGAGCGAAGCGGTTTATACGGAACCCGGGCATCTTTCTTTGGGAGTCATCCTCTTCCGGCAGTTTCAGAACCTCGTAGTTCGCTTTCCCGTTGTGGGCGATGACAATGTTGACACCGAGACCGCTGAGCTCAACGTTACGGAGTGACAACTCATTGTTGACGACAAGACGCTTCACATCAAGCGTTCCGCTCAGTCGGTCGAGCGTAAGGAGGGAATCGGCATATTCCGGCATTATGCCGCGTTCAGCGGGAGAAAGGGAGTCGAAAGCATGGGATATGATAGTGAGATCCTTAATGGTAACACCGAGGAACGGGAAACGGGGATTGAATCCAAGGCGAAGGCTACCGATCTTCAGATGACCGTCAATATACTCGTTGGCTAAACGTTCGGCCATCGGGGAGAGTTCCTTCGATTCGAGAAACTTCACAGCTCCGAAAAGCAACGCTACGATCGCGACAATCGTGATGAGGAGAATCATGCCGATTCTCTTCATCACCTTCGCTACTCCCTTGCCTTTCTTTTCCGCGTCCATAATGCAAACCGCTCAAT
>CAZMHE010000015.1:0-26248 GCA_964566015.1 uncultured Sangeribacter sp. | reverse complement strand
TTATTCATAATGCAAAATTAGCAAGAAAATCCCAATACTCCTCCTTCCGGCTCAATCATTCACGTCGGTTCACTATGCGAAGAAAGTATCCGGTCTGTCCAAATTATAAAATCCGGGAGACACTGGGTGTCTCCCGGATTTTATAATTTGGACTCTGAACGTCAGTCGTCGAGCTTGACACTTTTGAATTGGCCAAGTGCGTTGAAGGTCAACTCCACATCATCTGAGAGTTCAACCTCATATTTTGTGGCTGATTTCTCAATCTTCACAATCTTGACATCGGGATAATTCTTCTTGACATAGTTGGCGATGGCCTTAGGTATGATGCCCGACGGCACTTCCTTACCCTTGCAATCAACCGACGTCCACTTCCCGGCATTATTAAACTCAATCTTCGTACCGTTGACAAGTTTCACATCATAATCCGTCTTGCGTAACAGATGCCTGTCGGTCTTCACAAGGCCTACCTTTGCCTTCGGGAAATACTTGGTGAGAAACTCCTGAGCCGGTTCAGGAAGATCAGAACGGTCAATGGAATATTTATCCTGAGCGAAGGCCGCGACGGTACACATGATGACCGTGAGAAAGGTGATAAGATATTTCTTCATAGCATTGTCTTTTTATTGGTTTATTTATGATTCCAACAAATGTTTTTATGCTAAAGTTCAACGGAGCAACTCCCTTAAAGGAAGTCACTCCGTTGGTTTATTAAAAGATACCACATGGTCTGTTTCCGGGGAACGTCACCGGCAAGCACTTCAAGTCAATGACACAGACCATAATAATTCAGTAATGCTGTAGCATACCTTTTTCCCAGTTCAATTTGTGATTGACGGCTGTAATGTGGATCACGCTCCTTATCCTTATATCTGCGTTCCAGACCCTCACTGCTTATGCTCATGCAATGTGGCACCATCTCTACCACCGCCGGCATAACCGAATCATTGAATCTTACTATATCATCCTGAGGTGCCCACCTCCATCGTCCGACCTGACCGACAATCACCGGGACATCCGGACAACCGAGCTGTTTGCGCAATTCAGTAATCATCACCTTGAACTTCTCCGGATAATCGGTTGTCTTTTTCTGTACATCCGTCTCACCCTGATTCCACAATATCCCTTTGAGAGGACCATACTCCATAGCCTGATGAGTACGTCTCTCAGCCTCCGAGAAATACCCGCTGTCGCTTCCGGGTTGCCACTCCATGATATGAGAACCGCCTCTGGCATTCACAACAAGCAGTATCGGTCTACCGGTTGCCTTATGAATCAACCTTCCGAATTCATTCCCGGGATTGTAGCCTTGCAATCCTATTTCTTTACGTATGGTGGAATACTTGTTAAGAGGTGCAACAGCAGGAACAGGATGACCTTCGCCATCGAGCAACCAGACTCCCTCAATGATGTCAATCGTGTCGTTGGCCTCAAGAGGACCGCGACCCGCCATATTCGACTGCCCTATCAGAAGATAGACATCAAAATTGGTCGGGGTTTCGGCAAATGTCACTACTAATGATACTGCCATGAAGACCCAGACAAAGTATGATCTTCTACAATTATTTAGAAAGTTTATGATTTTCATAACATCCAAGCTGAGTCACACTGCCGTATCGATACAATGAATTTTATTGAAGATTACTTCGGATAGGTATGGTCTACGGTCGGAGCCGTTCTTTCGAAGTCAGGCATGCACATGCCGGTAACCGAACCGATGAATGTCGGATCTGAAATCCAGTAATGCTTGCCGTTGTATTCATATCCCGTGCCCTTCACTTTCACGTCGGGGATTGATACAGATGCACTTTCATGACCGGGGAATGCCAAAAGCTGGTTCTCGACACCAAGTGCATTCCAGAGCATATAGGTGTAGAATATGGCTCTGTCCTCACAGTCATTGCGGGGATAGTAGAAATTCTCCTCAAGGAAGTAGGGCTTCTCGAAACCGTGGAAATCACCATCCGTAGCATACTGGAAACCGGACTGAGTAAACTTCAGCAACTCATTAGTCGCAGCCAGTTTCTCCTTGCCTCCGAGCTGCTCCTTCACCTGAGCCACAAGATCGGCACGCATCCTCTTGTCAAGCACGCTGACAGCGAAATCCTCCGTATCCATCTGAGGATAACGGTAAACAATCGGCATCAGATTCTCATTGAGCACACCGTTGAGCGTCATGTCGCCATGCTTAACCTCGAAATGTCTCTCTTTCATCGGAAGATTCAGACCATTGATGCGGAAATCCATTTTCTTTCCGGACTTAGCCACCTTCGGGAGAGTACATGTGGCGATCTGCGCACCCTGAAGATTTGCATTATTCGGGGAGAAGACATAATAGTTCTGACCATCGATAGGCATATAAACCTTCGCATAGAGAGTCTGCTTGCTCGGCATGAGTATGAGAGGATCTCCCGTATTTGCCACCACAGCTATGCGGGCATCAAAACCGAGATTAGCAAGCATGTAATGCACGGCCGACATCTTAGGTGAAAGCCCGGCACCGGGGAACTTGGAATCCATGTATGCACACAGGAACTCGTAAGTCAGATAGTCATTCAGCCCCAGCTTCTTGATTTTAGGCATGATCGACTCCTCAACCTTATCGGCAAGGTCCTGCTCCTCGAGGATACGCCAATGGCGGGCGAGATCAGACACCTTCCCGAGCGACTGACTGATCTTGAAGTCAATCTTCGGCACGAGTATCTCCATACCATAGAAATCCACGACATCCATCCCCTCTCGGCTCTCCTCCTCTTCAGGAGCGTAAGCACCGTCATACTTCGGGATTGCGGGAACATTACCCCGGTCAGCGAGACGCGCGTCAGAAGGTATAGACACTCCGGTTTTCACCTTACCTTCATCACCGGAAAGATCCATCTTACCCCTATCCGGTTCAGGTATGGGAGCCGGCGGATTCTTGAAGCGGGCAAGAACCGGCTCCCCTATATTCGGACGCAACTTCAGTGATGGGGCAACCAGCGCACCGGCCTCAGGGGGAACCTCCACTTTCGGTTTATCGAGCAGTGATGGCGTAGATGATGGTTTGGCAGAAGGCTGAGGCTCCGGCTTTTTCATCTCAGGTTTAACCGGTGTCGACAACTTCGGTTTAGCATCCGCAATGGGTGCTGGCATATCCACCGGTTTGGCCGAAGGCTTGTTCAGCTTCACTTCCGGCACCTTCTTCGGCTTCGGTTTATTATCCTTCTTAAGGGGCTCCATAGCCTCATATTCATGCCATGTTCCCTCAAGGAAATCTGCATAGTGAGATAATATCGTATTCCGAAATTCCTGATAGTCATTGAGGATTCCCTGACGGAATTCCTGATAGCTACCCTGAATCTCATTTTGTCCCGTGGCGCCCGGAACAACACATGCAATCGCGGCCACCGCCATCATTATTTTCTTCATAAGCAAGTCCTTTTTTAAATCGTTAGGGCATTATCTTGAGATTTATCTGCTTCACTGCCATCTTGGGGTCATTGCGACGGTTCTTCACAAGCCACTTGGTAAATTCCTCCTCTTTGAGTACACGCCGTCCGTCATCAACGGTGCGCGCGAGGGGAAGACTATATTTCTTGGGAGAGAACACCACATATAGTTTGTTGAACTCAATCTGACTGTCGGCTCCGAGTATGAAACTGTCAACCTCTCCAAACGATCCCTCATTCTTTGTCTCATCGAAAAAGACATAGTCATAACCCTTCTTGATCAGAGTCTCCTGATTGATGTCCTGTCCGTAAGGGAGCATTAGCGTCACCTCACCCGCTTCATCAAGTAGGAAAACACTGATCTCGCCGTCTACAGGGGCAGTCACCGAGAGCAAAAGATTGTCGCCACTCTTGTATTCGGATGATGCGTTACCCTTGGTGTTACCGTTGCGGAGGGCGAGAGCCTCAAAATCAACTGACTCATTCGTGATGGCCTTCGCCGTGCCGCTTATACGGCAGTTCACGACAAGGTTATCCTCGCTGTCGAGACTCACCACATAGACCGGATTACCCTCATCTGCAATCCACTCCCCTTTCACCTCAGTGGCCGAAAGGGAGAAAAATTTGCTTGTCTCTCCGTCGGAACCGACACGGTCAGCCTGCATGATGTCCTGGGTGACGATAGTGCCGAATTCCTTTGAGATCGCGTCAAGGCGTGCTCCTTCGAGAGCCTTCCGCTTACTCATGGCCGGTGAGTCGTTCTTATCACCGTAATATGTGTATTGTCCGCTGACCTTCTTGACCTGAGCCAAGGCGTTGTCCGTGAAGCACAACGCCATGACCGAGATACCGAGGAATATTCCTATTTTCTTAACTGAATTATGCATTGATTATTTACGTAGTTTCTTCTTGTTGAGCTGCCCTGAGAGAGCACCTGTCGCCGTAGCCTTAGGGTTCTGAGGCTTCTTGAGTTCAAGACTCGAAGTCTTCGACACCTCCCCTTTCACATAATCGGCAAGTTCCTGAAGCGACGCATTACCCTTGCTCTCCTTCAGTTTCTTAAGCAGATAATATGTGAAAAGACCGTGATTCTTCTCCACCCAGGGAAGGGCAGTCTCGTTGCCGTCGGCAGCACTCAACACAAACATATTCCCCTTTAGAGAAGCTGGGCTTGGTTTGAGTGATACGGAACGCGCATCGGCAAGCATACCCTCGCCACGGTTCGCGCCGCTGAAGCAGGCATCCATGAATACCATCACGTTGGCTGCCCCCATCGAGCCGAGGTCATCATAAAGTTTTTTGAGCGGATAAGCCGTCATCATCACCATCGGGTCGGCATCAACAGGAAGCATGTAGGCCTCCTTCGTCTTCTCGTCAGGCACACCATGTCCGGCGTAATATACAATCACGTCGGTCTCGGGCCCCATGGCTTTCACCGTGTTCTTAAGACGCTCTATGGCCGAGAGTGTGTTACCATAAGTGGCATCCTCGTAAAAAAGCACCTGATTCTCCGGTATACCGAGAGTCTCGCGGCAATACTGGGCGAACACCTCGCCGTCGTGACCGGCTGAAGTCACTTTCGACACCTTCCCGTAATTCTCATTGGCTATCACGAGGGCAATAGTCTGGGTATTGTTCGGCTTATTCTGAGGAATATCCTGATCCACATCACTCTTGACGGTAATCTTGGTGGCCTTGCCTCCCTTGTTTCCGGCTGATGCTCCGGTCTTGGAGGGAGTCTGATTGACGGCAACAAGCTTGTCGAGGTCGACATCTACCACCGGCGGCTCATAGGCGAGAGCCTGACTGGCGTTGTAAGTGTAATCCTTTCCGGAAGGACTATGGAAAGTGATGTTGGAGATTGCGATCTGGTCGTCGAGGATGAAGAACTTGGCATTGCGGATCTGCACCTTCTCCCAGGTGTTCTTGAAGATCTCAGCCTCCTTGTTCTTGAGGGGCACCTTGATTGTCACCGGGCCATAATCGGATTCAATTGCATAGGTCTCATGATCCGTATCATAAGGCTGAAGTTTCATCTGCGAAATCATCAGATGGCCGGAATACTCCTTAAGGTATTTCTCTTCTGTGACTGTACTGAGTCGCTTCTGCTCCGCGCGGATATTGGCCGGGGATATACGCTGTTGATAATCCTCAACCTTCTCAAACTCACCCTTCTGAGCCCATTTCCTCAACTCTTCGGTCACATAAGCCTGAGCATACTCCTGATAAGAGGGTATCTTCTTACCTCCGACATTGCCACCCTGTCCGGCACTACCCTCGCCTACAAGCACCGGGAGGTCGTTCATTGCGATAGGTGTCGCCCCGAGAGCTGTGATCCTCACGTTAAGGGCATCCACCCTCGACTTGTTGCCGAGCACGGCATAGGCATGGGCAAGCGCTGTGAGATATTTCTCATTGTTGGGATCATTGTCAACGAGTTCCTCATACTTGTCTGCCGCGCTTGAGAAATAGGCATTGCTCTGGCGACGGCTCTTCGAGGCATCTTTCTCGGTCACTGCCATGATGCTCTGGTTATAGTTCATGGTGCCGAGATTGAAATAACAGTTGGCAATACTCTCGTTGATGCTCTTGCTGTTAGGACGCATCTCATCGAGGCGCATGTAGATATCGAGAGCCTCACGGAATTTCTGGTCATACTCGAATACGTTGGCCTGAAGATTGAGAAGGCGTTCGTCGTTGGGTTTGTAAATCAATGCCCTCTCCACGAGCGGTCCTACAAGATCCTTCCTGTTGGTATCGAGACACAACTGCATCGCCACAGCCTGAAGTTGCGGATTCTGAGGATATTCATTCGCAAGTGAAATGACCGTGTCTCTACCGCGTTCCTGCTGCTTGGTGTTCATGAGCGTCTGCCCGTAGAAGAAAGCGATGCGCTCACGATGCTTCTGATCGCCGGTTCTAAGGTATGTCTCGAAATATTTCAGTGCGTCTTCAAGGTCTCCGGTGTTGAAAGCTCCTGAAGCCGCGATATATACAATCGAAGGATAAAGCTCCGGATCATTGTTCCAGTGGGCGGTAGCCAACTGGGGGAGCTGCTGTATGTCGACAAAGGCACGGGCGAAACGGTTCATCTTGTCGGTCTCTGTCGCCGAGGAATAGTGCACTGTCGCGCGCGCCATCATATTGTCAAGATCCATAAGGATACCCTTGAGCTGATCCATTTCCTCTACAGCACGACCCTCTTCATTAAGGGCTGCCTCTGCTTTCCTGAAGGCGTCGTAGGCCTGTTCATATATGGCATCCTCCTCTGCCGCATCGGCCTGCATCATTCTGATAGACTTGTAAGCCTCCACAGCCTGTTCCATAAGAGGCACGGCCGGAGTCTCATCTTCCACTGCTGCCACTGCAGGAGCAATCTCGGTCTCAGACGTAGTTACAATTTCTGATTCCGGAGCTATCGCTTCGGTAGCCGGAGTTTCCACTGCGGCGGCCGAGGTTTCCACTGCGGCGGGAGCCTTTTGAGGAGCGGTCTCCACGGTCTCCTCCTGAAATTCTTCTATTGCCGTGGGTTGTTGGGTCAGAGCATGGGCTGAAAGACCGATTGCTGAGACTGCCATAATTCCCGCAACGGTGCGGAACAGCCTCAATCTTAAAAGTATTCTATTGATTGTCAGGGTTGGTTTGAACATGATGGTTTCGTTTCATGAGATACGTATCTCCGGAAGTAAATTCCCTCCGGAGACACGTGTATTTATTCAGAATACGTCGACAAAGACAAAGTTGGCTGTAATGCGGCGGAATTCTCCACCCTTACCCTCTGCCACGTCGATACGGTAGGTATAGTCGGTGTCCATATTGTTGATGGCCTCGACATTATTCTCAAGGTGGTTCTTCACACCCATTGCGCGTAGGAATGCAAGCTGACGGTTCTCTTTCACGCCGCCATCCTTGGTGACGGTTACTGCTGTGAGCTCTCCGTTCTCATAGATCGGCTCATCTATAAAGTCACCGTAGCTGCCGTCATAAGGGATAGTGCGGATGATCGGGGCACCGTCGGCAGTGCCGGAGATGGTTACGCGAAGCTTCTTGCCATCCTTGAGATATTGGGCGAAATCACCCTGGAAAGCCTCCTCAACAATCTTGAGCATCGAACTTGCCGCGCCTGACTCAGGGATGGTATACTTGCCCGGAGGGAAGTCTTCCGATGCGGAGAAATCGGGGTCAACCTGATAGGTGAAGTTCACGACATAGTTGAGGATTTTCTCACCGTTGGCATTATAGTCAGGCACAATCTTGGAGTCGACTGAAATGTTGGTGTGGTTGGAGATCAGGTCGTTGTGCTTGGCCTCCTCCACAACCCTTTCGCGAAGCTCCTGGAGTCTGAGCTCCTCCATCTGCTGTTGCTGGAGAATCTCGAGAGACACGACATTGGCATCGTTGGCCATGAAAGCCATCTGCTGGCGGTTGAGGTTGTTGTATTCATAGGTCTTGCCGTCGGCTTTGTTGAAGACCTTTGCGTAGATAATCTCGAAGGTATCATCGGGAAGAAGACCGTATTGCACATCAGAGAGAAGAAGGTCACCCGCATTGTGGAACGCGGAGATGTTACCCTCCGGTACAGGGAGGTAGATAGTGGGCATCTTAGAGAAACCGATGGCGAGCAACTGGTTGGCACGGTCGTAGTTTCCGAGAGTGAGGGTCTCGTCGGCAAGGAGGTCGCCGGCGAACTGAGTCGAGAGTTCATCCTCGAAGAGGCGGCGTTGAGCCTTGCGGGTCTCATCATTGACACGGAGTTTGTAATCTTCCATAGACTCGCCCGGCATCATCTTCAACCACTCGTCCATAAGATGGTCGACCTGATCCGACACCAATTTTGCATAGTGAGGCTCGAGGTTGAGAAGACGACGCGCTCCGATCGCCATCTCATTTGTGAAGGCAAGTATGGTGTTGCCGTAGGAATCCTTGATAAACTCCACGTCGTTTACGCCACCCGTTTCGATTGGCATCGTGTTGCGGTCATCGGGACGCACGAGATTGACCATCTCGATGCTTGTGGGCGATGTAGCGATCGCCATATATTTACCGTCGGGAGAGAAAGCACAGGCCAGACCCTCGCCAAGCTCGTCAATATCATTCTTGATATTGAAGGTGCGTGTCTCGTAGACTGTAAGGAGGCCGTCGTTGGTGAGCACGGCAAACTCGGTGCTCTCGCCGTTGAAAGTGATGTCATTGACTTTAACACCGTAGGTCCAGTCGCGGCGGAGTTTCTTCTCCTCGAAATTGTAGACTGCTACACGGTCATCGGCTGACATGGCGAGATAATAACCATTCTCGCTGACTGCGAGAGATGTCGGAGCGAATGGAAGCTCCATCTGCTCAGCCGGCTGAAGTGTCCTCGGATCCATAATCCAGAGTCCGCGGTCTGTAGCCACAAGCAGGCGGCGTCCGTCGCGCGTGTAGCAGAAAGCTGTAGGCACGCCGTATTTCTTCACGTCAAACTTTCCGACCTTGGTATCCGCCTCAGCCGAGGAATAGAAATAGAGATTGCTGTTACCCTTCTTGTCAGTCTCGATCACACCGAAGCTCACGCCTGTGGGTATCACCTCAAGGCTCGAAAGCATCTTGTCTTTCTTCACCTCGAGTAGATGGTCGCCCCTCATGGTAGCGATCATGTGGTCGCTGAGCGGGAATACCACCGTATTGTATCGTGAGAGAGTCTTTGGGGTAGCCTTCTGGCGGAATCTGTAGTCGGTCTTCTGAGTGGCAGGAGTCTCTGTCTTTGCTTTTTCCGCAAACGCTTCCACACCCGGAAGAAGTGCCGAGGCAAAAAGAAATCCGGTGAGAAGGTGTCTCATATCTATCGTCATAGTCAGGTAAAAGTTTAAATCAAGTCTTTATGGTATTTCAGGTTAAAGTCAGAGTCGGTTTTTGTAGCTCACGTCAATTGTCGGTTTCTTGTCGCGGCAATTAGGCATACATGAACCGGTCATTCCCCCCTGGTATGTAGGGTCGGAAATAAAGAATTTGTCGCTATCCTTCAGATAAAAATCGTTGCCACCCCATACCTTCTCGGCCTTGATTGCAGTGGCTTCGTGATTGGGATATGCGATAAGGTCGGTCTCAATGCCGAGTGCGTTCCAGAGAAGATAGCTGTAGAATATGGCGCGGTCCTCGCAGTCGCTGTGGGGATAGAAAAGTATCTCCTCATAGAAATAGGGTTTCTCGAAACCGTGGAAGGCATCGTCGGTCTTGTAATGGAACCCGTATTGGATAAGTGCCAGAAGTTTGTCAACAGCCTTCAGACGCTCCTCCCCTTTCAACTGTTCCTTCACCTGACGCACCACATCGTCCCGAAGATCCTGATTGATGGTCGATTCGGCGAAACTCTTGGTTGACATCTGCGGATAGCGATAGAGTATCGGAATGATATTCTGGTTCATGTCACCCTCGATCTTAAGGCCGGCATGTTCAAAGGAGAAATGATAGGGGTTCATCGGGAGACGCAGGCCGTCAAGACGGAGACTCAGTGTCTTCCCGGTGGAAGCATCGTTTGGAAGAGGTGGTGTATAAAGGCCGGACTTCTTCACAAACTGGCGTCCCGGAGTTGAGAATACATAATATCGGCGTTCGAGATTCACGGCCCCACGCCCGAACACCGGTTCGTCAAAAGGGAGGAGCATGAACGGCTCCCCCTCTTCGTTGACCGCGATCCTCGCGCCATACTCCATCTGGCAGAGCATATAGTGGGCGAAGGCCATCTTGGCTGCGTCGTTGGCTTTGGGGAATTTATGGTCGGCATAGGCCATGATCATCTCGAAAACGAGATAATCGCTCAGACCGCTCGACTGCTGCACGGCTTTTATACCGGGAATAAGTTTCTTCCCGACTTCCTGCTTGTCGAGTTTTCTCCACTGGGTGGCGAAATCATTGAGACTGGTAATGTTGTCTTCGATCTCGAAATTGACCTTCGGCAAGCCGAAGTCCATTCCGTAGAAATTGAAGACATCTCCGTCGTAGTTGGCCACGAGTCCTTTGCCGGTAACGATGTTTCCCGGTGTCAGCTGACCCTTCACGTCTTCACCTACGATATCCTCACCCTGAGGTGCCGTCGATGCGCTGTAGAGGGAGCGGGTCTCACGTATCCAGTTAAGAAGGGCCGGATCCTTGCGCCCGTCAAATTTGTTGGCGTCGACCTTTTCAAAACCGAGCGTCAGCATGAGCTCCTTCTTCTGCTCATCAGCCTCCTCGGTCTCAAACTCCTCAACTGACGGAATCTCTGTCGGCTTCGGCTCTGAATATCTTTCAAGAGGCTCAAGACTCTCGTATTCATGCCATTCCCCGGCGAGGAAATCCGCATAATGATCGAGAATACGGTTGCGGAAACTATTGAAGTTTTCCATCAACCCCTTGCGGAATTCCTCAAATCCTTTGGGAGGGTCGGCATATGCCGGAGTCGCGGCGGCAAGCGCCACGACCCCCGCATATAAATATCTGCTTATCATCCTTAAGAGATGTTATCAGTCCTCAATTTTGGAAGATGCGAAACCACGCACCTTGTCTGCATACTCTCCGGCGAGCTCGCTGTCGCGGATAGCGGCCTCAAGAGCCTGCTCGCGGGCGATGCGTGCCTGATTCTCATTTACGATATAGAAAGCCTGCACCTCATATGTGCCGTCAGGATTCTTCTTCACTACAGAGTAGCTGGGATTGAGCACATTCTTCACCTTCTGCTCCACGAGACGCTCGTAAGCTGAATAGAATTTCTCAAATTCACCTTCTGAGGCTACGCCGTCGGCGAAGATGTCGGTCACAACGCGACCCTTCACTGTGCTGTTTGCCTTGTTGGCATATTTCACGATGGCGTTGTTGAGTGCCATCTGCTCGGCGATGTTCTTTGACTTGGAAGGACCGCCGTTACCGTCGAATACCACTCCGTTGTCGCCAAGTTCCGCGAGCTTGGCATAGTGTTTGGCGAGAGAAACCTCCATCGTGCGGCTGCCGAGAATCTCATAGCCACCCTTCTTGTACTGTTTCATCTTCTCCTTTATCTCCTTGTCCTGGGCTTTTGCCACTTTCTTGTCGTAGTTCTGTGCATAGGCCGGCGCCAGGAAGCAAAGCGCCATGATGATAGTCAAAATCTTTTTCATCTGATAGACTTTTTTAGTTTGTTATTGTTTTTTTCTGTTTTTATCATATTGACTTCGCTGACAAGCCAAAGTTTAATAAGTGTAAATTATTTTACACCAAGTCGTGAAAAATAGGCACGTCAGGCATCCGGAGCCGGAGTCTCCTCGGTCTCTGCGGCAGGAGTCTCGCGGAAACCGCCGCCAAGCTTCAGGCCGCTCCATGTGTCGTTGAGGCCGGTGCTCCATTTCGCAGTGGGAGTCTGAGGCTTCTTGTTGACGAGGATCGACTGCTGGCTCACGTTATCATGGAGATACTGCGAAAGCTCGCCGATGGTGACGTCGCCCTCGGTGTCGTGAAGCTTCTTGATGAGATAGTAGGAGAAAAGACCGTGGTTCTTTTCTGCATAAGGATAGGCCGTCTGGTCGCCGCTGGCTGCGGAGAGAACCACAAGGTTGCCGCTTGCCGGCACCTCTTTCGGCTTCATCTTCACACCGCGTGCGCTCGCAAGCATACCCTCGCCACGGAGAGAGCCGGAGAAACATGCGTCGAGTATGGCCACTGTGTGATGAGCCTTCAACTTACCGAGCTCCTCGTAAAGCTTGTTGATAGGATAGCAGGATTCGGTGCTCGAACCGTGGGCATCAACCGGAAGGAGGAAGGCGTTACGGTTGCTCTCATCGGGTATACCGTGACCGGCATAGTAGAAAATCACGTCAACGTCGCCGTTGAATGCCTCTGTAACGGCCTTGATATCCTCGATTGCTGCCACCATATCTCCATAGGTCGCATCGTAGTATGTGCGGATGTTGGTCTCCGGAATACCCAGTGTGCGGGTGAAATACTTTGAAAGCACACGGGCGTCATTCTGGGCATAGTCGACTTTGGCCACACGCTGATAGTTCTCGTTGCCGATGATGACGGCAAATGTGCGATTGCGCTCCTCAAGTGTAGCCGGAATCTGGATGTCGACCTCGTCCGGACCGTAGGTCTTGCGCTCCTCGGCTTTTGTCTCGCGGGCGGCCAACTGGTTCTCATACTCTTTCAGTGCAGAAAGGGGAGTGAGCATGAGCATGAGCTCATCGAAATCATCCTCGGCATACGCGCGGGGTGATGAATACTGCTTGTCACCGAGCTGGAACGTGCAGTTCACGATACCGACCTGATCGTCAACGATGCCGTATTCAGGCACAACCTTGACCGACTTCCAACCTGTGCGGAAAGCGTCAGCCTCCTCGGAGGGCACGGAAGCGTAGACAGTGCCCATATCACCCATATACACGGGGAAAATCTGATTCTCGTTGTCGTAAGCCTCGAGTGTGCCGCGGATTGAGGCGGGTGAGAAATGACGGAGGAACTCGGTGCGTGCCTCGGCAACAGTCTCGTCAAACATCCTCTTGCGGTTGGCATCGTTCACACGTGTCTCCCACTGAGCCACTGTCTCGTAGCTCTTGCGGCGTTGCCACTGCTCGAGTCCGGCGAGATAATTCTCCTTTGCATACGATTTGAAATGTGCGTCGAGATTGATAACCTTGTCGATGTCGGCAGGGTCAACTGTCGAGAGAGCGGCATAGGCGGGCACCTCCTTGCAGTTAAAGATGGCGTCGAGCACCATATACTGCGGATAGAGCATCGTCGTGCCGCGCATACGCTGAAGCTTCTTGCAGTTGCGGAAGATGCCGTGGCGACCGAAACCGTAGCTGCCGTCGCTGATAGCTGTCTGGCATTGATCGGGAAGCACGACGCTTTCGAGATTCTGGCAGTTCCAGAATGCCTCCGCACCGATATACTCCACTGTCGAGGGGATCACGATTGATGTCAGGTTCTTGCAACCCTCGAAACCCTTCTCCTCGATTACGGCCACGGGATAGAAACGACCGTTGATCGATACACGCGAAGGGATCTCGACATCAACAAGTTCCTTACCCTTGTGAGCCCGACAAGAAGCGGCCTGACGCCCCTTGATGATCTCGTAGCGGATATTATCAATGACTACATCTGCCGCGTTCATGCAGAAAGCCATGAAAGAGACGCATATGGCAGTCAAAAACTTATTAATCTTCATTGTTATGATGTGATGGTTAGTTATGAAATTAGTCCCATTTCAGGGGCTTCTTTAAGCTAATCGTCAAAATTACAAATTATCAGCGACATCACCAAATATTTTACCGATATTTAACTATTCTTATGGGTTGGTCTCCACATCCCCGGCCGCGTAGCGGTAATTGATGACCGGCACTGTCCGCCTGAAACAAGGCATGCACGTTCCGGTCTGAGTGTGCATATAGGTGGGATCGGAGATGTAATATTTCTTCCCGTTCAGACGATAGCCCGTGCCCTTTATCCCTACAGGTAGCGTCACGGCCGCGCTCTCATGCTCCGGATATTCAAGGAGATGATTCTCAACCCCGAGGGCATTCCAGAGAAGATAGGTGTAGAAGATGGCTCTGTCTTCACAGTCATTGTATGGATAGTATAGATTCTCCTCAAAGAAATATGGTTTCTCAAAACCGTGAAAATCCGGGTCGGTGGCATACTCAAACCCGAGCTGGGTGAAGTTGAGGAGCTCGTTGACGGCATCGAGTGTCTCCATACCCTCCAGCTGTTCCTTCACCTGGCGCACCACATCCTCCCTCACCTCAGGGAGTATGAAACTGTCCGCAATGTCTGAACATTCAAGCTGAGGATAACGATAGAGCACCGGGAAGATATTCTTGTTGATTTTACCGTTGAGGTGGAGTTTTCCCAATGCTATGTCATAATCCCCCTCACGCATCGGCAGCTTCAGCCCGTTGATGCGGAAATCAAACTTCTCGCCCATGTCCGGAGAATTTGGGATGTAGCAGGTGCGCACGTTGCCGATCTCCCTTCCGAGAGGATTGAACATATAATAGAGATTGCCGTCAACATCCACCCGCTCCACCTGATAGAGCTTCTGGTCGGTGCGCATCAGTATCACCGGATCTCCCGCCGCCGAGAAACCTAATCGCACGTCATAACCCATGTTGGCAAGGAGATAATGCACGAGCGAAACCTTGCCTATGATACCGTCTTCAGGAAACTTTCCGTCCACATAGTGGCAGAGCAGATCGTAGGTAAGGTAACCGTTGAGGCCGAGCTTCTTGCTGAGCTCCTGAAGGGCCGGTGCCACCGTCTTTCCCACTTTCGCACGGTTGAGCTTATACCATTGCCTCGACACATCCGAAGGCTGGGCATAATTTTTCCATAGCTCGTAGTCATATGCCGGAATCAGGAACTCCATGCCGCGATATACAAGACTCTCCATCCCCTCCCTTGATCCGTCATTCTCCTGAAGCGGGAAACGGGGAGGAAGCTCAAACTTAGTCGCAGGCTTTCCGGAGACGGGGATATAGTCGACTCCCGTCACGGAATCTCGACCCTCGGCCGCGGAATGCGTGGCTTTGGAAAAGGAGAGCGATGCAAAGGTCATACCCTCGGCGTCAGGGGGCATTATGCGGGCATCCGGAGCCTGCGACGGCTTCGGACTCTTATATCTTGTCTCGGGCATGAGCGGTTCATACTCATGCCACTCCCCTTCGAGAAAATCGGCGTAATGATCGAGGATACGGTTGCGGAAGGAATTGAAATCTTCCATGATTCCCCTTCTAAATTCCTCGAAGGAACTCCCCTGGGCATACGCGTTGCCCGGGGAGAGAAATATGAGGGCAAGCGCGGCAAAAAGTGATATCTTTTTCAATGTCGGTCAGTTAATTTAGTGATGTAAGAAGATTATTTTCAACTTTCACAGGGGAAAGCATCATGACATAAGGGCGAGCAATTGCTCCATGATCGTGCGGTCATTGCTCAGTCGAGGCACTTTCCGCTGACCCCCCAACTTGTGCGTACCGGCCTTCCTTAGCCACTCGTCGAAGAGTCCGTGTCGGGCCGTCAGTATCTCGGGCGGGTCAAGGAAGATAGATTTGCTGCGTTTCGCGTCGTAGTCTGAATTGAGACGGCGCAACTCACTGTCGAGCGCATCGGTAAACGCTGCCATATCGGCGGGGGGTGTGGTCCATTCTATGAGCCATTGGTGACGCCCCTTCTTGCCGTTGCGCGAATAGAGTGGCGCGGCGGTATAATTTGCGATTGCGGCTCCGCACTTGTCGCAGGCCGCCGCCATACCCCTCTCAGCATTGTCTTGCATCAGTTCCTCGCCGAAAGCGTTTATGTAGCTTTTGGTGCGCCCTGCTATGCGTATCTTTACCGGAGAGGTCGAAGTCACCCTCACGGTGTCTCCGAGACGGTATCGCCAGAGACCGTTGCTCGAGGTGATCACCATCTCATAGACTTCTCCCGACGACACCTCCCACACGGGGCGGGGCCTGCGGTCGTCTCCCTCAACGGGTATGAACTCATAGAATATGTCACTGTCGATAAGGAGGAGCATACCCTTGTCGCGGAAATCATTCTGCACGCCGAAGAAACCCTCCGACGCATTATAGGTCTCCAGAAAGTGCATCTTCTTCGGGTCGGTGAGCCTCATATATTCGTCGCGGTATGGCTCGAACGAGATTCCCCCGTGGAAGAATACCTCGAGATTCGGCCATACATCGGAAATCTTCTCCGCCCCCCTTGCCTCGCAGATACGCCTGATCACTGTGAGGAACCATGACGGCACTCCCGAAATGTTGGTGACGTCGGCATCCTTGGCTGCCGCCACAAGCGCCGGCAGCTTCTTCTCCCAGTCGGGCATGAGGGCCGTTGCCTTGTCGGGTATCCTGACGAGATTGGCCACCGGATTGATCCTGCGAATCAGCGTGGCGCTCAGGTCCCCCACATGAACCCCCGGAATCTTCTCCCTCAGCGTATTCGAGAAGGAGCCCCCGAGAATGAATCCCTTTCCGGCGAAGATACGGCTGTCGGGCACGAGACGCAGATAGTGTGCCACCGTGTCGGCTCCTCCACGGTAATGGTTATGGTTGAGGGCGTCATCGGTGATCGGTATGAACTTCGATTTCCCCCCGCTCGTGCCTGAAGACTGCGCGTAATCGCGGCAACGTCCACGCCAGAGCACATCTTTTTCTCCACGGAGCATACGCATCACGTCGCGGCGGATATCCTCATATTCCACGCTCGGCACACGCGTGCTCCACACCCGCGCCGGATTCTTCTCCCTCAGCATGGAGGCGAAGTCGTGGCGGCGTCCCACTTCTGTGTCGCGGGCACGCTCTATCAGGGAACGGAGCACCCCTCGCTGCAGATCTTCCGCATCGCGGGTCCAGCTGTCGGTACGCTCGGCGAGCTTGACAAATCTTTTTCTGAATAACGGAGTGAAATCCATGATTTGAACTAATGGTTATGAGGATCAGAACTGATTGGAACTAATGATTACGAGGATCAGAACTCGGAGAAGAATTTCGGCTTGAACACTATTCCGACGCGGAGACGCGAATGAAACTGTTTGTAGTCTATGAGATTCTCCCCGTAGCCGTTGTAGTATTGTGCGTAGAGATTGAGGTTCATTTTCTTCGACACCCTCCAGCTTGCCTCCCAGATGGTGTTGAAATTGAGGTTCCATCCCTTCCTCTTCACCCAGGTCAGGCCGAAGGAGAAGTTCTCGTTGTTGGTCTTGTAGACCACACCACCCTGATAGATGCCGCTATAGTAGAGGATATCCTTGTTGTTGCCACCGTCGATGATGGGAATCCATGTCTTGAAATGCACCATCAGGTTGCGGTCTATGACGGTCGATGCGCAGAGCGACACCTTGTTCCAGCTGCGTGAGGCCTCCCCGTCACGTCCGTTGCTCTCATGCTCCAGAAGGAGTGTCAGCTTGCCGATGTAGCGGTCTTTGGAGAAGAATGCCTTCGTCAGACCGATACCGGGATTATAGTTGTTGTCGCGCATCGGAAGCGACTCCTGGAAGACATTCCAGAAAGTCTTCTGCGTGTATTGCACGAAAAGGAATGTGTTCCAGGGGAGCGTGGCCTCGGTCAGGCGGTACATGAAGGAGAGCTGAAACTTCACGTCGGAGTTGGTGGCAGTGGGGCGACGCGTTGGATCCGTACCCACGATGAAGTAGTTGTCCTTGTAGAGTCCGTAGTAAGGGCCGTAGTCGAGTTCCTGACGCAGGGAATCGACATATTCCTTCTGGTCGGGCATGGCAAGCATCTGGGCTTTCATCCCCTGCGGAAGAAAGTGAAGGAGAAGAAGCATTATGGATAATACACGCAATTTCATAATGCAAAATTAATAATTAGATATTAATTCGGCAAAAGCTATCCATGTTTCGCAAAAGTTTTCTAATTTTACAAAAGTTTTTGGCCTCTTCCGGCCCGCAATTCTCAATATGACTCAATCAGACAATACCTCACGCCTCGAGGAACTCGGCAACGGCGTAATCTGGAAACTCCTTCTGAAATATAGTCTCCCGGCTGTGGTCGGCACGGTCGTCTCGGCCGTCTACAATATCATCGACTCAATCGTGATCGGACACGCCATCGACGACCCCAATGTGGTCAGCGGCATAGCCGTCACCTTCCCCGTCATGAACCTCGCCACAGCCCTCGGTATGCTCATTGGAGCCGGATCGGCTACCCGCGTCAGCATCGTCATGGGGCAGAACGACAGGCGGGGAGCGGAGATCATTCTCGGCAACTCGGTGCAGCTCACCATCTTCATCGGACTGGCCTATATCTCTGTCTTCGCCATCTTCCTCGACCCTATCCTGCGCCTCTTCGGTGCCTCCCCGAATTCTCTCCCATACGCCCGGGAATTCCTTATATGGGTGCTCCCCGCGATGGTGCTCATGAACCTGACGTTCTCTTATAATAATGTGATGCGCGCCACGGGCTACCCGGGCAAGGCGATGTATACCAACATCATCGGCGCGGTGATCAACGCCATCCTCGCCCCGCTCTTCCTCTTCGGCTTCGGCTGGGGCATCAAGGGAGCGGCCATCGCCACGGATATCTCCATGACAGTGACCGCCATATGGGTAATGAGCCACTTCTTCCAGAAGAAGAGCACATTGCATTTCGTGCGTGGCACATTCAAACTGAAGTGGCGCGTTATAAAGGCTATCCTCTATATCGGCATGGCGCCCTTCCTTATCAACGTCGCAGGCTCGGCTATCAACGCCATTGTCAACAACTCCCTGCTTCATTACGGAGGTGATGACGCGATCGCGTCCGTGGTGGTCTTCAACCGCTTCGTGACGATCTTCGTCTTCGTCGTCATAGGCATCTGCCAGGGTATGCAGCCGATCCTCGGCTACAATTATGGAGCGCGGAAATACAAGCGACTCTTCTCAACACTACGCCTCGCGGCCCTCGCCGGCCTGACAATGACCGTCATAGGCTCCCTGATCGGGGCATTCAATCCCTACGCTATCGCCTCAGCCTTCATGCAGGATGAGCAACAGATCCAATGTGCCGTGAACTGTCTGAAGATTACTACCATCTGCTTCTGGATGGTAGGTTTCCAGATTGTGGGCACCAACTTCTTCCAGAGCCTCGGCATGGCGGGGAAAGCGGTGTTCCTGTCACTGACACGCCAGATCATCTGCATGATCCCGCTCCTCTTTATCCTCCCGCCGCGCTACGGACTCGACGGCGTCTGGGCTTGCTACCCTATCAGCGACGTCGTGGCCACCTGCCTCACACTCTTCATGCTCCTCTGGCAAGTCAAGAAGATCCGCAATAGCGCCTCAGAACCCCTGACCGCCAACCATTAACCCGTTTAACCCGTTAACCCGTTTGTCTCCGGGTGCCCCTAAATGATTCGCCTTTGGCGAATCATTTAGTCTCCACCTTCTGCGTAGGAGGAAGCGAGGCATTGCGCTCGTCGCAGGCCTTGACAATGGCATCCGCAAGCCCGGAGAAGGCCTCCGCCTCGGGATTAAGGGGAGACTCCCCACCCTCTGCAAGTGCCACCGAAGTCGGCGCGCCGAGATCGGCTGTGCTGCAAATGTCAGCCACAAGGGGTATCTGCGCGAGGAGTTTCACTCCCAGCTCATCGGCTAGACGCACTGCTCCCCCGTTGCCGAAGATAAAGTAACGCTCCTCGGGATGAGGAGCCGGGGTGAACCAGGCCATGTTCTCCACAAGACCGAGGATAGGCACATCGATCTTATCGGTGCGGAACATCGCGATACCCTTGCGCGCATCGGCGAGTGCAACCTCCTGCGGTGTCGATACGACCACCACGCCGGTGATTGCGAGTGTCTGGACAAGTGTCAGATGGATATCGCTCGTGCCGGGAGGCATGTCGATGAGGAAATAGTCGAGATCGCCCCACCATGCGTCGGTGATGAGTTGCTTCAGGGCATTGCTCGCCATACCGCCGCGCCAAAGCACCGGACTGTTGCGGTCCACTACAAAACCGATCGAAAGCATCTTCACCCCATACTTCTCGACTGGCTCGATCCAGTCGCGCCCATCCTTATTGACCATATAGAGTGTCTCATCTTCCACACCAAACATTTTAGGCATCGAGGGGCCGAAGATGTCTGCGTCAAGAAGACCGACCTTATACCCCTTTGCGGCAAGTGAGATGGCTATGTTGGCGGCAACAGTGCTTTTGCCTACGCCACCCTTGCCTGATGATATGCCGATGATGTTCTTAACACCAGGAAGCACCCTCTCCTGCTTGGGAGGTTCCTGACGGAATTTGGGAGTGATGTTTCCCTTGATCTCCACGTCGGGGGAGATATAGGTGTTGATGGCGGCCTCCGCGGCTCTCACCACACTGCGCACGAAAGGATCTGTGGGCTTGTCGAAAATGATCGAGAACGACACCTTGTTGCCGTCTATGCGGATGTCGTCTTCGATCATCTCATTCTCCACAAGGCTCTTGCCGTTGCCGGGATAGCGCACGTTCCCGAGAGCCTCAATTATCAGATTCGGATATAATGTCATGGTTTATAGTATAATAATCTCTAACCTCTAACCCCCTAACCTCTAACCCTCAACTTTCGCTTGCGAAAGTTGACTAGTGTGTCGGGGGTAGGCACGGTAATCATCTTTCTCGATATCGGAAATTTCCGGTTCACGGAGAGAGCCGAGATTTACCGGACGCATCGTGATAAGTTTAATCTTCTTACCGCGGCTCAGCCACTGCTGTTCATAGCAGGTCTTGATCGAACTGACGGGATCGGCCATACCGGAACCGTAAAGGTCGTCGGTGATGGCAAGGATCTCGAAACCGTTCAGTTCCGCCATACGCTTGGTGTATTCATAAAGGAACGGTGAGTCAGTCTTCAGGTTGATGATTCCTCCAGGCTTCAGGAATTTTCCGTACATCTCGATGAATCGTGTCGAAGTTAGTCGCTTGCGGGTCTTCTGCATCTGAGGGTCGGGGAAGGTGATCCATATCTCCTCTACCTCTCCGGGAGCGAAGAATTTGTCGATATTCTCGATCTCGGCGCGAAGGAACGCGGCATTGCTGATACCCTGCTCCTCCACCTCCTTGGCACCGCTCCACATCCTCGCCCCCTTTATGTCGACTCCGATGTAGTTGCGGTCAGGATTAGCTTTCGCAAGGGCCACGGTATATTCACCCTTGCCACAGCCGAGTTCGAGGGTCAGCGGCCCCTCGTGAGTGAAAAATCCGCCGTTCCATTTCCCCGTGTAGGGGAACCCTTCCTCGAGAAGCACCTCCCTCGGATACTGAAGGGCGCAGCGGAAGCCTGCCATGTCAGCGAATTTCTTTAGCTTATTCTTTCCCATAAGTCTTTATCGTAGAAGCGCCGTCGGCGCGTATTATCAGTGTGCCGTGACCCCATCCCGCCGTCGGTATGTCGAGCGTGTCGGTGCATGTGCCTATATAGCGGCGCACACCCGTGGCATCGAAGATCTCGACCGTGCGCGGATGTCCGTCACCCTCAACACGCACCAGTCCCGCACCCGGAATGATCCTGACGCTTCCGGCCACTGTCGGCGTCTCCATGCCGCTGGGGTCTTCGGTGACGATGAAAAGTCCCCATACAGGGTGACTCTTCCAGATTTCCTTGGTGTTTTCTGCCACATGCAGGGCTATCTTCCTCGGGTTAAGTAGGGAGAAGGTCTCGGGCGCCACTTCGGGCACATCCCCTCCGAACGATGTCACGTCTATCAGCCTCAGCCCGCTCATACCGGCGAAGGCACCTTTCCCGACGTAACGCAAACCTGTGGAGAGATATGTAGTCTCTCCACCCGTTCCGGCGAAGGCATAATCTCCGATGCCGGTGAGGTGACCTACCATATCGGCGGGCAGATTAAGGTCGAAAGCACAGAAAAGAGCCGGGACATCACTCCCGTAACCCGTTATCTCGCGGAGTTCGGGACACGCCGCCAACGAACCGGCCCCTAACTTGGCCGAGGGATTGAGGCGTACCGACTGAAGACCCGGAATGGCGCATAGCGCATACGGCTCCAAGTTGCGCACCCCCGGCATAAACAGCTGCTCGAGTCCTGACCCGGCGAAGGCATATTCACCTATTGTCTCGATGGAGGATAGCGACAGATTATGAAGCGACGGTGTGGCCGCAAGGCTTCCCTCCCCGATACTGCGCAGATGTTCCGAACCGACCACATCCGTGAGCTGCTCACACCCGTGCAGTGCAAACGGAGCGAGCGATCGCGTGTCCTTACCGGTCACGACCCTCTCCACAGTAGAGGAGGCGAGGAAACCTTTCGGAATCTCGGTCAGTGTCTCTGGAAGTGACACAGTGCGCAGGGTCGCCCTGCAGAAGAGGTATTCTGGAAGCTTACCTCCGGGAATCTGAAGTTGCGAAAGGTCGAGTTCCTCCACACTGAAGGCCGCCCGGGCAAGGGCGGGGAAATCCCCGGCTTCGACCTGACCTGTCAGCCGCAGGTCATGAATGTCGCTCCCCAACCCGGCAAGAGCGTCGGAAAGTCCACCGGGTTTTACATTGAGCGTGACGGCACCGAGACTGAACATCCCGGTGGTGACGAATAGGGCTGAAAGAAGATATTTCATCTTGTATGATATGAGGAGATTGGTATGGATGATCATGGTTTCAGTTCACGACGAGTATCTTGCCGACATTGGCGAAGTTCCCTCCGTTCTCATCTGTGGAGGAGAGCACGAAGTAGACTCCCGTGCCGGCTCTGCGGAAGTGAAGGTCGGTGACGTCCCACTTCGCTTCCTTACTGCACACTCCGAGTTCCTTGACAAGGTTTCCGGAAGCATCCATTATCTTGACAAGGGTCTTGTCGGGGAGACCGTCGATCGTGACATATCCCAAATAGTCGGGGCGCACCGGATTCGGGTAGATCCTCACATCGGAATCGGAAGCACTGCTCCCGCCGGAGGAAGTAGGACGATACTCCGCCATACCCTTGTCGGTCGAAATCATCAGCGTGGAGCGGGAGGGATCCCAGGCCGTAGCATAGACGGTGTTGTCAGGAAGGGGGGAATTGTCGGTAGTCAGCTCCTCGAGGATAGTGCGCCCGTCGGAACTTGTGCAGACCACACCGCCGCCGCTTGTGGCAAACCATTTGCGTCCGCTGCTGTCGACAGTGATATCATTCACCTCGATGAGGTTAAGGAGGTAGTCGGCGAGATTGGTGCCGTCATTGCGCGACACTTTGACACGGGTCATGGTTCCTTTCCCGGCGAGCACATCGCGGGGATTGAAGTAGAAGACACCGCCGTTGTGACCTACCCATACATTCCCCGTCGTGGGGTCTTCGTAGAAGCACTGCGTATAGTGTACGTCAAACTGCTGTCCGTCCTGATCGGTGAAGGTGGATATGATCTTCACGGTGTCATCGCTCTGGTCGGTCGGCGTGCCGGCGGTGTCGATGATGGTGACGTCGCTCGAGAAGCCATGGTTAGACTGGAGCAGTATTCCGTCATTCTTCCCGACTTTCAGGGCCTTTATCATCTGGAAATGGTTGGAGTACACCTCCGGGATGCGGAGCATCTTCATGGGGCGGTAGTCTTTCGCACCTGTGGTGGCCCTGCGGTCGGCAGCCTCCCAGCAGAAGACGTGTAGCTGCTTCGGGTTCTGGTCATCAAGGTTGGTGTAGACCGTCCACATGTTGCCGTGCTTGTCAAAGTCCGGAATCGAGAAGTTGCATGAGGATCTCCAGGAATCCTTGCCGGTCATATCACCCACTATGGCCACGAACCCATCGAGGTCTTTGCAGGGATCACTCACTCTCGAGAGATGAAGCTCGTCGGAGAGATCGGAAAGATTCACTCGCAATATGCCGTTGAGATGTGAGGTGAAATAAATGATGTCCGGATTGTCCGGGTCTATTGCGAAGCCGTGGGGATTGTTGAGTCTCTGGGGCGCGTCAAAATCCTGATATGCCGTGCATGGATTGGTCCAGAATCCATTTTTATAGGCGCTCAGAAGAACCGGTTGCGAATAAAGCGATTTGAAATGGCTGTCATAACCATGATTGGATACAAGCAGACCGTAGCGGTCACTCCATTCCATGCAGGTGGCCTTGTAGGGTGCCGGGGAATTCGGGAGCATCCAGTCTCTGGTCTGTGCAGCGCTTCCGGAGTCGCCGGAAAGCTTCCACGACGAGAGTCCCTGACGCATGTTCCCCTCCCATATCTCGGAAAAGTCGCGGGTATCGGCTGCATAATCCTTGTGGCTCTCGGGGCGCAGGTGTCTCTCCTGCGTGCCGTCTCCCTTGAAAAGATGTATCTGCGAGCCATCAGTCAGCAAGACCCCCTCCTTGTGGGGCTGGGCATCTCCGAAACTCCCCCTCAGGATGTATTCCTGACGAGGCAGCCCGTCCTCACCGAGGGTGATGTCATAGACATCGAGGTTCCTGTCTACGACGATCGTCCTCCCCTCTCCGGCGGCAGCGATCGAGGTGCCGTTGGGAAACTGGAGCAGACGTTCGTAGGAATCAAGCGTATAGCGCGGATCCTTCAGCGGGGCGTGCACCACCCCGTCATTGAGGAGGAGCAGAAGGTTCTCCCCGATGCGGGAGGCACCCTTTATCGAAGTGCCGTAGTTGCGGCTCTCCGCTATCTCCTTTTTGGGGACGTTGAGCACGACATATCCGAAACCTGTGGAGAGATAGGCACGGTCGCGTGCGGAGTCGATGAAGATGGAGTTGACGGTCTTCCCCTGGTCGATAGAGGCGAGACGGAGAGCCGGGATGTTGTCAACCTTCCCGTTGTCGTAGATCACGTCGATGTCGCCGTTGAGATGCGCCACGACAAGATACCCCTTCTCCGGGGAATACTGCACTGCGGAGACATTATTCGATGAGAGGATATTGTCCGTGGAGAGCGCCTCAATCTCGTCGCTCCCTTTATCGTAGCGGAAGAGGGAGAGTTGTTCGGTAGCGTAATCGGGAATCCAGTCCGCAAGAGGCTGGACGCGGCTCGTGAAATAGACCGCGTCTTTGGTGTCGATCACCCGCGTGACGGCTTCGTCGAAGGTCGGGTGCATTTTCCAGTCGGGATTGGCCGTGGCGGGCGCCGTGGCGATCGCTATGGCCGCTGTAAGAGAGAGTATGTGTTTCATTTAAGTGTCAGGTTGGCAGTGTCAGGCCGTGGCCTGTGTCAGATAATCCATGAGGGCGCGTGTGGCACGTCCTCTATGTGAGATGGCGTTCTTTGCCTCCGGTGTCATCTCGGCGAAGGAGATGCCGCTTTCGTCGGCGATGAAGACGGGGTCGTAGCCGAAACCGGCCGTGCCGTGGCGACGGTCGGCGATCTTCCCCTCCACTTCGCCGCGGAATGTCTTCTCCTCCCCTCCTAAGGTGAGGGCTATGACGGTGGCGAAGCGAGCCGAGCGTTCGCTCTTCCCCTCCATCTCCTTGAGAAGGAGATCCATGTTGGCTTCCGGATTGCACTCGGGGCCGGCATAGCGCGCACTGTATACACCCGGACGCCCGCCCAGCGCATCGACCATCAGGCCGGTGTCATCGGCGAAGCAGTCGTAGCCGTAGCGGTCTCTTATCCATCTCGCCTTTATCAGGGCATTCCCCTCAAGCGTATCTGCGGTCTCGGGAATATCGTCATGGCATCCGATCTCGGAAAGCGAAAGGATGCGCAGTTTTCCCGCGGCCATGGCGCGGACTTCCTCAAGCTTATGGGCGTTGTTGGTGGCGAAGACAATCTCCGGTATCGGGGCATTATTCATGATACAAAAAAAACGCACCGACGGTGCGTTTTATTGCAATTGACGTAAAGAGTCAGTCTGAGAGTCTCCCTCTCAGACCACAACATTGACTATCTTACCGGGAACGACGATTACCCTCTTGGGGGTCTTCCCGTCGAGCCATCTTGCCGCCTCGGGTGCATTCAGGGCTGCGGCCTCCACATCCTCTTTAGGGGCATCAGCGGCCACCTCCACCATGAAGCGTGTCTTGCCGTTGAAGCTGACAGGATAGCGCACGCTGTCTTCCTTGAGGTTGGCTTCATCCCACTGCGGCCACTCGGAATCCACCACTGAGGTGTCGTGTCCGAGCCGGTGCCACATCTCCTCGGCGATATGGGGAGTGAAGGGAGCTAAGAGGCGTGCGAATATCTCCATCGCCTCGACGCTCTTGCTCTTCTGTGCCGTAAGTTCGTTGAGCGCCACCATGAAGGCTGCAACTGAGGTGTTGAACGAGAAGGCCTCGATGTCCTGTGTCACCTTCTTTATGAGCTTGTGCATGGTCTTGAGCTCGGCTTTCGTCATCTGCGTCCTGTCATTGAGGTCGAGACGGTCGAAGTGTCCCCAGAGTTTCTTGAGGAACCTGTTGGCGCCGTCGATGCCGTTGGTGTCCCAGGGCTTCGACTGCTCGATGGGGCCG
>CAZMHE010000014.1:17046-28406 GCA_964566015.1 uncultured Sangeribacter sp. | reverse complement strand
TCTTAAGTCAGCCATGCTTCCGGTGGCTTTGATCGGAGGTGTGATCTTCCACCAGTGGATGGGATATGTGACGTTCCTGTCTCCATATCTCATCTTTGCAATGCTTTTCATCACCTATTGCCGTCTTGACCTTAAAGATTTCAAACCGGGTCGGTTTCAGGTGTGGCTCCTGATTGTACAGATGTTATTTGCGGCGATTGTTTATGGTATCCTTGCTCCATTCAATCATACTGTGGCGGAGGGTGTATTCATCTGCGTCTTCATTCCGACGGCAACTGCTGCACCTGTCATCACCTCTATGCTTGGCGGGAGTATCAGCAAGGTAGCGACTTATTCCCTTGTCTGCAACTTATTTGTGGCCGTAACCGGCCCTATGGTACTTGCTGCGATAGGTGACCATGCCGATTACACACTTCTTCAGTCGACATTGCTTATTATGAGGAGGGTGTTGCCGCTACTTCTGTTGCCGATTGCACTTGCTTTGCTCGTGACACGTTTCTTGCCTAAGGTGCATAAGAAGATTGCCGGGGCACAGCAACTTTCGTTCTATCTTTGGGCAGTTTCCCTTTTCATCATTGTCGGCTCTTCGGTGAGTTTTGCCATTCAGCATTGGGATGCTTCAGTCTCGACCGACATGACATTGCTCGCGATAGGGTCACTGGCAGTGTGTCTTGCACAGTTCAAGATTGGCAGGGTAGTGGGGAGACGGTTCGGAGATCCGGTATCGGGTGGACAAGGACTCGCCCAGAAGAATACAGTTCTTGCCGTGTGGCTTGCCCTCGCCTATATGAATCCTATCGCCTCAATCGGTCCGGCGGCTTATATTGCCTGGCAGAATATTGTCAATTCAGCACAACTGATTCGATATAATCACAAACACAAGGGCACCTGACGTCATATTTCTTCTGACGGATGCCAACGATGCTTCTTCATATCCACACATCCCCCGCTGTTGAAAGTTACACCTTCCGATTTCAAGAGCGGGGTTTGCTCAAGCCAGTGTGGAGCAGGCCGGCCGGACACATTCACTACCCTGTGACACGGCACGTCTGAGTCAAAGCCGAAATCTGCAAGAATCTTTCCGACGAGACGTGCGTGAGAGGGCCATCCGGCAAGTGATGCCACATCACCATAAGACAAGACAAACCCTTTGGGGATTGCCTTTACGACATCACCGACGCTCTTCACAAACAACAGACGCTCCTCAATTGACTTTTTCATGCTTCAAAGTTAAAACTTTAATCTGAGTTTTACCGAAAAAAATATTACTTTTGTACTCTTAAATTCCACGGATTTTATGAATAAGTTTGATGATTTTAAGAATCTTCTTAAAGAAGACAGAAGTATACGACGCTTTGACTCCTCACGCAGGGTTTCAACCGATATTCTCGAGAAACTCGTGGAGCTGACCCGCTACTGTTCTTCGGGCAGGAATCTGCAGCCGTTGAGATATAGGTGCGTATGTAGTGAAGAGGAATGTCGGGAAGTTTTCCCACTGCTTGCATGGGCAGGCTATCTTACCGATTGGCCAGGTCCGGAGGAATCGGAGCGCCCGGTGGCATATCTTATTCAATGTCTCGACCTTTCGTTGGCAAAGGATTGTCTTTGCGATGACGGTCTTCAGCTTCAGGCTATCACCCTCGGGGCGAGGGCACTGGAGCTCGGTTGCTGCATACTGAAAGCTTTCAGTCCGCAGAAAGTAGCAGATGCTCTCGGAATAGATATTACAAAGTATATGCCGAGATATGTAGTGGCGGTCGGCTATCCTGTCGAGAAGGTTGAAATCGAAGAGATGCTGTCAGACGATTATAAATATTACCGAACCGCCGATCATGTACACCACGTCCCAAAGCGCGCTCTTTCCGAACTTCTCATTCATTAACCGGCTGTAAGTAAGGATGAAGATTTGTGTTGATAAGAATATTCCGTTTATTGTGGAGCCTCTGCGGTCTTTGGCGGGGGTGGAAATCAGTCATGACCTCAGCCGTGAGGGTGTGAAAGATGCTGAAGTCATCGTAACAAGAACACGGACAAAATGCAATGTTGATTTGCTTGAGGGGAGCCGTTGCCGTTTGGTTGCGACAGCTACTATCGGTACAGATCATATTGACATCCCTTATTGTGAGAAAAAGGGTATCAGGGTTGTAAATGCTCCAGGATGCAACGCTCCGGCTGTAGCTCAATGGGTGCTTCAGGGTGTCAAGGAGACAGGCGGCTTCAACGGGAGGACATTGGGGGTCATAGGTGCAGGTCATGTCGGATCAATAATTGTCCGTTGGGCTGAAGGTCTCGGAATGAATGTATTGGTCAATGACCCACCTTTGCAGCTCTCCGAACCTGACCGTTATGAGTATTCAACACTGGAAGAAATTGCGCAAAATGCAGACATTGTTACAGTCCATACCCCTCTGACAAATTCGGGCCCTTACGCCACATATCATCTGATTGATGATTCTTTCATCGATTCGCTTAAAAGAAAACCCTTGATCCTCAATGCGGCAAGGGGAGCTGTAGCTGACACTGACGCTCTACTCCGCGGATTGAAAGAGGGAAAAATCTCAGGGGTTGGTATAGATTGTTGGGAGGGTGAACCTGATTTGAATAGGGTATTATTAGGTCTGGCTACTTTTGCCACTCCTCATATCGCCGGTTACTCCAAGGAGGGTAAGGTAAGGGCTACACAAATGGTTCTTGATGCACTCAGTGATTATCTAAGACTTGAGCAACCCCTTCTTCCTGATGCGGAACTTCCGGCCGCGGTTCCGGAAAATATTAATGAAGAAATGCTCCGGTATGACATACTCGCTGACACTCGTCGACTAAAGGACTCACCGGAGACGTTTGAGATGCAGAGGAATCAGTATGATCTACGTCAGGAACCCCATTTCGGATGAATATAAATACTAACGACAACTGGAATTATGAGAATCGGATTTGACGGAAAAAGAGCGGTGTCTAACATGACCGGCCTCGGAAATTATTCACGTCTCGTGATTGGGGAGATAGCTGAAAACTACCCTGAAGATTCCATTTATGTATATACTCCGAAACTGAAGGCAAATCCGAGATTGAAGAAAATCGAATCTCTGAAAAATGTTGAGTTCCGGTTGCCGGCCGGTTCCGGTTTCGGAGGATCCTTGTGGAGAACATTTGGAGTCACAAATTGTCTTTTACCCGACAAGGTCGATGTCTATCATGGACTAAGCAATGAATTGCCACTCAACATTGCCTCATCTGGAGTGCCGAGCGTGCTGACAATGCATGACGTAATATATCGTCGTATGCCGGAATGTTACTCGGCCATTGATAGGCGTCTTTATGATTTTAAGTATGGACGTTCGTGCAGAAATGCCACACGGATCATTGCCATAAGTCAGCGTACAAAGGAGGATATCGTCGAACTCTATGGTGTGGATCCTGAAAAGGTGGATATCGTCTATCAGGGGTGTGATGAATCATTCAAGAGGGTATGCCCGGCTGAAGAACTTTCAGAGGTAAGGAGACGCCTGAATTTGCCCGCACGTTATGTGCTTCAGGTCGGCACAATCGAGAAACGAAAGAATCTTGAATTGACAGTTCGTGCGATTTCCGCTTTGCCGGAAGAAATCAAACTGGTTGTTGTAGGACGGGATCGACTGGGCTATAAGAAATATGTGGAGGACTTAGCCACATCGCTTGGGGTGAGAGACAGGATTCATTTTTATCATGACCTTGCGTTCAGCGATCTTCCTGCAGTGACCCAGATGGCAGAGGTCGTTGCCTATCCTTCGAGATATGAAGGTTTCGGTATACCTGTAATCGAAGGATTGGAGAGTGGTCGCCCTGTAATTGCCGCTACCGGATCCTGTCTTGAAGAGGCCGGAGGAGATGCCGCATTTTATGTGAACCCCGATGATGCACGTGGGTTGGGAGAGAAAATGAGGGGGATTATTGAAGGTAGCATACCTCTTGACGATGTCATAGCCAAAGGGAAAAGACAGGCGGCAAGATTTGATACTTCCAACATGGCCTCCAAGATAATGGCGGTTTACGAGAAAGCTATCCGTGAATTTAATTAATGGCATAAATGTGTTCTGTAAGTATTATTATTGTTAATTATCATACTGAGGACTTGATAATCAACTGTCTGAAATCTATTTTTGATAAGACTGCCGGGGTTGACTTCGAGATAATAATAGTAGATAATGATCCATCCGGAGGACTCGGCCACACCCTTAATGAAAGGTTTGCAGATATTCCGGAAGGGATAATAACATATTCGCCATCTGAAAGAAATAAGGGTTTTGGTGCAGCCAATAATCAGGGGTTCAGAATAGCCCGGGGTAAATATCTTTTCTGTCTTAATCCTGATACACTCCTTGTGAACAACGCAATTGCGATTCTTTTCAATTATATGGAAAAGCATCCGGATTGCGGTGCATGTGGAGGGAATCTTTTTCATGCAGACATGAGGCATGCACCTTCAATGAGACGAATATTGCCAGGAATATTCTGGGAAATCAGTGAACTATTTAATCTTAATCCAGAAAGGGTGAGATTCGGTAGGAGCATTAGATTCAATCATACTCGTAAATCATTTGATGTCGGATATATTTGCGGTGCTGACCTCATGATAAAGAAAGATTTGGTTGATTCTATAGGAGGATTCTGTGAAGACTTCTTTATGTATTTTGAAGAGACGGATCTTTGTGCAAGAATATGGAAGGCAGGTTACAAGGTAGTTTCAGTGCCTGAAGCGAAAATAATCCATCTTGAAGGACAGAGTTTTGGCAAAGAATCTATAAATGAAAATAAAATTAGATTCTACGAGGAGAGCAGAATGATTTTTTATCGTAGGAATGTTCCTGATAATATATCTGCTATTGCTCACAAAATCTACAAAATAAATTTGCGGAGGCAGTCGAGAAAAGATGGAGTTCGTGGAGAAATCGGAAAGTTGCGTCTCAAGATTACAGAGGAGTTATTTCCCTCTTAATCGGGAAATGAGATATGTTGGTAGTAGATGAAGATATGAAGGCAACCCCTTGAGTCCATCCACTTCCATTATCACGCTCATGTTGTCTGCAAGACCCTTTGAGCGGTTGACAGACGAAACTCCGGTAGTATCAAACTTTGCCACAGGAAACCGGGCATGATGAAATCTCTTGCCTTCACATTGCAGGGTCTTGAAGAGTTTGAAATCGGCTGAATATTTGTGAGAGGTATCAAATGGCGTCTTGATGAGGTCGGCGCGCCTGCACATTACGCTCTGATGGCAGAATGCAAGACGATGACCTTTGAGAGTATCAGACGCAACCTTAATCTCTTCACCGACCGATCCGCAACGGATCACATCACCATAGATAATATCCGCTTCCGGGAATTTCCCGGCCTCATCTGCCAATTTGCAAAGTGTGTCCGTGTCGGCAAAGGTGTCGCCTGCATTCATGAATATTATCCATTCACCTGTAGCCATACGGGCTCCCTTGTTCATGGCGTCATAAATCCCCTTGTCAGGTTCGGAGACATATCGTGTTATACCTTTCGAATTTGAAATTATCTCAAGGGAATTATCGGAAGAAGCTCCGTCAACCACAATATATTCCAGATTTTCGTAAGACTGTGATTCTACACTCTCTATTGTCTTACGAAGTAGTGGAGCCGCGTTTCGGGTCACAGTAACGACACTGATCTTTATATTCTCATCTGCTATATTCATGATTCTATGGCTTTCTTATATGTCTCGGCTGTCAGTATCCCCGTCTTTCTCCAGGAAAATCTCTGAAGTTCCTTATCTCCGGCTGCAATCTTTCTCCTTCTGAAGTCAACATCATTGATTGTCAACAGGATTTTATCAGCCAGTTCATCTGCATCATCAGGATTGAAAAAGATTCCGCCATCACCCGCAACTTCGGGGAAACAACTCGCATCCGACAGAATCACGGGACAATGTGCGGCGAATGACTCAAGAACAGGCATGCCAAATCCTTCCATCTTTGAGGGAAACACGAAACACTCGGCATTGGCATACAGAGCCGCCATATCCTTATCGGGAATGAAACGGTTCACGCATCGATCCTTTAAACCGAGAGCCTCAATCCTCTTTTGTTCCTGCCCGGAGAAGGGGCGTCCGGTGCATACCAGATGAAGCATACGGTCCGACTTCGCTACGATTGAAAAAGCATTGAGGAGGGTATCGAAATTCTTGTATCCTCCCCGGTGTCCGACGAAAAGAATATATCTTTCAGGACAATAGGGGAGCGGGGATGTATCTCCAACGGTCGGGGTGAACCCATGATGGATAACGTCGATCTTCTCTTCCGGAATATCATAGAATTTCATTATCCCCTCTTTGGTGGCACGGCTGATGGCGATGACGCGGTCGGCCCGAAGGGTTGTACGCCGCATATTCTCCATGATTTCAGCGGTGTGTTTCCCCGGGTTAAGCCCGTGATGATATATCATGTCGTGAACCGTTACAACTACCGGTGATTTCACCCTGTCAATGAAATAAGGATCAAAACCGGTAGGGTGGAAGACATCGTACCCTCCTCCTGCAAGTGCCTTCCTGTCGGCTATTCCGTTGATGAAATAATATAGTTTACGGTGTTCCGGAAAATGACGAAGCGGAACGTATGACTGTTGCTTCTTCAGCAGTGGTAGATAAATATTCTCACTGGCATAAAGAGGGAGTCGGTATGAACATCCTTCGGGAAGATTATTCATAAGTTCCACGAAATATCTCGATATTCCGCCGAAAGTCTGTTCGGAGAAAGTATGACTGTCGTATAAGATATTCATAGTAAGGTTCCCGATTATTTTGATTGTCTGTGTCGTCCGAAAGTCATGCCGACACCGAGCATGAGGTTTGATGGGGAGTGAAATTCCACCATCCTGTAACCAACATTCAGATAGACCGGACCGGCTACATAAGTCTTAAGAGTCACCACCTGATAGAGTTTCCTTGTCTCCGGAGGCCCGGCTACCCCGTAGCCTACACCGACATTGACGGAGAAGATCGGCATGACTAACTCTGCGCGCGCGCTCAATCCCCAAGACACTTGCTTAAAGAATGGAGGACGGGTGAATTTGGCGTTTTCTCCAAACGTCCCGGAAATATGATATTTTGATAGGGCGGTGTTCTCGCTCCATTGTATATCGGCAGCCAGACCGGTCCTGAATGTTGAGTGAAGATCCCACATCGGGTTAACTGTCACACCTGCAACACCGAAATGTCCCGGGAGCAATGCTGCCTGTCCCTGCTCGGTGAATGCACCATCCTCAACCGGGAAATATGCCTTGCGCCATGCTCCGAAAAGGGCGATATCAACAGAGACACCCTGTTCAAAATCCGGGTCATTTGAAAATGGGGAAACGGGACGCTTAATCCGGCCTCCCGGAATGTATGCCACTCCGATTGCTCCCCCCAATGTGTTGACTCCCGGATTTGGCCAGGATGTGTTGCCGTTGGAATAATGGGTAAGGTCTAAACCGGCGGTGAGGTTCACAGAGCCGGCCACTGCATATGAGAGTTTAACCCCAAGATTGATATAGGCGTTGGTAGAGGATCCGACAACGAGATTGGATCTTATCGGAAGATCAGGAGTTGTCTTTTTCCAACCGAAGGTAGCTCCGAAATTCCATTCATAATCAACCGAGAGGCGGTCTGACAAAACGGCGAAGGGTGCGCCTTGAAAAACATAAGTACCGATAGGGGAGCCGACGTGTCTTTTCTGAAAGAATGTGTTTGCGCTTACTCCTATTCCCTGATACACCGAGGAGACTCGTGTCGATGTTGGGTTGGTGAAGGAATAGCGGAGATGCCATGACATGGCAGAGTGTCCTATTGTCGATCCTTCCGAGAGTCGCTCCATCAGTACAGGGTTGGAGTTGAAGGCATATCCGGCCCTCATGCCGGCTTCCCAACGGGAGACGATTCCTGTTTCTTCGGCCAATAAGCCGAAACAGCTCAAGCATATGAGGAGTGAGGGGAGGATTAATTTTAGTTTCAGTTTCATAGAGGAGAAGAGTGGAGTAATGCGTGGTCTTGAAATGAGACAATGCTTTCAGAACATCATTGTTAGTATAATGATGTAAAGGAATGTCACTGGCATTACGAAAAGGAGTGAATCGATACGGTCGAGAATTCCGCCATGCCCCGGGATAAGGTTGCCGCTATCCTTGATGTGAAGCGAGCGCTTCATGAGGGATTCGACAAGATCTCCCCATGTGGCGAAAAGGGTGACAATAACACCCAAGAGAAGCCACGCCCAGACACCGGGCATGATGTTGGAATATGCATTACCCCAACAACGGAAGAAGATGTAGCCGGCCACGAGGTTGAAGATAAGCCCCCCTAAGAAACCCTCCCATGTTTTCTTTGGAGATATTCTCTCGAAGAGTTTATGACGCCCGAGCATACTTCCAGTCAGGAAAGCACCGGTGTCGTTGATCCAGATCATGCCGAAGACCATCAAAACGAAGGCTCCGTCTGTCATATCGCGCGTAAGACACATCAGAGCCATCGGCATCCCGATATATATCTGAGTCATGAGTGACTTCGCAAGATTCTGTACCGGGGTATCGCTGTTGATATAGAGCTCGAGAATCATGCGGCAGATTATTATGGCTACCCACAGGGCAAGAGGCCATATCATCCATGAGAAACAGAGCACGACGCACCCTGCAATGTCAAGAAGAAGAGTCGGGATGGTGCGCGCCGAGAGTTCATGAGTGATTTTCTCAAACTCTATTGTAGCAAGGATAGAGAAGGCCGCGGCCATCAGTGTCAGGGGAGTGAGTCCCCAAAGCACACAGATCACGATTATGGCAACATATACCAGTCCGGAAGCTGATCGGATAAGGAGTTTCTTGAGATCCATTTCTTACTTTTTTCGTAGTGCAAAGTTAAGGATAAAAGCTATATTGGCAAAGAAAAAGGGAACCGAAAAGAATCCGGTTCCCTTTTTTGAAGTTATCCTATGGTTGAAGTGGTCAGATTATTCGTAAAGATCCACCTTCGGAAGAGCAGCGAGTTTCTGGTCGTGACCCTCGATGAAGTCAATGATCAGGTCGCGTTCAGCTGAGGGATCGACATCCTCACGGATTCTGCGGAGAGCATTGAAGATCGAAGTGTTGGTCTGGTAGACATGGCGGTAGCATTTAGCGATATCATCTATGATGCTGTCGCTCTTCTTCCCCTTCTTCTGGAGCACATAAGAATTGACACCGAAATAGGTGATGGGATTATGCGCCATGACTGCAAACGGAGGCACATTGCCGTTGACACGGCAACCACCTTTCACCACAACCCAATCTCCGACATGACATTTCTCATGCACGAGAGCATGGGAGGAGAGGATAGTGCAGTCACCGATCTTGACATCACCTGCGATCTTGACGGCGTTTCCGAGCACACACTTGTTGCCGATTACGGAGTCATGACCGATATGGGTCTGAGCCATTATATAGCACTTTCTGCCGATGACGGTCTTTGACCCTTCATAAATGCCGCGGTTGATGATCACCTGCTCGCGGATCTGGCAATCGTCGCCGATCTCAACGAACGATTTCTCATTTGTCCATCGGAAGTCCTGAGGTTTGGCTGAGACGATTGCTCCGCCGTAGATTTCGACATTTTTCCCTATGCGGGCGCCGGAGAGGACGCTTGCGTGAGGATGAATGTGGCAGCCGGCGCCGATCTCGACATTATCGTCGATATAGGCGAAGGCATCGACTACGACGTCGTCGGCAAGCTTCGCTCCCGGATGCACGTAGGCTAAGTTACTGATATTTGCCATAGTTGAGTCTGGTATTATAAGGTTCTTATCATCTTCCGCCTCCGACAGCCTGATAGAGACTGATCAGAGCAGCGGCACGCTCGTGCCAGTTGGCGATGCAGGCAAGCTGCGCATTGAGGAGTCCGGAGCGGGCTGTCAGGACCTCAAGATAGGTGGTGCCGGTGTTATACATGAAGAGCTCATTGGTGTATTCCACCGATTTCTCGAGCTGGTCAACCTGAAGCTGAAGATATTCGTTCTTCTCGACATTCTTGTTGTAGCTGACAAGAGCATCGCTAACTTCGGCGCTGGCGTTGAGCACGGCATATTCAAAGTTGTTGAAAGCCTGCTGCTGCTGAGCCTTAGCTGCAGCGAGACCTGCGATATTCTGTCCTCGTGAGAAGATAGGTGCCGTAAGCTGCCCTGCAAGGTTCACAAACCACTCACCGGGGTTTTTCACCATGCTGCCGAGAAGATTAGTGAATCCACCGGTAGCAGAGATGACGAGGCTCGGATAGAAGGCAGCGCGTGCGCTGTTGGTTGAATAGAAAGCAGCTGCGAGACTACGCTCGGATGCCTTGATGTCAGGGCGTGCCGCGAGATAGCTCAAAGGAATACCCTCCACAAGTTGTTTCGGAATCGTGAAGTCACAATCTCCTGTCACATCCCATTTCTGCGGGTAAGTGTTGAGAAGGAGCGACATCGTGTTCTGAAGCTGATTGATCGAAGCCTCGAGGGTCGGTATCGAAGCCATGATGTTGTAGTAGTTGGAGCGGCTCTGAACCACAGCGGCCTCGTTTGTGCGACCTGCTTCCTTGAGGAGCTCCATTGATGTCACCTGCTCTTTCCAGATCTCCGATGTGCGTTTAGTGAGGTCGAGCTGCTGATTGAGCATCACGAGGGAATAGTAGACATTGGCGACTCCGCAGACAATCTGCGAGCGTGTAGCCTGCTCAACAGCCTGAGTTGCCTCATAGCTCATCTGTGCGCCACGCTTGCGGTTGAGAATCTTGGCGAATGCGTCAATCTCCCATTGCACCGAGAGGGGGAGCTGATAGCTCCAGGAAAGACGAGACATGGGGAGCTGATTGCCGCCGAGACTCGAACCGGCGCCGTTGGGAGCGAAGGCTACAGAGGGGAAATAGCTGAGCTTTGCGCCTTTCAGCTGGGCATGTGCTATGTCGACGTTGAGTTTAGCGTTCTTCAGATCCTTGTTGTTGGCGAGAGCCAGACGGATAAGCTCCTGAAGCTTCGGATCCTTGAAGACATCCTCCCATCCGAGATAGGGGAGGGAGTTGGGGTCGGCATCCATTTCAGCCGCCTTGCGGAAGTCCTCGGCCACAGGACTCTCCTGGGCCGGGAACTTATATTTATTGTAGATGCCGCAGCTCGAAAGGGTCAGTGCGAGCACTGATGCGGCGGCGATGGTCTTGATGTAGTTCATATCTGTGTGTCTAAGTCATGAGATGGCACATACTGATCGAGCTCCGAGGAGATACCGGTATTGTCGGTGTCTTTCCATTTCGGAGGAGAGATACGCTCCTGGAGCATCTGGAAGGCCACGAAGAGTGCAGGCACGATGAGCACCTGGAAAATCATACC
>CAZMHE010000014.1:0-17036 GCA_964566015.1 uncultured Sangeribacter sp. | reverse complement strand
TAATCATGGCGAGAGAGGTCATGAGGATGGGACGGAGACGGGCGCGTGCGCCGTGGATTGCCGATTTCATGACGCTCATGCCGGTCTTGCGGCGATCGAGGGCGAACTCCACGATAAGAATGGCGTTCTTGGCAAGAAGACCGATAAGCATGATGAGAGCGATCTGCAGGTAGATGTTGTTGGCGATGTCGCGCATCTGGGCGAAGATGAAGGTGCCCATAAGTCCGAACGGTACTGAGAGGATAACCGCCCAGGGGAGGACGTAGCTCTCATACTGTGCCGAAAGGATAAGGTATACGAACATGAGCACGAGGATGAAGACATAACCTGTCTGGCCGCTTGAACCACTTGCCTCCTCACGGGTCATACCTGAGAACTCGTAGCTGTAGCCGGTGGGAAGAGTCTCCTTGGCAACCTGACGGATTGAGGCGATTGCATCACCGGAGGATACTCCGGTGGCGGGTGAACCGGTGATGGAGATAGCGGTGTACATGTTGAAACGGTCGATCATGTCAGGACCATAGACACGTTTGAGCTGCACGAAGTTGTCGATAGGTGCCATCTGGTTGCCGTTACGCACCTTGATCTGCTTGAGTGTCTCCGGAGAAACGCGTGCCTCGGGAGCAGCCTGCATCATGACGCGGTAGAGCTTACCGTAGCTGTTGAAGTTGGAGATATACATACCTCCGTAGTAACCCTGGATAGCCGAGAGGATGGCATTCTGCGTCAGACCGGCCTGTTTGATCTTGGCAACATCAAGTTCCACCATATACTGCGGGAATGTCGGGTTGAAGGTAGAATATGCCATCTGGATGTTGGGGTCGGCGTTGAGAGCTCCGATAAACTTCTGGTAGATTCCATAGAACTTATCGAGCGAACCACCCGTGCGGTCCTGAAGTTTGATTTCGAAACCGTTGGTTGCGGAGTAGCCGGTGATCATAGGGGGCTGGAAGAACATGATCTGGGCATCCTTGATTGCACCGGTCATCATGAAGAGGCGTCCTACGATTGCAGAGGCACTTTCTGTCTTCTCATCGCGTTCGCTCCAGGGCTTGAGCTTGATGATGAACGAACCGTAGGTGTTGCCCTGGCCGCCGATGAAGCTGTAACCCGTGATGGCAGTGCGGCTCTGCACGGCGGGTATCGAACCGATGATGCTGTCGACCTTGTTCATGATATCCTGAGTGCGCTCCTGTGAAGTAGCGGGGGGCAATGTCACGGCACCCATGATCGTACCCGTGTCTTCGTTAGGCACAAGTGCAGACGGTGTGATCGACATGAGCCATACAAGAACTCCGATGGATGCGGCTACGAAACCGAAACTGATGAGTTTATGATTCGCAAACCAGTTCACCCCTTTCTGATAATTCTGGAGAAGTTTATTGAAGTTCTTGTTGAAGGAGTCAATGAAACGCTTCTGGAAAATTCCGATAAGAGCGAGAATGGCGCAGACGATGGCTATACAGCTTTCAGCCACATTCTCGAAGGTGTACCAACCGAGCACAAGGAATACGATTGCCGCGAGGAGGAATATCATCGTGACGAAAGGTGGGAATGAGAAACGTTTCTTATAAGCGTTGCCCATGGTCTCAGCTGCAGTGCCATAGGCATCAGCCATCCTTTCCTTGAGCGGTTTCTCCTCATGACCTTTCAGGAAGAGGGCACAGAGGGCGGGGGAGAGGGTAAGGGCGTTGATGGCGGAGAGGCCGATGGCCATCGCCATTGTCAGACCGAACTGGCGGTAGAAGATACCGGATGTACCACCGAGGAATGATACCGGGATAAACACGAGCATCATCACGAGGGTAATCGAGATAAGGGCTCCGGCGATCTCGTTCATGGCGTCGATAGAGGCTTTGCGCGGTGACTTGTACCCCTGGTCAAGTTTTGCGTGCACCGCCTCCACCACCACTATGGCGTCGTCGACCACAATGGCAATTGCAAGGACAAGAGCAGAGAGAGTAAGAAGGTTGATCGTAAACCCGAAGATATAAAGGAGGAAGAACGTACCGATAAGGGCCACGGGGATTGCGATCATAGGGATGAGGGTCGAACGGAAGTCCTGCAGGAAGATGAACACCACAAGGAACACGAGCACGAATGCCTCGATAAGGGTCTTGATAACCTCATGGATTGATGCAAAGAGGAAGTCGTTGACACTCATAGTGGTCTGGAGCACCATACCGGCGGGTAGGTCAACCCTCGCTTTGTCGAGAAGTTTCTCGATCTCGTCGATAACGGCGGTGGCGTTAGAACCGGCGCTCTGGAACACGATAGCCGATGAACCGAGGTGACCGTTATTGAGGTTGGAGAAGCCGTAGGTGAGTCGTCCGAGCTCCACTTTGGCAACGTCGCCGAGACGGAGAATCTGGCCGTCGGCTGAAGCACGGAGCACGATATCCTCAAACTCGGAGGCATCAGTGAGGCGTCCTTTGTAGCGGAGCACATACTGGAAGCTCTGGTCGCCCTGCTCGCCGAACTGACCGGGAGCAGCCTCGATATTCTGCTCGGCGAGAGCCGCGGAGATATCGGAAGGCATCAGCTGATACTGAGCCATCTTCTCGGGCTCAAGCCAGATACGCATGGAGTAGTCGGCACCGAAGGCCATGGCCTCACCTACACCGGACACACGTTTGATCTCCGGGAGGATGTTGATGGCCATATAGTTGTCGATGAACTGTGCGGTGTAGCGGTCTTCAGGGTCATACATACCGATAACCATGAGCATCGAAGACTGACGCTTCTGTGTGATGACACCGACCTGGTTTACCTCACTGGGGAGGAAAGCGGCAGCTTTGGCCACACGGTTCTGAACATCCACGGCAGCCATGTCGGGGTCCATTCCCTGCTTGAAATAGACCATGATGGAGGCCTGACCGTTGTTGGTGGCCGAAGACACCATGTAGTCCATATTCTCGGCACCGTTGATCTGCTCCTCGATAGGGGCGATAACTGAATTGAGCACCGTCTGCGCGTTCGCACCGGTATAGGTGGTCGAAACCCTGATGGTAGGAGGCGCGATGTCAGGATATTGCTCGATAGGCAGGCTCGATAGGCCGAGGAGACCGAAGATGACGATGAAGATCGAAATCACCGTCGAGAGCACAGGCCTGTTAATAAATGTATCAAGTTTCATGTTTTGTTTGTCTGCTTAGTCTGTTTGGGTTTACAGAAATGACTCTTGATTATTGAGCCTGTTCGGGGGCAGCCTGCTGGGCTTCTCCGCTTTTCGGAGTGATGACCATGCCGTCTTTTGCGACAATGCCGACACCCTCTGTCACGATTACGTCGCCTGACTTAAGACCTGAGGTAACGATGAAATATTTACCGTCATTTTCGGGAGCGACCGTGATAGGAGTGGAATGAATCTTGGCGGAATCACCGACAACGTATACAAACTTCATATCCTGAATCTCGAACGTGGCATTCTGGGGAATCCGGATAGTAGAGTTATGGATTGAGGGGATAAGCACCACACCGGTGTTGCCGCTGCGGAGCATACCTTCCGGATTGGGGAAGTCGGCTTTGGTCTGTGCAGAACCGGTGGCGGAATTGATGACGCCTGCGATTGAAGTCACCTTACCCTTGTAGGGATAGATCGTGCCGTCGGCAAGACGGAGAGTCACCTCCGGGAATGAAGCGATTGTCTCCTTGATGGAGCGTTTCCCCTCTTCGTTAAACTGGAGAAGTTCCTTCTCGTTGAGTGAGAAGACAGCCTGCATCACGGTGTTTCCGGAGAGCTGAGTCAGAAGTGTGGAGGGGCTTACGAGGGCTCCTACCTTGTAGGGAAGTTCGCCGACATAACCGTTGGCGGGAGCTGTCACTACGGAATAGGAAAGATTCTTCTTGGCTGAGGTCAGTGCGGCTTCTGCCTGTAAAAGCTGGGCTTTTGCTGCATTAAGAGCGTCGGCAGAGGTCTGATAGGCTGATGCGCTGATGATGTTTTTGTCGAGAAGTATCTTGTTGTTGTTGGCGTTGGTTGTGGCTGTATTGACATTAGCCTTGGCAACCTGTACAGCTGCCTGAGCCTGTTCGACTGCAGCCTGTAGTTGAACCTGGTCGATTGTGAAGAGCACCTGTCCTTTTGTGACGTACTGGCCGTCCTGTACATGCACCTGTGTGAGAAACCCGGAAATCTGGGGGCGGATCTCAACGTCGCTTGTGCCTTCGAGAGTTGCGGGAAAGCCTGTCTCAAGTTCTGTGTCACTTTCTGAGACGGTCATAACCGCCAATGCAGGAGCCTGTCCACCCATCTGGGCCTGACCGTCGCCTCCTCCTTTACAGGAGACGAACATGGTTCCTCCTGTCGCCAGCACCAATGCCAGCATGCTGATTTGTTTAGTCTTCATATTTTTCATTTATGGATCTGTAGTCTATAGTATCTTCTGCACATTCCCCTTCGGAAAAAGGGTTCGGATCGACTCACGTCGTGAATCCGGGTACATTTCATTTAACGAAATTTATGGCAAAATTAACCAATCTATTTCAATATAAAATGTTTCCCTGTGGAAAAAACGGAAAAATAGAACAATAAATGGTTGGTTAAAGCCACCTGTAGCTCCGAAAACGGGGATAGCAGGTGGCTTCAAGTATCATTCTTTTTCTTTGTCAAATGGGGGAGGTGTGCCCGCATCGTCTTGGGCTGGTTTCATCCCGATCTCCTTTCGGGATTCCCTTTCGGCCTCCTCCTTACGGTTGATCTCCATGATCTCATCCGTGCGGCTCTTCCATTTGCGCGGACCGAGAATGACTTCCACATCATCGTGGTAGATCACTTCTTTCTCCACAAGGAGATCACGGATCTTGTTGTGCTCCTTCGCATATTTACGAAGTATCTCCTTAGCCCGCTCATACTGCTCGTTGATGATGCGTTTTACCTCGGAGTCTATGATCGTGGCCGTGTCTTCCGAATATGGTTTCGAGAACCCGTAATCCTGACCAGTCGAGTCGTTGTAGTTTATGTTGGGGAGCTTGTCGCTCATGCCGTAGACCAAAACGAGGGAGCGTGCGATCTTGGTACACTTTTCAAGGTCGTCGCTTGCACCGGTGCCTATCTGACCTGTGAACAGTTCTTCGGCGGCGCGTCCGGCGAGAAGACCGCACATCGTGTCGAGGAGAGCCTGGGTGGGGATGATCTGGCGTGCTTCCGGTGCATACCATGCAGCGCCGAGTGCACGACCACGGGGCACGATTGTCACCTTAACCAGTGGATTGCCATATTGAGTCATCCAGGAGATGGTGGCATGGCCTGCCTCATGGGTGGCGATAGAGAATTTCTCTTCGTCCGTGATGATGCGTGACCTCTTCTCAAGACCACCTACGATACGGTCGATGGCGGCCATGAAGTCGTCCCATTCGACAGCCGGTTTGTTATTTCTTGCCGCGATAAGGGCAGCCTCGTTGCAGACATTTGCAATGTCCGCTCCCGAGAATCCCTGAGTCTGCCGTGCAAGCTGTTCGAGGTCGAGTTTGCTGTCAACCTTCAGGCGGCGTAGATGAACGTTGAAGATCTCAATACGGTCGGTAAGTTCCGGAAGATCCACATAGATCTGACGGTCAAAACGACCGGGACGGAGAAGAGCCTTGTCAAGCATGTCTGCGCGGTTGGTGGCTGCGAGGATGATTACGCCGTTGTTGGAGCCGAAACCGTCCATTTCCGTAAGCATCTGGTTGAGGGTATTCTCGCGCTCGTCGTTTGAACCCATGTTGGGATTCTTGCCACGTGCACGACCCACGGCGTCGATCTCGTCGATGAATACTATACACGGAGCCTTTTCTTTTGCCTGTTTGAAGAGGTCGCGCACACGTGCCGCACCTACTCCGACAAACATCTCGACGAAGTCAGAGCCCGACATAGAGAGGAAAGGTACGTTGGCTTCTCCGGCCACTGCCTTGGCGAGAAGAGTCTTACCGGTTCCCGGAGGGCCCACGAGGAGTGCTCCTTTAGGTATCTTGGCACCGAGTTCCGTATACCGCTGTGGATTCTTGAGAAACTCCACGATCTCCTCAATCTCGACCTTTGCCTCGGCCAATCCGGCAACATCCTTGAAAGTGACAGTGTTGCCATTGTCTTTATCGAAGACAACAGCCCGTGATTTGCCGACATTGAAAATGCCGCCTCCTCCGCCACCGCCGCTCATTCTCTTTGTCATGTAAAGCATGAAGACGACAAGGACGATGATGGGGCCGAATCCCCACAGGAGTTTCATGAGGTCGTTGCCTTTCTCATATGTCACCTGTATGGGAGCCTTTCCCTCAGCAGTCAGGGTAGTGTTCCAGGAGTCGATTTTTTCCTGTATCTTATCGGAAGAGGGTATGGTTGTCTTGATCTTCTTATCATCCATGTTGTCCCTCATCTGTTCACCGAATGCAGAACTTGAGTCCTTGAATTTATGTTTCTTGGCAGCGGCTTGTGTCACATATCCCTCCGCCACTCCGGCTTCGGAATAAACCATAATCTTGCTGATGTCTCCGGCGACAGCAGCTTTTTCAAATTCAGTCCAGTTAACCTCCTTTGTCTGAGAGGCATCCTGAAAGTAGAAAAGGAGAAAGAGAGCCGCAGCAATGATGACATACATCCAATACATATTGAACAATGGCTTCTTGCTGTTGCCGTTTTTCGGGGGGCGCGGTAGATTCATATCGTTGAGTTGTTGCAGTTTCAGTTAGTCTAAATCCGGAATCCGGCGCATGGGAGCGTCGTTCCATAGATCTTCAAGATTATAAAATTCCCTGAAGTCGGGAAGAAAGACATGCACCATCAGGTGGCCGTAATCTATCACGATCCACTGGGAGTTGCGGTAGCCGTCATAGTTGAGGGGTTTGAGCCCACACTCTTTCTGGATCCTTTCCCTCACCGAGTCGGCAATGGCGCTTACCTGAGAGGTGCTGTTGCCCTGACAGATCACGAGTTGTGACGTAGGGGCTGTCTCAAGTCCGGAAAGATCGATAATCGTGATCTTCTTCCCTTTCCTGTCGGTGATGGCCTCAATAAGCTGAGGCGTCATATCTTTGTTTTTGTCTATGAACATATAACAATTTTAATGCCAAATATTCCGCGTACTGATCCGTAATACGCAAATTATGTGCAAAATTATAAAAAAATTAGTTATCCCGCTTGACTTGACGGGATAAAAATTTGACCCCATGTTGCAGTTTCATCTCAACATGAGGTCAATTATTTGTTTCAGTTACCAAGAGTTGATCTTAAACTCAGAAGGGGTATCTTGACTCAATGACGTCCCAGTCTACGATTTCCCACAGGCGATGAAGATAATCTGCACGTCTGTTTTGATAGTCAAGATAGTAGGCATGTTCCCAGACATCGAAAGTCATCACCGGCTGCAGTTCGTCGGTCATAGGGTTGGAGGCATTCCCACCCTGTGTGATGAAAAGCTTGCCATCTTTGTCGGAAGAAAGCCATACCCATCCTGAACCGAAAAGGGTTGCTCCAGCTTCCTCAAACTTTTTCTTGAATTCTTCCATGCTGCCGAACTGTTCCTCAATCTTGTCTCGCAAAGATCCTGAGGGTTCGCGCTTCCCTTCGGGTGAAAACTGGAAGAAGTAGAAGATGTGATTCCATGCCTGGGAAGCATTGTTGAAGAGTTTCCCGGAACTCTTCGTGATAATCTCTTCCAAAGGCATCTCTTCATATTCAGTACCCTCGATAAGGTTGTTGAGAGTGTCGATATAAGCCTTCTCATGCTTACCGTAGTGGTATTCAATCGTTAGCGGGGAGATTGCTGGAAGGAGTGCATCCTGCGGATAGGGGAGTTTTGGCTGAGTGAATTTCATAGTCGTAAATTTTGTTTTGATTATTATTTTTACTTTTCAGGCATAGCCTTGATGAAGCTCTCGGTGGCTTCCTTGACATCGTCAGATTCTGCGATGGGGGCACTGACGGCAACTCCGTTGGCGCCTGCTTCAATAATAGGAAGCACGTCGTCGAGATCAACTTTACCCATCACAACCCTCGGTTGAGTGATTTCTTCTTTTTCCATCTCATAGCACATGTCGCGGACTTTGTCAACGTCGAGGGCATCGGGTCCAAAAGGGATTCCGAAATAATCGATGTCAAGTGCCGAGACGGCATGAACATCTGCCATTGATGAAGCCTCCACGCCTATGACAGCTGCCGGTCCAAGCTCCATACGTGCCTTGCTGCACGGTGTGTCACCTTTGTGAAGGAATACACCTCCGACATTACATTCCTTGGCCAGGTCGACATCACTTTCCATGATAAGGAACACTTCCTTCTCGACGCATGTCGGCTTGACATCTTCAACTATTTGTTTTATCTTTTCCGGAGAAGCATCTTTGATAGAGATGGTCACCCAGCGGCAACCACCCTCGATTGCTTTGAGAATCTGTTCCGATACGGGCAATTTGCCGTTGAAGTCTGTTATGAATTGTAGCATATTCGAATCTGTTTTAGAGTCCGTCTGATAATATTTGAAAGCCTCTGGGGCGGATATGGGCGAGTGATTTTCTCAAGTTGAGGAGGGAATGATGCGTGTGCATCATGACTGACGAGACTTGGAGAAAAGCGCCGTCCAGATCCGGGCAAAGGTAACTTTTATTAAACGAAATTAGCATATTCACGAGAGAATAAACCTGTTTTATAAATTATAACAAAAAGTCTTTAATCATATCCATCTGAGAGACCCTTGTGGCAAATTACCCTCAGTCTCGCTTGTTTGGGTGCTTTTCGTCTTTTGGTTCAGTCACATAGCCCCGCTATGCTCCATCACCAAAAGCCGAAAATCCCTCCAAGCCAGCGACCCCAGTGGCTCTCAAATATTATGAGACGGACTCTTATATCTTAACAAACTTGGAGGGGATTCTGTTTTGCAGAAAACGTCAGGAGTGGCGATCTTCTTCCGGTAAGGCCGACTCAATCGTAGTGTAGCACTGATTAAGAAGTGTTTTTGTATTGAATCCTTTCTCTCCGGGGAAAATCGGTTTGTGTATATGAAGAGTGATCTTGGCAGGCCTGAAGTTATAAGTGAAGCGGGGGAGTGCCTTGAAGCTGCCGTCGATAGTGATGGGCACAACCGGCAGATTAAACTCCGCGGCAAGCATGAATGCCCCTCGCTTGAAGGGAATCATCTTCCCGTCCCATGAGCGGCTACCTTCCGGGAAAATTACGAGCGACATACCGTCGCGCAATTGTTGCTCCGCTTTGGTTATAGTTTCCTTTATGGAGTGGATGCTAGTGTCGTCGACAAAGACATGACCGGCACGACGGCAAGCAGGGCCTACCATGAAGATATTCTCCAGCTCCTTCTTCATCAGCCATTTGAAATTGTGGTTGAGATAGCCGTAGATGCTCCAGATATCGTAGGCTCCCTGATGGTTTGCTACAAAAATATAGGATTGTTTTGGATCAATGTTTTCCCTTCCGACAACCTTTACTCTCACGAAGGTCATGATGCACACGAATTTCGACCATAGATGTGCCGGATAATACCCCCAGAAATGAGTGCCGGCGCAGAAAGTGCCGATCATTGTGATGAGGGCTGTAACAAATGTAACTACCACGAAAATAGGCGCGAGAATAAGCCACTGATAGATAAAGAGAAGAAACTTCATGATGAGTTGGTTTTTCTACCTGCAAAATTACGAAAACATTTTCAGACAGACAATAGGAGGGCGATGTGGCAAGATGCTAAATTAAGCCGCCGGTCAGCATCCCTGCTGCCGGCGGTTGTGTATCTTTTGTCAGAGAAAATATCAGGCGTTGGGATCGGTGCCTTCAGGAACGATAAGCTTATACCCTTTGCCGTGTATATTTATGATCTCGATGTCGGGATCATCCTTAAGGAGTTTACGCAACTTGGTGATATAGACGTCCATGCTTCGAGCGTTGAAGTAATTGTCGTCGATCCAGATAGATTTCAGCGCAAAGTTCCTTTCAAGGATGTCGTTTGCGTGAGAGCAAAGAAGAGCAAGAAGTTCCGACTCCTTGGTGGTGAGTTTCTGTGTCTTATTGTCAGAAATGAGCACCTGCTTCTGAGTGTCGAAAGTATATTTGCCGAGTTTGTAGAGGGTGATCTCCTTTTCCTTCTTCCCTTTGACACGGCGTAGGATCGCTCCGATACGGAACACGAGCTCCTCCATAGAGAAGGGTTTGGTGATATAATCGTCAGCTCCGAGCTTGAATCCTTCGAGAACATCCTCCTTGAGGGCCTTCGCGGTAAGGAAAATGATCGGCACTTCAGCATTTACATTCCTTATCTCCTGAGCGAGGGTGAAACCGTCTTTCTTGGGCATCATCACATCGAGAACACAAAGGTCATACTGTCCTTTGAGGAAAGCCTTGTAACCCTTGTCTCCATCAGGGTAAAGGTCTGCATTAAAACCTTTTGCCTGCAGAAATTCCCTGAGAAGCATGCCCAGATTCTCATCGTCTTCGCAGAGCAATATCTTTAGTTTATCGTCCATAGCAGTGTATCTTTATTATTTCAATTTTTGCATTTTATTAATTATATTTTACTAATTAACAATTTTAACACAAGAAAAGATTTCACCAAAGACGATTTATATCAAATATTCCCCCTCACGACAGTATCATTTTACCATCGGATAATTCATGAAACTTTTATTTTGCCTTCGCTATAATACATTCATTCGTTGATTGGTTGATTAGTCAAATCCAAAAATCCTAATCCACCTTCCAACTTAATAACAAGATGCGCGCCTTTTTCTCCATATATTCTTGGAGTAAACAAATAATGACTTACTTCCTTAGTTACTGAATCAACCCGAAGATGATGGCTATTAGACCACATCTTGCGAGTCTTCAAGATGTCCCTTTCTTGATTTTTAGGGAGAAGATAGATTCGTTCTGAATCGTTGCTATCGAAGGAATATACATCATTCCCGGATATTATCTCTTCTTCCCCATTATGCTTAAGAACGTGGACTATATTCTCTACCCAATCTTTAATTACAACCTGCTGATTGTCGGAAACGATTGGCTCTATTTTATTATTTCGCACTCTCCAAAGTGTATCAATTATTGCGTATCTTAAATGCTTTTCATATTTGGGAATTTTTTTCATGGATTTCCAGTCTATTGTGTGCAATTCTTTTTCACCCTCGTCACTATAATATAAATTTTTTCGGGTTAGCCAGTATAACTTTCCAGAATCGGTATACATGCCGCTGATCATATAATCGTCTGCTTCCGGGATTGTTGAATGAAGTGTTTTTCCGTCTTTAATCGAGAAAGACAATGCAAATGGCTTACCCTGTCTTATGACATTTTCATTATAAAACCCTATTCCATAATTGAAGAGTAACAGACGGTCTCCATCCAAGCGTATTGTGGATTTTGAACCCATCTGCGTTGGCAGAGGAGTAGTCCAATAGGGTTGTAAATCTTTATTGAAAGCGTAGAGTTTCTCAGCATCTGCAATAAAGAGGGTATCACCTCTCACTACAGAATTACTAAATAGTCCTGTCATATGTTTAGGGTCCGCTATTGAACGCTTATTCTCAATAAAGAGATTAGGATCACGTATCGTGTCTGGTTCACCAACCCATATTATGGATAATCCTCTATTGGGTATCACCCTGGATTTGAATGGATGACTTCTGGTAATTCCGGACATTAGATCAACACTATTCAGGGAATCTGCCATAAAATACACCCTTGTGGAATCCGGATTATTCATAGGATTACAAAAGAGTATAGGATTTTGTGTCTTAAATTTATAATCCCACAGCTGATTTCCGGTCTTGAGATCATTGCCTGCAATAGTATAATTAGAAATTCCGAAGAAGTAGGAATAACCAAAGAAGATAACAATATCATTCCATGTGTCAAAAAAGCTGAACGGTGATTTTGTCTCCCACAACTTTTCGCCTGCATAATTAAAGAATTGATACACTGTGCCTCTCATTTTATCGGAAGATACCAATATACCGTCGTTGGTAGCTTTTCTGAACCGAATCTTTTTAGGGGATAATATCTTAGTGACCAGTTCTCCGGTAACATAATTATATACAGCGATCTCTTTATTATGTGATAATACGACGTAAGGCAAATCCTTGAGAGTGAAAATGTAATATCTTTCTTCCGGATTTTCCCCTTTTTCTACTTCGTCTGACAACTTCATGTAGTTTGCATACACTTTATTACCAAGTGTATCCCTTCCGACCATAACTTGAGAACAGTCAGAAATATTCTCTCTCCATCCAAAAACAGAAAGGACAAAGAATAATGAAAACAAAATCACCAGACTTCTCATTTCATGAATATATTTTACCTAAAATCAAAAGATTCGATTAATTGACATCAAAAACATCTATCGGTTGACACCTCAACTAACAGATAAAAAATAGTTTTTCGTAACAAATTTATAACTTTATTCTCAATAATGCTACATGATAACTAAAAATATTTATCTCTTCGGATCCTTTTTTTAAGGTGCCACTGATGCAAAAAATGTAGGGACATCGGTGAGATGTCCCTACGCTGGTAAAATTGGGTTTAGAGGATTTCGCCGGCGAAGAAGCTGTCGTAGCTTGCCATGTCGACGAGGCCATGGCCGGAGAGATTGAAGAGTATCACCGGTTTCTCTCCGGCTTCATCTGCCTTACGGGCCTCACGGATGGCGGCTGCAATCGCGTGGCATGATTCGGGAGCCGGTATTATGCCCTCGGCACGTGCGAAAAGCACTCCGGCCTCAAAAGCTTCCTTTTGAGCAATGTCCATTGCCTCCATCATTCCATCTTTAAGGAGTTGGGATACTATCACACCCGCTCCATGATAACGGAGGCCTCCTGCATGAGAGTTTGGTGGAATAAAGTCATGTCCAAGCGTGAACATCGGCAGAAGAGGCGTGTATCCGGCCTCATCACCGAAATCATATCTGAATTCCCCTTTGGTGAGTTTAGGACACGAATCAGGCTCAGCGGCAATGAAGCGGGTCTTTTTACCTTCGAGCAGGTTATGACGCATAAAGGGGAAAGAGATGCCTCCGAAGTTAGAACCTCCACCGAAGCAACCAATGACGACATCGGGATATTCACCAGCCATCTCCATCTGTTTCTCAGATTCCAATCCAATCACTGTCTGATGTAGGGCAACATGATTCAGCACCGATCCCAACGTATATTTACACCCCGGGGTTGTTCTTGCCAACTCCACTGCCTCTGAAATAGCGGTGCCCAGTGATCCCTGATGATTGGGATTGTGAGTGAGAATATCTTTGCCGGCTCTCGTTGACATTGATGGAGAGGGTGTGACCATTGCACCGAATGTATTCATGATGATGCGTCGGTATGGTTTCTGGGCATAGCTAAGTTTCACCTGATATACGGCAGCTTCGATGCCGAAAAGTTTTGCGGCATACGAGAGGGCTGCACCCCATTGTCCGGCTCCGGTTTCAGTAGTGACATTTTTGACTCCCTCCTTGCTGCAATAGTAAGCCTGAGGTATTGCAGAATTAAGCTTGTGGGAACCCAACGGATTAACGCTCTCATTCTTGAAATAGATATGAGCACCTGTTCCGAGAGCTTTCTCAAGGCCATAAGCCCTTACGAGTGGGGTAGGGCGATAGTATTTGTACATCTCCCTTACCTCTTCCGGAATCTCAATCCACTTGTCGGTGGTGTTGAGTTCCTGACGGCAAAGTTCCTCAGCGAAGATCGGATACATATCCTCCGCCTTCATCGGCTCGTTGGTGGCCGGATTGCGTGGCGGTTGAGGTTTGACAGGCATATCCGCCTGTATGTTATACCATGCCCGAGGTATATCTGCCTCGCTCAGCAAAAATCTTTTCTGTTTTTCCATATTTATAGATTTACTTGCCGCAAAATTATAATTATTATTTAAAAACCACAAGTATTTCTATAAAAATATGTAAAATATTTAATAATTATAATGAATAATATTTATAAATATTCCCTCGGCAAATTGGTTTTAGCTCTTTCTGAAAGCCAATTTGCCGAGGGAACATTACTAAAATTATTAAGTGTTGAGGATTATTTGCGTTTCTTGGGTTGGAGGTTTAGGCGATACTGTATGGAGAAAAGAACGTAGCGCGGAAGGGCGTTGCTGTAGCTTACTGTCCTGCCGGTTGCCGAAACAGCGTAGTTTACATTTGAGAGCTGGTGAAGCATGTCGAAACCGTCGACCATAAACACCCAGTGCTTGTTTCTTGTCGGCACCCATGTCAGGCGCATGTTCCAGATGGCATCACTCGTATCGAGTTCCTTCACACCATAGCCACGGCGTGTGTAGACTGTGAAATCCGTGCTTATGCCGAAGCCGGCAGGGAGTTTGAATTGACCAGTAAGACCGAGGTTGTAATGATCGGCATTGATGGTGGCAAATCCTTCACGAGAAGATGTCGTGTGGCGGTTGGTATATGCGCCGCGTAACTGGAGCATCTGCTTTCCAAATTCCCATGAAAGGGTGAGTTTCTCATTGAAATTGAGACTTCGTACTTTTGAGAGAACCGGCTCCGAGAGATTTACACCAATCATGTCACCGTAAGAGTACTGGGTCAGATCCGTGATGGACGATACAGTGAATTGTTTGATAGTTCCGAACTGGTATCTCAAGGAGTTAGACATGCCGAGGCTTGAATTGCCGGATGTATTATATGTTCGGTAATTGCGGATACCTGTGGATGTGTCATAGGTGTAACCTTTGGTAAGCGCCCTCTTGGTCACACTCTGATTAACCGTAAGAGTATTGTTCAGATTTAATTTTGTCGGTTGATAAGTCCACGATAAAGTATTGTCAATCTGATACTGCACCTTAAGGTCAGGATTGCCTCGATAAATGTTGAGCGGGTCGGTATCATTTACGATATCTATCATGTCAACAGGATCAGGGATGCGAGGCTTGACAGAGAGGGTATAGTCGAGTTGATTACGGAATTTCATGTATCTTTCCCCTTGTCTGCCATTAAAAAAGAAGTTGAAACGGGCGTCCCAGCCGGTAGCCTGAACGATGAAATCCGTACGCTTCACAAGATACTGCCTCCCTGCTCTCATATAATCGAAGTGGGTATGCCGGAGCTCGAGGGATGGTCCGATATTAAAATTGAACATTCTTGCATTGATTGAATCATAGCAGAACTTGTGATAGTTAATACTGGGTTCAAAGATATGTTTGTTCTCGATCGAACGGGAAGTGTAGCTGTTTGCAGGGTCGTAGGTCTCAAGATACCCACCGGGGAGGGTGCCGTAGATGCCCATATCTGCCAGACGGTCGAGAGCATACATATAGGAATCCTTGTATGTATCCTTGAAAAAATAATCATATTCAAGGTTTATGAAGAAACTTCCTACCCGGAAGCGATAACCGAGGATATGGTTGTAGCGGAAAGAATGGTTAGGATTGTTGTCGAAATATTGTCTCTTCCGGGCTGCCGGTTTGGGGTCTGCTCCGTAATTGATATTATAGTCTTTCCATCGCTCCTCTTTCGTGCTGGTATATGATACTCCAAGTTCCACGAGAAGATGGTCGTTAGTCTTGGGTATTTTCCATTCGAAATAGGGGAAGATCTGCCCGGTCATGTCACGGTGTGATCCATCGGTGCGGTTGATCGACCGGTTGATTACGGAATTCAGATTGATCTCGCTACCATCGGAATACATTGCTTCGATGGCTTTCATCGACAGGTTCAGCTGTTCGGAGTCGAAAGTGGCAGCTACGTCAGATGAGGAATTATCCCTATCCTTATATCTCCCCTTTATCGTCACGCCCGTGCGGAATTTTTCCTTAAGCAGGGAAAGGTAATGGTCGGTATCAATTTTTGTTTCTCGGTTACGCATCTTGTCGTAAGAATTGTCGAAGGTGTTTCCTCCGCTGAGGAAGTTCGTGCGTGCCGTGGTCGTAAGATTGTTATTTCGGGTGTCCTGAAAAATAAACTTACCATTGGCCCGACGGTCTCTGTCAGGACTCTCGTAGTTATAGTCAAGTGCCCCCATACGGTAAGTTTTGGTGCCGGAGGGCATCATCTCAGGTGTCCAGGAATCGTTCTTACCCGGTTGCCGGTTATCATTGAGGTTGTTTACATTTCCCATCAGGGCTATCGAAGTGGTAGGGGAGAACCATGAGGCGAACAGGCGTCCGTAATATCGTTCTTTCGTGCCGATACCACCCTGAGCGTTTATTATCCATCCGAAGTTGTATTCCTTCTTGAGCTTTACATCCATTGTGAGATGTTTTGGGGTAGAGCCGTCGTTTCTCCATTTCTCCTCGGGAGTCTGACCTTTGTACACTTCGATATTCTTTACTGTATACGCACCGATGTTCTCGAGCATCAGCTGATTATTGCCGTCGAGAAACTGTTTGCCGTTGAGGAGGAGAGACTCAACAAATTCCCCGTTGACCCTGATCTGACCATTGTCATTGAGCTCCACGCCGGGAAGCTGCGCTATCAGGGCATCGAGCATTGACCCCTCTGCAAGCTGGAATGCATCAGCATTAAAGACAATCGTATCTCCTTTGTTGTAGAACTTGATCTTGGATGTTGTCACCGTCACTTCATCCAACATTTTCGGGGCACGTTTCAGGTAGACGGTCGGCAAAGTACGGTATCTTTCCCTCTTTCCGATATTTTTCAGATCGTAGACAAGGGTATAGGGAGTATAACCTTCACAGACAACATCGAAAACGTAGGTAGTATCTTTCCTTTCAACCGGCACGTAGAAGCTTGCAATCCTTTCCTCCTCCCCGTTTCTATATCGAAGTCCGGACATACGGATAGTGTCGGGAAGAGCGGTATTATTGTCTCTCCTGATGACCAAGGCATCAACCAGATCGGTTTTCCCGACAGCCTCCTTCACATAGCCGTCGAGATAGAAATCATACTTCTTTTGTGCTGTAGTAACGGAAATGCCCGACAGTACAAGAAGAAAGGCAAGTAAAAATTGTCTCATAATGTAGGTTATATTCATCCGGCGGCTCTCCGGAAAATAAATAAAGAAACTCTAAGTTTGCAGTGGCAAAATAAGGAAGGTTTAGCGGAGGCCATGTACAGTGTTGCAAGAATGTATTTTTTCGGTGAGGG
>CAZMHE010000013.1:0-29012 GCA_964566015.1 uncultured Sangeribacter sp. | reverse complement strand
AGCCGTCAAACTTGAATTCCTCGAGCCAATACTTGCAGTTGGAGAGGAGGAAATGGAGCACCGAATTCTTTCCGTAGTCGAAGAGGAGTGAATCCCATGCGGGATGCTCGCGGCGTCCGTCTCCATAGAAGTAAAGGTCATAGCTGCCGTCGAGGCGCCCGAGACCCTCCACTTCATTCTTCACAGCGTGCGAGTGGACGATATCCATGATCACAGCAATCCCGAGGGAATGGGCCTCATCGATGAGACGGCGCAGATCGTCGGGAGTGCCGAAACGGGAGCTGGGGGCGTAGAAGCTGCTGACATGGTAGCCGAAGGAGCCATAGTAGGGATGCTCCTGGATAGCCATGATCTGGATGGCATTGTAGCCGTCGGCGGCGATACGCGGAAGAATCTTCTCGCGGAATTCGTCGTAACTGCCGACACCCTCCTCCTGCTGAGCCATGCCGATATGGCACTCATATATAAGGAGAGGTTTTGTATCGGGTGTGAATTTCTTTACCTTGAATTTGTAGGGATGCTCCGGGGCATAGACCTCGGCTGAGAAGATCTTAGTCTCCTCATCCTGCACAACCCGGTCGGCATAGGCCGGGATGCGCTCACCCTGACCACCATCCCATGTGACGAGCATCTTGTATAGATCACCGTTGTGAAGGGCATCCTCAGGAAGTTCAAGTTCCCATACGCCATCTTCCTTGCGTTCGAGGCGGTAGGTGTCTTCTGTCTTCCAGTCGGAGAAAGTGCCGATCAGCCAGATCCCTGTGGCGTTGGGGGCATATTCACGGAATACCCATCCCCCCTTCGGTTTGCGGTGGAGACCGTAGAATTTATAGGCGTTGGCGAAATCGGAGAGAGAGCCATCCGTGGAGGCTGTCAGTTCCTCGAGTTTCTTTACCACATCCTCATGGCGCCCCTCTATGGCCGGGGCAAACGGATCAAGCCACGGGTCGTGGCGCAGAATGGCTAATTTCTTTTTCATATTTTGCTCTTGGGTTATATACAGATAAAACGATTGTGACTGCTTTTTGTTATTTACCGACATATAAACAACATTGTTATTCCTCTACCCTGAAACAGCGTCTTATTGCTTCGCGAGCCGTCTCGGATTCCTCACCGGCACCCTTGAGAAGGGAGATGACACCGGCGATGTAATCCTCGCGGTGCTTGTAGCCGAGAAGACGGGCCACCCCGCTCTCTCCCAACATCGGCTTATGGTTGAAGACCTTGAGGATCCCGGCGTAGTCGCGTTCTGCCACGAGAGACTTGAATGTCGAGCGCAATTCGTTGTATTGACGGCGGGGCTGAAGAGTGTTGATGAGTCCGCGGAGGTGGGTCTCCATCGCGGTGATGCAGCTGAAACGTCCGTCGATCTTGCACTCCACCATCCTCTTCACACGGTGGCGCACATGCTGGAGGGCCTGCTCCTCGAAGCGGCGACGAAATTCATCGCACACCGCCCCGCTCACCTTGGCGAATACCTTATCAGGATTTTTCCTTCTCCAGCGAGCCATCGCCTTCACGACATCCTCGAGAAGGAAAAGATTCTCCACCTCGGCCACATCTGGCACCATCACCTGCTTCTTCCGCAGATACTCCACCTCCGGGTCAGTGCGACGGTCACGGTCAACTATCCCACGGCTTCGGAGGTGGTGCATATTCTTCATGTCGTTGAAAGAGCGTGTGGTCTCGATCACTTTGTCGCATGAGCCCAACGGCCTGACCGTCCAGTCAGGGAAGACAAGGGGATAAAGGCGCGCGTCTATGCTGTGGGTGGCATCACCCTCGATGAAAAGCACCGGGCGTCGTGTACCGATCACATCAACCAGCAACTCCTCCGGGAAATCACCCGGAAGCATCGTCTCATAATCCCACGAATGTTTCTCGGCATCATAACTTTTCACCCACACGCATACATTGTCAGTGCGTGAAGTGACGAAGCCGACATCGACCGAGTTATATACGAAGGTGCAGTCAGGACGCAGCTCCTCGATAGAGTTCCAGAGCGTCTTCACCTCCGAAGGGTGTAGGAAAAGAGAGGGTGAATCCACAAAGATCACGGCATCCGGCATGGCGTAAAGCACGGCGGCCGCATAATAGAGCACAGTCTGCTCCCCCTGGCTGAGACGCTCGGCTGAGATCAGCGATGTGCCCGCATGAGTGGAGAAAAGCATACTCCCCTGACGGCGCACAATCCGGTTGCCGGGGAAGACCCTTTCCCAAAGTTCCGTCAGGCGGTCGAGGCGAGTCGGTTTGAGACGCACCCTGCGGGAGCCTCCGGCACGGTGCTCCTCCTTGAGAGTGAGCAGCGACTCGAACTCGTCGATGAAAAGCATATGGCAGAGCTTGTCGATCTCGCTCGCCGCGTCGGCGCGCACATATGGCTGACGCGAGACACACTCGCGGAAAAGCATGTCGATACTTCCGGGGCGTGTGTTCTCCTCCTTCTCGGGGAAGGGGGCTGACACAGCCGAGAGGCAATAGGCGCGCCCCGAATTGAGGCGCACGAGCTCCTCCATGAAGCGGGTCTTCCCCGCGCCGCTGCCACCGATGATGGTGAGCTGACGCACGTCGGGAAGCACCTGAGCTTTTCTTCCTCCTGAGAGGGATGGCATCTTTAAAGGAATCATAGGCGTGAAGGTCTTCTTTCCCGACGTCAAATATAATGCTAATTTTGCAACTGAAAAAATTTATCGCTAAATTTGCACATAAATAATTCAAGATTTTCATCATGTTTTCAGGAATTGTAGAAGACGCCATAGAAGTGACAGCTCTCCGCACGGAGGGCTCGAATCTCCATATCACGATGCGCTGCCCCTTTGCCGATGAGCTTCGCATCGACCAGAGCATCGCCCACAATGGCGTATGCCTCACCGTCGTGGCCCTCCCGGGCGACGGCACATACACCGTCACAGCCATCCGCGAGACTCTCGACCGCTCAAATCTCGGCCTCCTCAAAGCAGGAGATCTCGTCAACGTGGAGCGTTCCATGAAGATCGACGGACGTCTCGACGGACACATCGTGCAGGGACACGTCGACACCACAGCAGTATGCGAGAGTGTCGAGGAAGCCGACGGAAGCTGGTATTATAAATTCCGCTACAACGTCGACCCGGCTCTTATCAAGAAGGGTTATGTCACCGTCGAGAAGGGATCGGTGACAGTCAACGGCGTGAGCCTCACCGTCTGCGACTCTGAGCGCGACTCTTTCCGCGTGGCCATCATCCCCTATACGCACGAGCACACTAATTTCCACCGCATCGTGCCGGGGACAGTCGTCAACATAGAGTTCGATATTATCGGGAAATATATCGCCCGCATCTCCTCACTCTCCTGAACAAGCAATCCCCACTCCCCCATGAGTAAGAAAATCATTGTAGCCATCGACGGTTATTCATCGTCAGGCAAAAGCACCATGGCCCGCGAGCTGGCACGCCGCACCGGCTATGTCTATGTCGACTCCGGAGCCATGTACCGTGCCGTCACTCTCTACGCCATCCGGCATGGAATGGTTGACGCAGAGAATAATATCGACGTCCCCGCACTCGTAAAGGCCCTCCCTGAGATACACATATCATTCGCGCCGGCCGGTGCCGACGGCATACAGCACACCCTCCTCAACGGCGAGGATGTGGAGACGGAGATCCGCGACATGAAGGTAAGCGCGCTCGTCAGCCCGGTAGCCGTGATCCCGGAAGTGAGGGCACGCCTCACCGCGCTTCAGAAAGATTTCGGTCAGGAGCGCGGCATAGTCATGGATGGCCGCGACATCGGCACGACGGTCTTCCCCGATGCCGAACTGAAGGTCTTCGTGGCCGCAAGTCCCGAGGAGCGCGCACGACGCCGTTTCAAGGAGCTAACCGACAAAGGTGAGAAAGTCGCCTACGACGATGTCTACGCCAATGTTGTGGAGCGCGACCGGATCGACACCACCCGCGCAGTCTCCCCGCTTAGACGCGCCGACGATGCCATCGACCTCGACAACGGCTCTATGACGCGTGAGGAACAGATGGAGTGGCTACTCGCAAGATTCAAGGAGGCTCAGGAGAAATGAGAGTCGAGATCGATGTCAATTCCGGATTCTGCTTCGGCGTGGTGACTGCCATCACCAAGGCCGAGGAGGAGCTCGGCAAAGGTGGGCGCCTGTTCTGTCTCGGCGACATCGTGCATAACGCCGGCGAGGTGGAGCGTCTCCGCGAAAAAGGGCTGGAGACCATCACCCATGAGCAGCTTGCACGCCTTCGCGATGCCAAGGTGCTTCTCCGCGCCCACGGTGAACCCCCGCAGACCTATCGCACTGCCGAAGCCAACAATGTCACTATCATCGACGCCACCTGCCCCGTGGTGCTCCAGCTTCAACGCCGCATCAAGACTGCATACACCGAAGGCTTAGCCGCAGAAGCGGCAGGGGGTGCGAAACCCCTTATCCTCATCTATGGCAAACGGGGCCATGCGGAAGTCAACGGTCTTGTAGGGCAGACCAACGGCGAGGCCGTAGTGATCGAGGATCTCTCGGAACTTGATTCCATCGACCTTTCACGCGATATTCTCCTTTACTCCCAGACCACCAAGAGTCTCGAGGGTTTCCGCGAGATGGTTGAGGAGATCAAGAAACGGAAGAAGAGCGGCAAGTTCGAATATTTCGACACGATATGCCGTCAGGTTGCCAACCGCATGGAAAAGATGCGCGAGTTCGCCCGCGCACACTCCGTGGTGATCTTCGTCAGCGGAGCCAAGAGCAGCAATGGAAAGGTGCTCTTCGAGAAATGCCTTGAGGTAAACCCCTCGACACATCTTATCTTCGACGAATCGCAACTCGACCCTAAATGGTTTCGTACGGCTGACTCTGTGGGAATCTGCGGAGCGACCTCAACCCCTCTGTGGCTAATGGAGAGGGTCCGCGAGAAAATACTCGACCGCAATGGCAATGGAGAATGATTTCACCTCCGTGCTCCTCACTCCTCGCGACGAGCGCTTCATGCGCATCGCCCTCGCCGAGGCGGAGGCCGCCGCTGAAGAGGGGGAAGTGCCCATCGGGGCTGTGGTGGCTGTTGGCGACCGCATACTCGCCCGCACACACAACCTCACCGAACGCCTGCGCGATGTCACGGCTCATGCCGAGATGCTCGCAATCACTTCGGCAGCTATGGCACTCGGAGGGAAGTATCTCCCGCAATGCACACTCTACGTCACTGTCGAACCCTGCCCGATGTGTGCCGGAGCGATCGGCTGGAGCCAGATGGGAAGGCTCGTCTACTCACTCCCCGACCCCAAGCGCGGTTATACCCGCTTCTGCGACGACGGCCGCGGCCCGATTCACCCGAAAACCGTCATCGAGAGCGGCCTGCTCGCCGAGGAATCGAAAAGGCTCATGCAATCCTTCTTCCGTGCCCGCCGCCGATGATTCCCTCTCCTCTTACAATATATACAACCTAACATTATCGAGATGTCTCCCTGGATTGAAGCAATGAGACTCCGCACACTCCCGGTGAGTGTGGCGGGAGTGACGGCGGGCACCGGCTGCGCCGCCTTTCATCACGGCTTTGCCGTGGTGCCTATGCTGATTTGTCTTTTCTTTGCGGTCATCGCCCAGATCGCCTCAAATTTCGCCAACGAATATTATGACTATAAGAATGGCCTCGACCGCAAGGGGCGTGAGGGCTTCCGTCGCGGTGTGACGGAAGGAGACATCTCTCCGCAAGCCATGAAACGAGCCACATTCCTTCTCCTCGCTTTCGACGCCCTTCTCGGATGCACCCTCATATATTACGGAGGATTCTGGCTCATAGCGGTAGGAGTCGCTGTCGCAATCTTCGCCATAGCCTACAGTGCGGGGCCTTATCCCCTATCCCACCACGGCCTCGGAGATGTGGCGGTAGTCATCTTCTTCGGTTTCGTGCCGGTCCTGTTCACGGAATATGTGCAGACACGCATCTGGAGTCCGGATTCAGTCTCGATCTGCTCGGCCCTCGCCGTCGGGCTGTTGGCAGCCAATGTGCTTATCGTTAACAATTACCGTGACCGCGACGATGACCTTGCCGTAGGCAAACACACCACGGTCGTGATCTTCGGACGCCCTACGATGGCCGGCGTCTATCTTTTTGACGGAATAGTGGCTGCCCTCGCGCTTGCCATGGCCACAACATATGCTCCGGCCTGGACAGTGATATTCTGGCTGGCCTTCATATTCTGTCATTTCGTGCTCTGGCAACGTCTACGCGACCTCCGCGGAGCCGCACTGAACAATGTGCTCCGTCAGACCTCCCTGCTGCTCCTCGCGGCGTCTGTCGCGCTCCTCGTCATTCTCTGCGTCTGGACTTCTCCGCGCTGATTTCTCAGTTAAACTCAACCTCTACATCATTATACATGGCTAAAAAACCTGAATACCGACAGGAGATAACCGATCCTTCAGGAAAACTCCCTCCCCGCGACACTGACCTTGAAGAGGTTGTGCTCGGCGCCTGCATGCTCGAACGAGACGCCTATATGAACGTCTGCGACATCCTTGTCCCCGATAGTTTCTACGACCCGGTCAACCAAAAGATTTATCAGGCGATCACGACCCTCGGCCTCTCTCAACGCCCCATTGACATGATGACCGTCACCGAACAGCTCCGTCAGGACGGCACACTCGAGGAGGTCGGTGGCGCCGTACACATCACGGAACTGACAGCGCGTGTCTATTCTGCCGCCAATGTCGAATATCACGCCCGCATCATAGCCCAGAAATATCTTGCCCGCCGCCTCATAAGCTATGCAGCCCAGATTGAGACCAAGGCTTTCGACGAGAGCAACGACGTCGACGACCTCCTTCAGGAAGCTGAGGGTCAGCTCTTCGACATCTCACAGACACAGTTGAAGAGGGAGGTGACACAGATCGACCCGGTCATCAATCTCGCACTCGAGCAGATTCAGACAGCGGCCAACAATGAAAGCGGTCTTTCGGGTCTTCAGACCGGTTACAACGAGCTCGACCGCATGACCTCCGGCTGGCAGATGTCTGACCTCATCATCATCGCCGCACGTCCTGCCATGGGTAAGACGGCGTTCGTGCTTTCGATGGCCAAGAACATGGCGATCGATTTCAACATACCGGTAGCGATATTCACCCTCGAGATGGCCAACGTGCAGCTCGTGAAGCGTCTCCTCAGCAACATCGCCGACCTCGAAGGTGAGAAGATCAAGAGCGGCCAGTTGAGCGAAGAGGAGTGGGACCGTCTGAACTCACGCCTGCGCGGCGTCTTCAGCGCACCCCTCTACCTCGACGAGACCCCCGGTCTCTCAATCACCGAACTCCGCACCAAGGCACGCCGTCTTGTGAGGGAGAAGGGTGTGAAGATGATCATGATCGACTACCTCCAGCTGATGAATGCCACCGGCATGAAGCTCGGAAGCCGCGAGCAGGAGGTCAGCATGATCTCACGCTCGCTGAAAGCCCTCGCAAAGGAACTCAACATACCGATCATCGCCCTCTCGCAGCTCAACCGAAGCACCGAGACGCGAGATGACAAGCGGCCCGTGCTCTCCGACCTCCGCGAATCAGGTGCCATCGAGCAGGATGCCGACATCGTCTGCTTCATACACCGTCCAGAATATTATACGCGCACGGGCACCGATGCCGAAGGCAACGACATACGCGGTCAGGCACTCCTTATAGTAGCGAAGCACCGTTCAGGTGCCGTGGGAGATGTCAAACTCCGTTTCGTCAACAAGTTTGCACGCTTCGAGAACTGGGAACAGGGATACAATGAGATGCAGGAGACCCTCGCCGAGGCTCCGATCAAGCTCGGATCGAAGATGAACAACGACGGAGGGGGCACGACATCAGGATTCAGCATGCCCGGATCATTCGGCTCTTCCCCGATGCCTGACATAATGCCCGGCCCCGGAGATGACCCCATCCCCTTCTGATTCCAAATTCCACATTCCAATTCCAAATTCCAAATTCCACATTCCACATTCCACATAACCCCCTAACCCATAACCTTATAACCTCACACCCCCCTAACCTTCAACTTTCGCTTGCGAAAGTTGAATAAAAATTTCAAGTTTTGAGTGAACCGTTTTAATGTGGGTTGTGTTTTATTTACAAACATTAAAACATAAGGTTATGGACAGCAAGGAAAGAAAAAACGAATCGGTAAATGCCGATCTCATCGCAGACTCTATGAAAGCAGATGCAAAAAACCGTCATCGCGAAAACACAAGTAAAGTAAACCGCCTCTGGTTGTGGCTCGGAGTCCTCGTACTCATCGCCATCCTTCTTTACTGGCTTTTCAGCATCGGCCTTTTTGAAAGTGCCAACGGTATGATCAACGGCAATTGATACACACGCCATCACCCGGCCATTCAAAGTCCTATTTAAAGGGTTATTTTCAGATTTATCACGAGACCGGGATCCAGAGCCCCTGAAGTCGAACTTCAGGGGCTTTTTTACGTCTGTACCCTACCCCTCACTCTCTCACTGCCCGACCCGCATAGAAAAAGGGGGCTGCGTCCAATACCGGACACAGCCCCCACCCTTTCAAGTATCTATGAAAAGTCGCAATCTATATTTACTGATTCTTACCTGATTATCGGATCATGATCTTCGATGTCTCATTGCCCTTGACGCGGATATAGACACCCGAAGCGGTGGGACGTCCCGAAACGCGCTTGCCATCAACAGTGAAATACATCTCTGTAGCGTCGGCCTCAACTTCGGAAACACCTGTGATATTTGTGAGGACAATATCGGTGTTGCCCACGATATCGACATGGTAGAGACCATCTTCAGCGGGTTCAACACGCTCTGAATTTACAAACACTGCATATTCCTGACCATCGTCGGGAAGAACCGAGCTGAAATCGAAACGTGTACCCTTAAGCACGCTCACTGATGCAGAGTAATCCTCAAGGCTCTTGATGAGGTCGTAGGTGATGTTATCGAAACCACCGTTGAACGTAACGTCATAGAACTCGGGAGCGTCGTCGGCAAGATAAACCTTCACTACATCGCCGATTGCAAGATTGAGTTCGTTGCTCGGATAGGAGGGATAAGGCACTTCCTGACGCACATCATTCACATACAGGGCATATGTCACGGGTGAACCGTAGTTATAGTAAGCCTGTACCTTGAATGGATTGAAGGCATGGAAGAAGCTGCATACATTGTAGCCGCTCACAACCGTCTTGTCGCTATCCTTAAAGATGTTGTTGCTCCATGAGAAAGAAGAGAGCTCCTTGGCCTTGATGTCATCGATATAAAGGATGAGGTCACCTTCGTTGACGATAGGCTCGGCGGAAACCATCACCTCGTAGTCGGCATCTACAGTGAACTCATATCCTCCGTAATAATCCTTCTGAACATCCTCGTCGAAGTTGAGGTTCACACCGTTCACATAACCTGTGTTGGAGGAAGCGAGATAGAATTTATTGTTACCCTCTGCGCAGACAAGCTCATTACGGCCATTCTGGAGAGGAATGGTCTCCTCATACCACTGGCTGCGGTTTCTTTTCAGCACAACCAACGATGCGTCATCAACGGTGATGTAGGCTTTATAAGTCGCCTTCGGTGTAGCCTTAATTGTGATTACAGCACCATCCTGAATCTCCTTGTCATAGGCATAGAAACGATAATCTCCGTTCCATGAAGCACTTTTAGCCTCTCCGTTCAGGAGAACGCTCTCAATCTGATATGTAGGATATGACTTGATGGTAAGCTCAAGGTTGCTTGCATAAAGAGTCACAGGATTCTCACCATCAGCAAAAGTCAGGATGTCGGAAGACTCCTTACGGTTTACAACAATACCTGCGGCTCCCGTCACGTTGAAAGTGACATTGACCGGCTCGGAGAGGACAGCGTCGATGTTGATATCCACATTCTCATCCGTGATATACTGCTGAACTGTCATGTAAGGATTGGAGATTACTTTCGAACCGATAGTGTAGCTGTTGAAGATGTAGTTGCCATAGTCAGGCTTATGCTCGATCACAATCTGAGAGCCGAGGGGCACCTGAGCCTTGTTGTCGACTACCTCGACATCTGTCTTGGAATAACCTGTGGATGCGTCACCATAGATATAGAGACGGTTGAAGAGTCCGGCAGCGTCACCTGCGTAATTGAAAGTGAGATTTGACATCACCTCAGGATAATCGGCGTATACCTCGAGAGACATCCCATTCTCGATATCGACTCCGTAAGTGCCGTAATTGTCCGGGTTGACCACCTCACCATTCTTTAACATCTTGTAAATAGGAGCACCGCTTGCATTGAAGGTAATCCTGTTGTTCAGGCCGGGAATGTAGTGTACGGTATAGGGTTCACCTGCTACAAGTTCATTGATCTTCAACTGTGTGTTGGGATAACCGTCAGTAGAGACATAGGAGAGTCGGGAGGGATTGTCGACAGTCACTGTGAACTCACCGGTGCGGAGGTCATCGACCAGACAGCTGTGCACCACGATGTCGGTGCCGTTGATCTCGGTGAGGTTATACTGGTTGCGGTAGAATCCGGAACCCGATAACTGATTCTCACCATCCACAAGCACCTCCTTAAGGATGTGCTGGCTTGAGTTTCTGGCTTCTATCGAGAAGTTGTCAAAATTGTCGAGCGACATTGTGGTTGTGCCGGCCGCAACTTCAATCTCGTTCCAGTTTACGGAGACCTTCACATAATCCGGATGGTCGATGTTCAGGGTGAATTCCACATTCGCCTGAGCGGAAGCTGCCGACAGGACAAGGCCTGCAGCCAAGGCTAATTTAGAAAAATGTTTCATATGATTTTGGTTAGGTTTACACCTTCCGGAAGGGGATCCGTCCCTTCCGGAAGGGTTTATATAGATTATTATTCAGTCGGTTGATGCCATCACTTCACAATCACCTTGTATGCGGAGCCGTTGACAGTGACGATATAGATACCGGCAGGGACTTCAAACACCGCTGTGGGTTCTCCACTGAGAACAGTGCGGATCACACGTCCGTCGGCACCCTGGAGGGAAACCTCCATACCAGCTACGTTGTCGGCACGCACACAACCCTTGCTGCCATAGACATTGACCTTTCCACCATCGACGGTGTTGATCTGCGAGAAGGAGAGTGACACCTGAGCAGGGATCGACTCGCCACGGTCGTAGACAGCCGTAACCTGATAGGAATGGTCGCCGGCGGAAGCCTTGGTGTCGAGATAATTTGTATCGGTGACAGGCTTCTCGGTGATGAGCACACAGTCGCGGTATACATTGTAGCCCTTCAGCTCGATTCCGATACCGGCAGCCGAAGCCGGACAATACACGATGTCGTCTACCATGAATACAAAGCCCTCAGCCCCGATATTGCGGATTGCAAAATATTTGGTTCCTTGGGGCAGATCGAATTCATAAGACTCCCATGCGTAATCAGCCTCAAGCACATCACCAATACGGGTCATGTTCACGATGGAAGGATCATCGGAGGTGGTGTAGTAAACCTCAAATTTCTCCTTGGCGTAAGATGTGCTCATCGTCTTCACGAAGAACGAGATTGTCTGGGCCTCTCCTGTAAGGAGCGGGGAGATCATCCAGTCATCCTTGGCTCTCATCGCGGCAGGATCGGTGAATGGGAGGTTCTCGTCGCGCACGGGGAGGAAGGATGCGAACACCTTGTCGCCCGAATGGGGTCGCCAGATTTCGCTCATGTCAGTATCCACGCCGGCTGCCGACGGATTGAACACCATGAACGCCATCCTTGCCTGACGGTTATAGTGGGAGTTGGCACCGTTGAAGGTATAAGTGTAGATGTCGTCGCCATCAACCATCTTCCACTCGCCCGTGTCGTCGTTGGGCACTTCCGAATGGGGAAGACCGATGGAGAAGTCGGGATAATCCTCGACATCATCCTTGACGGTGACACGTCTCTCCCCGCTGAGATCAGGGGCATTCCATGTGAGTGCTATGCCACCGCGGTCCTCGCTTCCGGTCAGTGCCTGAGGCTCGGGATAGACGGTGCGCATACAGGAGACTGTCAGATCGGGAGTGGTATTGTTGGAAAGATCCTCGTCACCTTCGCATACCACCTCCATGGAGTAGGTATGGTCCGGATCCTCTGCCATCGTGATGCTGCGTGTGAAGCTTACCTTCTTCGACGCGCCCGGGAGAAGGCTTTCCACCTCCACCTCTTCCGCCACGAGACCGTTGTCATAAAGATTTACCTTGAAAGCACCTGACTCAAGGGCTCCATAATTGGAGACATTTGCGCTGATGGTGAACTTCTCACCCGATTTAACTTTAGCCTTCGCCTTGAAACCGGAGATGTCAAGATCCTTGTCATGGCTATCGCCGATATGGATGTTATCTATCAATGTATAGAGGGCATCGACGCATCTGCCGATAAGACGATAACGGATCACCTTGCCGGAGAACTGTGAGAGATCCACGGCACGTCTCACCCAACGCTCCTCTCCATCGACATTATAATGGTCACATGAAGCGAAGCTGTCAACAGGAATCCAGTCATTGCCGTCGTGAATCTCCAGCTCTACCGTATTGGAATATTTCCATGTATAATAGAAGTAGGAGAATACCGGTGACTGAAGTCCGGCGAGATCGATATATCCGGACAGATATGTAGCCTTGTTACCGGCATCCTGACTGCCGAACACAAGGAAACCGTTGTCGCCGTCAACAGATTCCACATCCGGGAAATCAGTGTCACTGGCGAAAAGCCAGATCGCATAGTAATAAGGATGATAGTCGATGTAGTAGATATGGTGAGGCAGCTTGTTGGAGAAAGACTCTTTGAAGGGGGTCTCGTCGGGCTTGCCGGTGAATATGGCTTCAGTCACTTCACCCGCACCGACGCCGGCATTGTTGACCGGCTCCACGCGGAAGAACACAATGCTCTGGGGCTCGTCAGCCTGACAGACACGATAAACCTTCTTCTTCGACTTCAGTCCGGTTCCGATGGTGATGGGCTCATCGAGATATGGGCTGCCGAGGTAAAGATTATAGCTGAGCTGCTCCTCATCGAAAGGTTCTCCGGCCACATCCACGGGGTCGCTGTCCCACTCCACAATGAAGTGACCGGTGTCTACACCCTTGCGCGCCGTGATCGATTTTATTTCGGAAGGCACGCGAACACCGATGAAAGCCTCGCGTATGCAGGGAATGCCCTCACCTTCCGAAGTGACAGGAATGACGGCATAAGTATATGTGCCGTTTTCAGGAACAGTGGTGTCAGTCCATGTGATATGCTGACCCGGCGTAGCCTGAATCTCCTCCAACACCACATCGTCACGCTTGATGATAATCTTCGTCAGGCTCGTGAGGGGATTACCCGCAATGTCTGTAGAGGATGCAGTAAACGAAAGATTGGCTTTCAGGGTTCCGTCTTCAGAACGTGACACCGTAAAGTCGGTCATCTCTGCGGCCAGATAAGCAGAAACAGGCTCCTCGATGCTCACGTTTCCTACATAGAGCGTGCCGTTCTGCGGAGGAGTGATGCCATGTATCGCGAAATAGTAGCGTCCGTCAACCGGAGGAGCATAGTAGGCATGAACTATATTCTCGCCGTAATATGAATTGGAAATGGTGGTCTCGGCGAGGATAACGTTGTCCTTCAGCGCGGCTACCGTCGTGTCGTTGCCCACGTTGAGGGTGAACGTCTCAGGCATCGTCGGCATGAGGGGACGCACATCCATGTTGACACGGTAAGCGAGACCGGCCTTCATGTTTGTCGGCGGGAGTATGGCCCAGTCATCGGAAGGCTCGTTATAGTTGCCCTGAAGTGTCATATGGTTCCAGAGGGTGCTGATCTCCCATTCACGCCAGTCTCCGTTGCTGTTGATGAAGGTGAAGCCACGCGCATCCGTGCCCGTGAAACCACATTCGAAAGGAAGCACCATGTTGCCGATGACAACGCGGTTGCTGCTTACATACTGATATGTCTGGCCGTCATATACAGGCTGTATGCGGAAATACCAGTCATAGAAATGGTCTTCCGGCTCATCGAGATGAACGGTGTAGGTGTTGCCCGTGATTCCTGTCACCTGTGAACCGAAATAATCCTTGATGTTGTATGTAAGCTTCTCCGGCTCGAAGTAACCGCCGTTAGAAGGTGTGGGAGTATCCCATGTGAGTGTCAGCATCTGAGTGCCGCGGTCGTATGATGCCTTTACATTCTGCATGACAGAGGGGATGTCGCGACCGATGTGAAGGTCGATGTTGGTCACGGCATTGTAGCCGTGGCTGTTTTTCACACGCAGGCCGAGCGAATAATAACCTGACGCGGGCACAGACACACTTGCCGAGATCTTATCCCCGGGATTACCGGAGCCGCTTGCAAGGAGATCTCCGCTCAGGGTCACCTCGTAGGTAAGGGTGCCGGACATTGCCTCTCCACCCATTGTCTCGGAAGGAAGCGTGAAAGTCAAGATTCCGTCGAGTGAATCGTCGGTGAAGTTTGCGGCAAAATCAGTGACTGCACCCGGCACTTCGTCAGAGACCGTATAAGGGAACCATATGTGCTTGAATCCCTCGTTGTCGGGAAGCTCATAGACAAGCTGTGAAGAGGCGTCATGAAGCGAAATAGCATAGATTGATCCATTGACTCCTTTTTCGGGATAGGCGTTGAAGACGAGATAACCCTTTGAGTCGGTTGGATCGATTGCGAAACTGTATTCGCTTCCTACCGCATTGTAGTCGAGGTCTATCTTCCCGACGGGGGTGACCTGTCCGTTGGATTTGTTTACCTTGACAAGATACATGTCCCATATATCATCGGGATTCTCCTTGCGTGGACATGAAATTCCATATAGTTCACCGGTGGATGTGAAGGCGAGACGGTATGTGCCATACATCATGGCATGTTCGGCATCAGAAGGCAGCTCCGCGATGATGGTCTCCTGACCATTGTTTATATCGAAAGTGGCGAAGGCATTGTAATGCTCGTCGGCCATGGTGATGTTGGCGTAAACAAGTCCGGATGTAGGATCATACGCTCCCGAGTTGACCCATACATGAAAGTCATCGGTATGCCACGCTTTGTCAATCTCCCATGTCTCGGGATTGAAAAGGTAATGGTAAGTGCCTTTCAGTTTACCGTTCTGATAATCGGCGAGATTGAAATAGAATGCATCGGGTGTATAGACTGCTCCGAAAGATCCGAAGAAAGTCCAGGGGAGATCGGAAATCTCCTTGATGAGTTCAAATTGCTGGGGAACCTCATCAAGTGGAATCTTATAGAAACCGGGATGCGAACCTTCGTAGCTGGCAGTCCAGCTGTCGGTCTTTATAAGGAGACCCTCCATGGGAGGCATACCCTCCGAGAGTCCCGGCCCGGCCAATCTTGTCTTCCTGGTCTTGAACTTGTTGGAAGCCGGAAGCAACGGACTCCCGACACGTTCATCGAGCTTGGGATCGCGCACCCGGGAATCGGATTGTCTGAGACGATAATCCTTCATCTTCCCTGACAAGGAATCACCGAACGGCAGTATACCGGAAGCCCACATCACGGAGGCGGTGCCCAGTATCCCTAACCCTACCGGAATAATCCTTTTCATGCTGTTAAAAGTAGGATAGTGCATATAATTAGGTTTTTATTATGGAAATCAATTAATTCGCAATATAAATAACACCACTCCCAAAAGCTGCCCACGCAGCCTCAGGAAGTGTATCCGTCATGAGCAATCACGAGATGACTTGCAAAAGTACACCCCGCTTCACTCTAAAGCAATAACATAAGTTAAATAATCAACCCTAAGCGCAAAGACAGAAGAAATAACAGATATATTTATTCTGGACTTTTGTCGGAATATTCTATTTCCTTTATACAGATTTACGATTCCAGCAGAATCTGTTTCTTGATACGGCTCAGATGTACTTCCGTAATATTGAGATAGGAAGCAAGCACTTTGCTTGAGACATGCTGAATGATGGCGGGACGGTGCTCCTTGATGAATTTATATTTGAAAAGGGCATCGCCGTTCAAGCCTTCATGTCGGAGATCCCTGTAGCATACCGCCAACGAAAGTGCACCCATAAACCAGCGGCAGAATTCATGATCCTCGTCTATATGGGCATTGAGCACATTTTTCGGAATCTTCAGAACGGTTGCGGGGGTACATGAGATATAGCGTTTCAGAGAAGGACGCCCTAAAGTGTAGCATTGCGAAGAGTAGAGCAGCGTGCCTACCTCCCCGAAACCTAATGTGTGTTCCACACCATCTTTATTGATGATGGTGCCGCGCATGATGCCATCCAATATGAAAAAGACACTGTCTTCTATTTCATCATAATCAATCAGGACCTTGTTTTTCTTAAGTTGTATAACCTCAGCGGTGTTGACAATCCAATCATATATTGCATCCGTAGCGGGATAGATGGATTCTTCTTGAAGCGCTTCCTTAAACTTTGCGTATAACATGATTTTTTCCGTTAAGGGAGGGAACCTATGAAATTTTCAGATTACACATTCATTTAACGCTCACCACCCCCCTTTTATTGAAATTTCTTACATAAGTTTATTGAAACAGGACTCCTTGTGTTACATTATCATTATATTCCGGCTTACAACCCACGTTTGTGAATTTTTTTTTGAATTATGGATAATGGTATAAAAAATTCTTATTAAATTTGCAAAAAGAAAAAATCCGAAACGTGAAATTCAAGAATACCGAACCCCCGCGCAGGCACTTCCGCCTGAATCTGGACTGGCTCTCTCAGAGTCCGATGTCTGGGGCATTAGGCACGTAGAAATTTCATCGGATCATCACCCTATATCTACCCTCTGCTTTTTATATTGACAATATAAGGCAACTTTTACAGGTTTCTCCGGGTTCTTTGCCGGAATCACAATAACAGGGTCGACTCCATTTTACAGATTATTTTTCATATACCTATAACCCCGCCTGATATTCCGCTTTGACGCATGGATATTGACGGGGTCTCTCATTATGTATACATCCATATATTTTTTTAAACCATAAACTACTTTACATGAATCACAAGAACACCAAACGTCTGCTCCTGTCCATGGGCACCATCGTGCTTGTGAGTGGTCTGCACGCAGCAGGTCTCACCGATCAACTGACCGGAAGAGCTAACCGTGTGCCGCAAGCATTGAGAGGCTTCACACCTATTCAGTTCGCTGACAATCAGGGACGCACCCTGACCAATGCACACTCGGCCCCGTCACAGGTCAAGGCTCCCAGAATGAACGAGGCCGGACAAGACTACCCAACCCTTTACGGCACCGTCATCAGCTCCAAACCGGGTACTGACGGAAGCTCGGCCCAGGCCAAGGGTATGTACACACTCACTGTTGACGGCACTTTCTCCCGTCTAAACACCCAGGGAGACGCAAGCTTCGGCGGCGCACCCATGGCCGACGGTTTCTATTACGCAGTAAACCGCACCGGCACAGGCAAGATCTACGTCGACAAGTTCAATACCTCCACCTGGAAAAGGTCTACCCACACCAATGTAACTGCCGTAGGGCTGCTCGCCTCCGATGTGGCTTACGACCCCACTTCGGATATGGTCTATGGCTGTTTCTATAACGACAATGCCAATGGCTATGTCTTCGGCAAAATCGATTACAGCGTGAGGAAACGAATCGCCATCAAACCGTTGGAAATGTCATATAATGCAGTGATGGTTGATGGTGAAGGTCAGGTCTACGGCATCGACATGACCGGCAATCTCTACAAGATCAACAAGACCGATGGAGAGGCAACACTCGTCGGACACACCGGAATCATTCCTCTCTACACCTCTTCCGCAACAATCGACCAGTCAACCGGTCGTTGCTTCTGGACGGTCAATCCCTCCGACGGCAACGGCTACCTCTATGAGGTCAACACTCAGACAGCAGAGACAACACTCCTCACCACTTTCGTAAATTCAGATGAGGTGACAGGTATGTACATTCCGGCACCTGCCCCCGCGGCCGGTGCTCCCGCTCCTGTCACAGGCCTCACCCCGACTTTCTCAGACGGCTCTCTGTCGGGCAATGTCACCTTCACTCTTCCGAAAACCACCGTCAGTGGCGAGGATCTCTCCGGCGACACTGAATATGTGCTGTGGGTTGACGGCGTTGAGGCCGCACGCGCACAGGCCGCCCCCGGTTCATCAGTTTCAGTACCGGTCGAGACAACTGCCTCGGGACGCACCTCGTTCGTGGCTTGCGCGATCAACGATGCCGGGAAAAGCAAACCCGCCATTACCAAGATATTTATCGGAAACGACACCCCGAAGGCTCCGGCTCCCGAGCTCACCTATGCGAATGGTGCGTTCATCGTATCATGGCAACCCGTCACGGCTACCGTCAACAATGGATACATGAACCCGGAGCAGGTGACATACACGGTGACACGCTTCCCCGATAATGTCACGGTTGCACAGAATATCTCCGAGACTTCATTCACCGATCCTGTGGCTCCCACTCCGGGCAGAATGATAGCCTACAAATATGAGGTTAAGGCTGAATTTGCAGGCAATGTCGGAGCTGCCGGCACTACTCCCGTCTACCCCTTGGGTGAAATAGCGACTCCCTGGCATGAAGGATTCGATTCCTCCGAATCAATGAATAATTTCATCATCATCGACTCTAACGGCGACGGTGTGAAATGGGGTTATTCCGGCGGTATGTCGAGCGCCTATATCACCAACTCCTCCAAGCCCCATGACGACTGGATGATTTCAGCAGCCATCCGCATGGAGGCCGGTGTAACCTACAAACTCACCTTTGAAGCTATGGCCAGCTTCTACCCCGAACGTCTCGAGGTGAAGATGGGCAAGAACCCCACTCCCGACGCAATGACCATCACGCTTGTGGAACCTGTGGAGCTGCAGCCTGACTTCTCGATGAACGCCAATGTGCCGGAATTCACCGTTGAGGAATCCGGACTCTACTATATCGGATGGCATGCCATCAGTGATGCCGACTGCTTCTATCTCTATCTCGACAATATCTCACTCACCGATGATGCCGTTCACCAGACCGATGCGATAGATCCTCCTTACACCCAGACCTTCGACGAGTCTGCATCTCTCGAGCAGTTTACCGTGATTGATTCCAATAACGACGGTTTCATCTGGAATATCGACCAGGGTGAGGCCCGCGTAGTAGCCACGGCAAATTCAGACGACTGGATGATCGCTCCACCGATGAACCTTAAAGCCGGCTACCTCTACCGGGTTGACATCCTTGCCCGCACCATGGGGTCACAGGAACGCATCGAAATCAAGGCGGGCAAGCAACCTCAGGTTGACGCCATGACACTTGACGTGCTCCCCCTCACTAATGTCACCGCTACTGAGCCGACACCCCTTTCGGCCTATTTCGCGCCTGAGACCGACGATGTCTACTATCTCGGCATACACGCCTGCTCCGACAGCAACTGCTATGCCCTCTATGTTGACAATCTTTCGGTCAGCGCGCCCGTCTCGGTGCTCGCACCCGCCGAACCACTCAACGTCGCCCTCGCACCCGCAATGGATGGCGCCCTGACAGCAGAACTCTCCTTCACAACCCCGAATCTCGACGCTTCCGGCAACATGATTTCCTCCCTCTCTTATGTAGAGGTAAGTTATCAGGGTGAGGTTGTCAAGAGATTTGAGAACCCGGCTGTCAATGCCGCCCTCAACTGTCAGGTAAGCGTGCCCGCAACAGGCAACCATACATTCACGGTGGTTGCCGCCAACGAAAATGGCAATGGCAAACCGGTCGATGTCACAGCTTACTTCGGCAACAGCATACCTAACGTGCCCACCGATGTAGCAATGACCGAAGAGGGAGACAGCGGAAAAGTCACCATCACATGGACGGCTCCCCAGACCGACATTAACGGCCGCACACTCAATCCGGCAGATCTGACCTATATCCTGGCGGAGGTCATCAACGGGCAGAGCCTGATCATGGCCCGAGACATCAAGGCCACAACCTATACCCTCCAGTCTGTATCTCCTGATGCTCCCCAGCAGTTCAAGGCATATGCGGTGTTCGCACTCAACTCTGTCGGAATGAGCCAGGGTATCGCTACTCCCTCCACACCGGTCGGCAAGCCTTATCAGCTACCCTATGTAGAGTCATTCCCCAACGGTGCGCCCCAGACAGCCCTTCAGGTGACACAGATCTATCCTGAAGTTTCCTGGTCAACATATGTCGACAACACGACCGAGGTGAACTCTGTTGATTCCGACAATGGATTCCTCGCGATGTTCGGCGCTAACATGGACGCCGCGGGTGCTCTACAGACAGCGAAGATCTCTCTGGCCAACGCGCTGAACCCGGAATTTACTTTCTATGTCTACAACCTCGCCGACCAGTACCCTGACAACAACCGCATCCAGGTGCAGGTACTCACCGACGCCGGCCAGGTGGTCCCGCTTGACAACTTCCTTATCTCGGAGCGCTTCGGAGAAGAAAGAGGTTGGAGCAAGGTAGTAGTGAATATGAAGGAGTATGCAGGCACTACTGTCCGTGTGGCCATCGGCTGCACAGTCCTCGGCTACAGCAATATCCTTATCGATGCGCTCAAGATTGAGGATACCGACCCCACTGGCGTCACCACAATTCAGAACGTGGATGCTATCTGCATGGTGAAGGATAATTGCCTGTCAATCATGGGATGCTCCGGCAGCGCAGTGACCGTTTCAGCACTCAACGGACAGGTTGTCTACACCGGCACTCCCTCTGCTGATCTCTCACTCACTCTCGCTTCAGGTGTATACGTTGTGAAAGTCAATAGCAACTTCTACAAAGTTATGATTCCCTGATATTTGAAACCCTGAATAGAGGGAGGGACACCCACTGCGGTGTCCCTTCTTTTATATAATTTTATTCTGAAAAGACAAAAAACTTGCGTAGGTCGGATAAAATTGTTAATTTTGCACCCCGGAAAGGGTATGCACTTGTCGCACTGCGTCAAGTCTCTGTCCCAAAGGAATATAAAAAACAATAAGTCAATATACAGCAATGAAGAGAACGTTCCAGCCCTCAAACCGTCGCAGAATCAACAAGCACGGTTTCCGCGAGAGAATGGCCACAAAAGATGGCCGCAAAGTATTGTCACGTCGTCGCGCTAAAGGTCGCGCATCACTGACAGTATCTGACCACATCGCAAGCAAGTAATCCCTCTCTTTGGGTAAAAGAAAAGAAGCGGACGGCTCCCGGTCTAAGGGATGGCCGTCCGCTTCCCACTTTTGCATTTACCGAACAATATCACTACCTTTGCAGACACATCATGAAAATTCTCCCCACTCTCTTCAAGGCAATGATCCTGACCGCCGCCATCATGCAGAATAGTGTTCACGCTGATGCCCGGCAGACCCTACCCTCAGCGACTCTCTCACGGGTCGGCGACGGTTATAGCCGCACTTCGGTCAATACCGCGGTTTTCCGTGGCAACTCTGTTGTCACCCACGGTGATGAGCAATATACCGCATACTATGATTCGGATGGATATGTGGTGGTTGCAAAGAGACGCCACGGCGACAACAACTGGGAAACACGCCGCACACAATATAAAGGAAAAATCAGCGACGGCCACAATGTGATCAGCATCGGGGTCGACGGGAAAGGTTATCTTCACCTATCTTTCGATCATCACGGTCACCCTCTCCGTTATTGCCGCTCAACCGCTCCGGGGTCTCTTGACTTCGGCCCCCTCTCCCCGATGATCGGAGAGGGTGAGAAAGACGTCACCTATCCCGAATTCTATACACTTCCTGACGGTGACCTCATATTTGCATACCGTTCCGGTGCTTCCGGACGCGGAAACCTTGTGCTCAACCGATATGATGTGGATAGCGGCAAATGGCAACGACTTCACGACATCCTCATAGACGGCGAGGGGAAAAGAAATGCCTACTGGCAGATGTATGCCGATCCGAAGGGCACTCTCCATCTTTCATGGGTGTGGCGCGAGACATGGCTTGTCGAGACCAACCATGACCTGTGCTATGCACGTTCCGACGACGGCGGCCGGACATGGAAACGCAGCGACGGAACCGTCTATTCCCTCCCCATTACCGAGGCAACGGCAGAAGTGGCATGGAAGATTCCTCAGAACTCCGAACTCATCAACCAGACAGGCATGACTGCAGACAGCAAGGGTCACCCTTTCATTGCCACTTACTGGCGCGATGCGGAAAGCACCGTTCCTCAGTACCGCCTCGTATGGCACGACGGTAAAATCTGGAAAATGGATACCGTAGGTGAACGCGCCACACCTTTCTCACTATCGGGCGCCGGAACGAAAATGATTCCCATCTCACGCCCGCGCATAGCGAGCGACGGTAAGAAGGCTTATTATATCTTCCGCGATGTGGAGCGCGGAAGCAAGGTGAGTCTCGCCTACACACCGAGTCTCGGCAAAAAGCCCTGGACAGTCACTGACCTAACCGATTTCTCCGTTGATGCCTGGGAACCCTCTTTCGACACTAATCTCTGGAATCTTTCGCGCCGTCTTCATATCTTCGTGCAGACCTCACATCAGGGCGACGGCGAACGTCTGGCCGATGTGGAGTCAGACTCCGAACCGGTCTACATTCTCGAATTGTCTAAATAATGTTGGAGTGGGTCACACCCTCCCTTCGTCGCGGTAGCTGTAATAACCTGCGGCGGTCACTATGACATGGTCGAGAAGGCGGAGACCCATGAAATCACAGGCATTCTTGAGCTGTCGGGTGATTGAATTGTCCTGCTCACTCGGGATGAGATTCCCCGAAGGATGATTGTGACACAATATCACTGCGTCAGCTCCCTCGAGAAGAGCATGTTTGATCGCTATCTTCACATCGAAGAGGGAGGCCGTGGCTGTGCCCGTTGTCATGCAGAACTCCCTGATCACCATGTTGCGGCGGTTGAGCAGGAGCACCCAAACCTCTTCATGAGGGAGGTTTCCGATACGGCGGCACATCCTCTGGAATATTGAGGCTGAGGATGAGATCGGTTTCTCATTCACCGGATCTTCGGCGGAATACCGGCGCATAAGCTCCATCACAGCCTCTATCTGTATACATTTGGTCTCGCCGATACCTTTTATGGCAAGTATCTCCTTTCGCTCCCTTCGCTCGAGGTCGCGCAATTTACCGTTGTTTGCCGACATCATCTCTCGGCAAAGCTTAGTGACGGGATTTCCGGGTGTGCCGGTACGGAGTATTATGGCCCAAAGGTCGGGCACTGAAAGCACACCGCATCCATATTTCCAGGCCCGCTCCCGCGGCTGATCTTCCGGATCGAGATCCTTTACGGTCTCGGCTCTTTTCTTCTCCCCACCCGTCTCCTCCGGGAGCACTGTGTATTCTTTCATGACTTCCCGGGCGTTTTACTGTCTTGACCGGCGTCTTATCTCGTCATTGACATCCCTGCCGTGGCCGAGCAGGATCTTCCACACATAGGCGCGTATGAAGCCTGTGCCGTATCCGAAGAGCTGAACCATCGCCGCCCCCACACCTAAAGTGCCTACCTTGACGCTGCGCGTCGAGATCATCCCCCATATCCATAAAGTCAGGATATATGCCGCGAGCGGGAGTATCAGCCACCACTTGAAGAATGACCCGATTATCATCGCCACGGCAAAAATCACGAAAAGTGCCGGCAGACAATGAACCGCCTTCAGTGAACCCGGATACAGAAGCTTCAACGTGATGCGCGACATACCGAAGATATGCACCTGTTTCCAGAACTTCCGGAAATCAACACGCCGCTTGTGATAGACGGCCACATCTGGATAAAGGGCAATCCGGAATCCGGCGAGACGCACCCGGGTGCTCATGTCGATGTCTTCGCTGAACATCTCCCTGAAGCCACCGACTTTCTCCCATACCTCACGTGAATAACCCATGTTGAACGTTCGCGGGGTAAACTTCTCCATGCTGACCTTCCCGCCGCGTATTCCCCCTGTCGTCAGGAAAGATGTCATGGCGAAATTGATTGCCTTCTGGGTGTCGGTGAAAGATTCGTGGGCTGCGTCCGGTCCGCCGAAGCAGTCGGCGGGATTCTCCGCAAGTGCCTTGCGGAGCGAAGCGATATAGTCAGGGGGGAGAATACAATCAGAGTCGACGAAGACAAAATAGTCTCCGCCGGCTCTTTCAAGTCCGTAGTTGCGTGCAATGCTCCGCCCCTCGTTTTCCTTATAATAATATTTCACATTGGCTTCCCTACGGAAAGCCTCGCACTGCCGACGGCAGTCGACGGTGGAACCGTCTTCCACAATCACCGTCTCGAATCCCTTGTCGCTCTGCGCGGCGAGGCTCGAGAGAAGATCAGCCACCTCGTCCGGACGGTTATAGACCGGCACGATGATGGAAAATATCATCGGTGAATTGTCGGACATGATCTGTCAGGCCTTTACGCGACCTACATATTCACCCGTGCGGGTGTCAACCTCGATGAGCTCACCCTCGTTGACGAAGAGGGGCACACGTACTGTGGCGCCTGTCTCAACGGTTGCGGGCTTGAGGGTGTTGGTGGCGGTGTCACCCTTGATACCGGGCTCGGTGTATGTGATCTTGAGCACGGTCTTGACGGGCATCTCGGCGTAAAGAACGGTGTCGGTTGAGGCATCGCTGACAACCTCCACTGTGTCACCCTCTTTCATGTAAGCGGCACCGGTAACGAGCTCCTTGTTGATGGGCACCTGCTCGAATGTCTCGTTGTTCATGAAGATATCGTCGCCGCCGTCTGCGTAGAGATACTGGTAGGGACGACGCTCCACGCGCACATCCTCGAGTTTCTCGCCGATGTTGAAGCGACGCTCGAGCACACGGCCGTCAACGACGTCCTTAAGCTTGGTGCGCATGAATGTATTGCCTTTTCCGGGTTTTACGTGGAGGAACTCCACTACGAAGTAGAGACGGCCATCCATACGGATACATGTGCCGTTCTTGATGTCTTGAGCGTTCATCATATGCTTAAAAGTATTTGTGTTCTTTTCAGTATTTTCCCTAAAATCCGCAGGTCATCTCCCCGACGGGGAGCGCCTCCGCAATCCGACTGCAAAATTAGTAAAAATTTTCTAAATTCCTTTACCTTTCAAGTCTCTTCCGCAATAGATTCGCTTCTTTCACGATCTCTACCCTGATGCTGTCTGCATCTTCCGCATCGGGTGCGTTGACAGAGATGAGCGATTTGTAGAAAAGGATGCGCCGGCAATGGCCGTCGATGACATCACGGGAAAGATTCCCCTCAGCCACTCTCTTCAGCACTCCCGCTATCTCCCCTTCGGTATCGGCCGGACCGATGATCAGATCGGCTCCCGCAGCTATGGCATCGGCAGCCCCATACCCTTCCGCCCCGACCATATTGAGCGCGTCGGTAAGCACAAGCCCCGTGAAACCGAGTTCTTCGCGAAGCAACCCGCCGATCACTACCGGAGAAACTGCCGACGGTCGCCGCTCCGGATCTATTGCCGGCACCGACAGATGTCCGGCCATTATACCCGTCAGACCTGCGTCGATATAGCGACGGAAGGGGCGCAAGTCAATACTGTCGAGCTGCATCAGACTACGCCCGATAACCGGCAACTCCCTGTGGCTGTCGGTCTGGGGACTACCGTGTCCGGGGAAATGCTTCGCCACACTTATCACGCCCCCGGATTCGAGACCCTGCGCGTAAGCCACTCCGAGGGAGGCCACCCTTTCGGGATCTCCGCCGAATGAACGCCTCCCGATGAATCCGTCGGGATTCTCCACGACATCGAGCACCGGTCCGAGCACCATCCCGATACCGACACGGCGACATTCACGCGCCACCTCCCTGCCGTAGTCGAAAAGAAGGCTCTCGTCTGCTTCTGAAGAAATCATTCCGTTACGCGGGAAACCGGGAGCATCAACCAGACGCATTCCAAGACCCCACTCGGCATCTATGGCCATGAACAGAGGCACGTCGGCTCCCGCCCCGATCTCACTCATGGCGGCCGCGCCGCGTATATCCCCCTTCAGCAGCACTACGCCGCCGACTTTCAGGTTATCGGCATACCGACGCATACGTCCGAGTGTCTCGGCGTCATCCCTCGCGAACAAGGAGGGCATGAAGAGCTGCCCTACCCTTTCCTCGAGCGTCATCATCTCAAGCAGGGAGTCAGCACTACGCCACGCATCGGCTGTAAGGTCAGATACAAAATTATCTACCTCCGCGGCTGTTGTGTCTGAAAATCGGAGAGTATCCCGGTGCGCGTCTTGACCGGCTCCCCCGCAGGCGTAGAGAGCAAGACTCAGGATGATGGTAACGACAATCGGGAGGATCTTCATGGATTTGCCGGGGAGGGAAAGAAATCTGCTTACTTGTTGATAGCCTTGACGAAGCGGGGATTGGTATCCGGAGCGACCGGCAAACCCAGCTCTTTCTGACGCTCAAACCAGTGCAGGAGAGGCACTGCCACCTCTGCCTCGTCTGTCCAGATCTTCTCGTGACGCGCCAACGGAAGCATGTCGTCGTTTCCCTCGGCAGCATAGTTGATGGTCCCCAAAATATAATATTTCTCCGGGTCCATCTCCTCGCCGTCGATCACTACACGCTCGAGCTGACGGTTGGCATCGGTCACGACGCGGACGTTGCCGCTGATTCCCTCACCACCCTTGCGGGCCGCGATGCTGAGTGTCTCGATGATATCCGCACCCTTGAGGCGTATGATGACGAAATGGTTTGAGAAGGGGTATGTGGAGAGTATCTGACCCTCCGTTATATCTCCATGATGCATATCCTGACGGATACCCCCGACATTCATCAGCGACATGTCGAGGCGACCGATCGGCACACCTGCGTTGCGAAGTGAATCGGCCTTATGCGTGAGGTAAGCGTGTGTGATGTCGGCAGTCAGATTTGTGAGTCCGCCGGTTCGTTCTCCTGTCTTGAGTTCGTAGACCGACCAACCGATCACGCGGGAATTGGCTGAGTCGACAGCAGCACGGTATGGCTCAAGGAATGAAGCCATCTTAGAATCGAGTCGGTCTGCCGGAAAACGGTCCGTCACCGGAATCAGCTCATACCCTATGGCGGAGCCGTCGGTCTCCCCTTTGCCGAGTCTGTCGAGATCGACGGTCATCTTACCGATGTATCGCCCGTACTTCCCTGTCTGGCCGACGCGCACGTCGCGCCCTTCAGCGTTCTTCACGAGCGAGGGGTAGAGATCGGGACGCTCAGGATCAATCATCGTGTGGGAATGTCCCCCGATCACGATGTCAATATCCTTGCTCCCCTTTATGAGGTCAACGTCGGTCGGCTTGTCGTTTTCCTTCTCATAACCGATATGCGTGACGGCCACGACAAGATCACATTTCTTATCTTTTTTCAACATGGCGGCCAGTTCGTTGGCAGTGGTCACCGGATCCTTCAGGCGCACGTCGATATTATTTTCAGAAATGAGGCTTGCCGGGTCGATATTTATGCCTATGAAACCGATCTTTTTCCCTGCGACTTTCTTGATGGTGTAAGGGGTGAAGACGCCCTCGAGTGGTGTACCCGTGAAATCATAGTTCGCCGAGAGACGGTCACTCTTCACCTTGCGGTAACGCTCGGCGAGATCCGCCATGCCGTTGTCAAACTCATGATTGCCGAGGATACGGATGTCGTAGCCTATCATGTCCATCAGGGGATACTCCACATCCCCGCGGAAATACTTGAAATAGAGTGAACCCTGCACCATATCTCCGGCATCGACGGTGATGACATGCTTCTCGGCTTTCCTGACGGAGTCTATCACAGCCTTCCGCTGCAATACCCCTCCGCGTCCATCCTTGTCGGGATCGATGGCTGAATGTGTGTCGTTGGTGTGCAGTATCACGAGTTTCTCTCCATATGCCGTGGAGGAGAAACACAAGGCGGCGAGCCCCAGCAAAGGAGCCGCCGCCTTGAGGAATCTTAGTCTCATATATATATTTATGATATGACTTTTATCAAATTTTGAGTTTGTACCCTTGACAACCTTCTCAACGGATGAGGTTCTCACCGGTCATCTCCTTCGGCTGGGGAAGACCCATGATGTGGAGAAGGGAGGGAGCCACGTCGGCAAGACGGCCATCTTTAACTTTGGCGTCTTTGTCGCCGATATAGATGAAGGGCACGGGGTTGAGTGAGTGGGCAGTGTTGGGAGTGCCGTCTTCATTGATAGCATGGTCTGCATTACCGTGGTCAGCGATGATGATAGTGCCGTAGCCGTGAGCCTTGGCAGCCTCAACGACACGCTCCACACACTTGTCGAGTGTGGCCACAGCCTTCTGAATAGCGGGATATACACCGGTATGACCCACCATGTCGCCGTTGGCGAAGTTCACCACGATGAAATCGTATTTGTCGGAGTCGATGGCCTCAACGAGTTTGTCGGTCACCTCCGGAGCACTCATCTCGGGCTGGAGATCGTAGGTGGCAACTTTCGGGGAAGCCACAAGGATACGGTCTTCACCCTCGAAAGGAGCTTCGCGTCCACCGTTGAAGAAGAATGTGACGTGGGCATATTTCTCTGTCTCTGCGATATGAAGCTGCTTCTTCTTGCAATCGGCGAGATATTCGGCGAGTGTCATTGCCACATCAGCCTTCGGGAAGATAACATGCACACCCTTGAATGAGTCATCGTAGGGTGTCATGCAATAATACTGAAGGTCGGGTATGGGGTTCATGCCGTCCTCTGCGTGCTGGGTGAGCACGGTGGTGAGCTCCTTGGCGCGGTCGTTGCGGTAGTTGAAGAAGATCACGACATGTCCGGCTCCGATTCTGCCGTCGACCTTATCGTTGACGATCGGCTTGATGAACTCGTCGGTGACACCCTCCGCATAGCTTTCCTCGACTGCGGCGATTACATTCTCAGTGTGCTTACCCTCTCCGTAAACGAGCATATTGTATGCCTCCTTGAGACGCTCCCAGCGGTGGTCGCGGTCCATTGCATAGTAGCGGCCTACGACAGATGCTATCTCGCCCGCGCTTTTCTCGCAGTGAGCCTTGATTTCGCCGAGGAAACCGGCACCGCTCTTCGGGTCGGTGTCGCGGCCATCCATAAAGCAGTGGATATAGACGCGGCGAAGATCATATGCCTTGGCTGTGTCGCAGAGGGCGTAGAGATG
>CAZMHE010000012.1:28335-31396 GCA_964566015.1 uncultured Sangeribacter sp. | reverse complement strand
GTCCCAACGTGGCCGGTGTGATCGGTTCGGCAGTGGCTGCCGGTGTGCTCCTCAGCTTCCTCGGCTAATCCACCTTATCCCCGATAAAAAAAGCAGGTGCTTCCACGAAGTGCCTGCTTTTTTATTCTCGAAAAACTCTGGGTCCCTTGGGCTCCCGGAGTTCTCAAAGGCCCCTCTAGATAAAGTGCGGAGTCGACGCTAATGAAAATAATCTTGAAATTTCTAAAACTTTTCTAAATCCCCATTGTTTTAATAGTGACTGAGATTCAAAACCGGCAAGGATCCACCATGAATCCCCCGGTAATAATCCTGAAAAGAACTATATCCAGCAATAGCTTTACATTCCAACAATGATCACCGACAGCGTCATAAAGGAAATCTACCGGAAATTCGGCAAGCCTCATAAGAATGAGGCCGATCTCCGGCTTGATTATTTCCTGGAGATGCTTCACGATAACCATTCTATAAAGCGTGATGGAATCGAGATCATTGTGGAGGATCTTGACGAATTCAACCCCTTTAGACGATTCCTTGTCAGAAGCATCAATGCGATTCTCGAGTTTGATAAAATCATCGCGTTCGTTTTCCGTAGCCACATACTTTTCTTCGGCAAGGAAGACAATCAGATGCGCGTACACATCAATCCGGGTAAACCGAAGTCTTTCTTAGGTCGTCTTTTCGGTCGCTGAGCATCCTCATCACCATTTGTCTCCTCTATTTATTCCCAACAAATCACAGAGCCATCATTTTTTTTACAAAAAATGTGTGGAATATTTTGTGCCAATTGATAGATATATTAAATTCGCACCGAAATAATCAAAGAAATCACAGCCAATGGCTCCGGCTTCCGGATAACACCCTATCCGATAGCATTTTATCTTATTGGCTACAACCGATATTTAGACATAAACACATCATTACGATACACCTATGATCTATAAGTTCAAACTGGTCAGCGACGAAGTCTCCAATTTCTCCCGCGAAATTGAAATTGACTCCAATTCAACTTTCCTGCAGCTCCGCAATGCCATTCTTGACAGTGTAGACTACACGAAGGATGACATCGACTCATTTTTCCTCTGCGATGACGACTGGAATCGTCAGGAAGAGATTACTCTCGAGGATATGGGCAGCTCAAGCGATCAGGATATCTGGTTAATGGAAGACACCCCCCTTAACGAGCTTATTGAAGAGGAAGGTCAGAAACTCGTATTCGTGTTCGACTATATGACCGAACGCTCTTTCTTCATGGAAATGAAGGAATCTGTTCCGGGACGCACACTATCCGACCCCATCTGTACAGTCAAGAGAGGAAAGGCCCCCGCTCAGTTCATCGACATGGATGAGTTTGAACAGAAAATCGACCAGGCCGCCGCGAAGGCCGCCTCAGCAGAAGATCTTGATTTCGATGGCTTCTACGGCGATACCGACTTCAACGAAGATGAACTCGGCACCGGCTTCGAAGAAGATCTCGGCATCAACTGATAGCAATGTACCACTTTTTCAAATAATTATCTAAACTTTCGCACTTAGGGTTTCAGGCAGTTCAGGTGAAAGGTTCATGAATTAACCTATAACCCTTAACCCCTTTTAACCCTATTCTGCGAAGCAATTCTACAGCATCATGGTAAATAGGTTCATCCTCAACGAGGTGTCCTACTTTGGCCCGGGAGCACGCAAGGTTCTTCCGGAAGTAGTGTCACGTCTCGGCAAAAAGAAAGCACTGGTTGTCACAGACAAAGGCCTTATTCAGTTCGGAGTTGCAGCTCAGGTCACTGACGTTCTCGACGAGGCGGGCATCCCCTACGAAATCTACAGTGAAGTTAAGCCCAACCCGACTGTCACAAATGTAAAGGACGGCATCGAGGCTTTCAAGAAAGCCGAGGCTGACTTCATCATCGCAATCGGCGGCGGTTCATCAATGGACACAGCCAAAGGTATCGGCATCGTAATCAACAACCCCGAGTTTTCGGATATCGTATCACTCGAAGGATGCGCTCCGACAAAAAATAAGAGCGTGCCTATCGTTGCTCTCCCCACCACAGCCGGCACTGCCGCAGAAACCACCATCAACTACGTCATCATCGACGAGGAGAAACATAAGAAGATGGTATGCGTCGACCCCAACGACATCCCTGCAGTTGCCATCATCGACGCCGAGCTCATGTACTCACTCCCGAAATCCCTGACGGCTGCGACCGGCATGGATGCCCTCACACACGCCATCGAGGGTTACATTACGAAGGGAGCATGGGAAATGTCGGATATGTTCGAGATCGAGGCTATCCGCATGATCAACAAATACCTTGAGAAAGCAGTCTTCGACCCCAAGAATCCTGAAGGACGTAACGGTATGGCCGTTGCCCAGTATATCGCCGGCATGGCATTCTCAAACGTCGGTCTCGGACTCGTCCACGGCATGGCTCATCCGATGGGCTCACTCTTCGACGTTCCCCACGGCGTTGCAAATGCACTCCTCCTCCCGACCATCATGGAATGGAACGCCCCCGCATGTCTCGACAAATACCCCGCCATTGCCGAAGCTATGGGTGTCGACACCAAGGGTATGACAAAGGAAGAAGCAGCCAAGGCGGCATGTGATGCAGTACGAGATCTCGCTGTGAGGGTTGGTATACCTCAACACCTTTCCGATCTCGGCATCACCGAGAAAGACATCGATGCACTCGCCGACCAGGCCATTGCCGATGTCTGTACCCCCGGCAATCCCCGCGAAGTGACCCGCGACGACATCGTCGCCCTCTACAAGATGGTCCTCTAAAAAAGCCCAAAGCCCCGCCCAAAAGCCCGAAGCCCCGCCAAAAAGCCCAAAGCCCCGCCAAAAAGCAGAAAGCCCCAGCAAGCAATTCCCCGGAAGCAAAATTTTTGTCCAAGGGCCAAGCTTCAGCGCTGGCCGCAAGCAGTCCCAAGCTTCAGCGCTGGCCAATAGGCGGTCCCAAGCTTCAGCGCTGGCCGCAAGCAGCTCCAAAAATAAAATTCAACTTTCGCAAGCGAAAGTTGAATTTTTTTTACTAACTTTGCTCCCCGGCTTGCGCCGTCAAAT
>CAZMHE010000012.1:0-28235 GCA_964566015.1 uncultured Sangeribacter sp. | reverse complement strand
AAGCGAAAGTTGAATTTTTTTTACTAACTTTGCTCCCCGGCTTGCGCCGTCAAATCACCTTGGAAAACTATCTTAACCAATTTACCATAATATCTAATTCAAATCATGAGAAAAATTTCAATTGCGCTCATGTTCCTGTTGACGCTCTTTACAGGCGCATCCACATGGGCTCAGGAGACCGGTGACGGCCATATCACTACCGTCCGCGAATGGTCTCTCACTCAAGGAAAAAATCATGCCAACCAGGTGACCAACTGCGACTATTGGTCAGCTTCCAGCAAAGGACGTTACGCCCTCGCCAAGGCACTGACCGATCAGGAACTCCCCTCAAACACAGGCGGTGCCCTCACCGGTCTCGAAGGCCTCTACTTCACCGTCGGCTCAGGTGCCGTCTATGGCATCTCGCAGAACTTCTGCTTCCAGAACGGCTCCATGACAGTCCGCATCCCCGGTTGCGGCGTCAACGATGAGATCATAGTCGATTTCTCCGGCGCCGGCGGCGAAGCCACTGTCACATCCGACAACATCACCGCCACGCTGACTGTCCCCTCAAACATCAGCAAGCAGTGTGACGATTCAAAAGTCTCAACCCGCGTTAAAGAGAATGGCGACGTAGTCCTCAAGATGAGCTGCGGCAAAGGTTTCCGCCTCTACGGCATCACAGTCAATCCCTATGTGCCCAAAGAGCGTCACTTCACAGATTTCCAGATCGACTTCACCACCGATCCCTACACCGTCGTGAAACCCGCTGACGGTGTTCTTCCCGAGGGTGTGACTGTCGATGGAACTTTCCACGACTCTCAGCATGGCTATAACTCATCAGTAGTGACTGTCCCCGTTGATGGAGCCGTGAAGATCACATTCGGCAATTGCACCTATAACGGCACAGGAGCTACCATTAAGATTGGCGATACCGTGCTCGCCACCCTCCCCTGCAACACAGACTGCAACAGCACAACTACCTGGACCTACAACCGCGATGAGGATGCCGTCCTTACTATCGTAACTCCTTCATACTGCCCTTCACTCGCTGTTGAGCAGTGCGATTTCATTCCTGACGTAACCGTATCCTACTTCGATACCGACGGTTCTCTCCTTGGCAAGGATCTCCTCCCGGGTGGAGCACAGCTCTATTATAAATACGGAGCCTCCGATGTCAAGGTTCCCACCGGCGAGGCTTTCCGTGGCTGGTTCGCATCCACAAAGTCTACCGCCGAGAAAGTAGCGGAAGGCACATCAGTAGAGACCGACACAGAACTCTACGCACGCGCAACCAAAATCGAGGAACCAACCTCCACATCACGCTACGTCTACGACCTCACAAAGAATTATTTCTATGTAGAGGATCATGAGGCGATCGAGATCGATGGACGCTACTACAACACCCACGGCTGGCTCGTGAACAACGGCGGCGCAATCAAGGTAAAAGTTGCAGGCAAGGCTTACGTTTCCGTAGGCTGCTGCCTCTACTCTGCTGAATCGACCGCTACCGTCACCAATGAGGCCGGTGAGGTTGTCGCCGAGTTCCAGGTAAAGGGCGAGAGCGACGGTGCTGAAGAGACATTCCAATATGACGGTCAGGCCGGATGGCTCACCATCACCTTCCCCAACGGAGCATACGTTCACAACGTGACAATCTCAAATGTGGTTGATTTCCTCGCCTATGATGAGAAGTCTGGCTACTATGAGATCCCCGCGGGCGACGTGTCAAGCTTCCTCCTCGCCCTCAAGGCTGCCGCTTCTCAGGATGGAGCCAAGATCTTCCTACCCAACGGCACCTATGACCTCGGCACAACAACCCTCACCCAGATCTCCGGTAAAAACATCTCCATCATCGGTGAGTCTACGAAGGGCACAGTTATCCTCAACTATCCTCCTCTCGATGCTGAGGGTATCAGCGTGACCGCTACACTTCTCAACCGTTCGGAGAATCTCTATCTCCAGGATCTCACACTCCGCAACGCCATGCCGTTTGACGGTAAGGCAGCCGCCGGACGTGCCGTGACTCTACAGGATAAGGGCAGCAACACCATCTGCAAGAATGTAAGCCTCGAGTCATATCAGGATACCTACTACAGCAACAACGGCTCCTCCTATTTCTATTTCGAGGATGGCGAGATCCACGGTGTTGTTGACTATGTATGCGGTGGCGGCGACGTTTACTTCAACCGCGTGAAATTTGTCAACGAGTCACCCAAGAACTCTACAATCGCAGCCCCCAACGGAGCGAAGAAGTATGGTTATGTGATGAACAACTGTACGATCGAGACCCTTTGCAGTCAGTTCAACTTCGGTCGCTCATGGGGCACTTATTCCGGTCTTGCATGGCTCAACACCACCATCAACCAGCCCTCCAAACTCGCTTCTTCTCGCTTCACAACAGCCGGCATGAACTGCGCCGCTGACAAGTTTGTGGAATACAACTCCATGGACGCTGACGGCAACCGTATCTCCCCCGCTTCGAATGTGCTCAACTTCACCCACTCCTCAGGCGATAAGAAATACGAGACAATTCTCACCGATGTAGAAGCTGAAGAATATGCAATCAACAAGGTATTCCCCGACTGGGATCCCGAGAGCATTGCAGCACAGGCCGTCTACACCGAGAATGAGGATATGACAGGAAATGTTTATCTCGTGGATGGCAAGATCTACGCAGGTGAACTTCCCGTCGGCAACAACGTCAAGGTGCGCAAGGCTAACGCACGTGGCGGTTTCGGCCCCGAGGTAGAAGCCATAGTCACCGGTATTAAGGAAGTCAATGCAGATGCTGCTGAAGTAGTCAGCACACAAAGCTACAATCTTCAGGGTGTGGCAGTAGACAACACCTACGAAGGCGTAGTCGTAAAGGTCGAGACCCTCGGCAACGGCAAGAAATCAGCTGTCAAAACAGTGAAATAATTCCTTATAACCGCTAAAAACTGCCCCGGCCTCAACGCTTTTCAGCATTGAAGCCGGGGCAATTTTTTGCAGGAAAGCCATAAGCCACCAATCCTCAAAGTCAATATTTTTGTCCAAGAGCCAAGCTTTAGCGCAGGCCCCCAGCCGTCCCCAAAGCTTCAGCGCTGGCACCCTTTCAGAAAGGCCTGGCAGTCAATTTAATCACACCGACCTGAGCCAATATCTCCATATCCAGATCAAGAAACAGCCCGTAAGCCGGCAGAATCAGCCGTGGAAACCTCAGCCGCTCCGAATGGCAGATACAGACCTCCGTGATATTCTCCGCATCCTTCATTACCTCCTCCAACTTTTCCAGAGTCCTGTTGCGCTTATTCCACCGCTTCATCTCGATCGGAAAGAGGTAAAGCGGATGCTCCTCAGAAATCTCCAGTTCAAAAAGCCCCTTCATCGTCTCATACTCCTTGCAATCCCCTAAATACGTGAACTTACCACGTTCCTCCTCACGAACCACGAATCGGTCAGGGCACCAGTCGTAGACATAAAGATACTTGTTGTCACGACCGACAAGAGTATTGACATCGTCAGTAATCTCCGGAGCCGAATTACGGAACAGTGTAGAAAGTGTATTCCCCGGTGTGTAGATATCGGCCAACACTTCGCGAAACTCACTGTATCTTGGATCATCGTATTCAAGGCGTACCCACTCATGCCAGTCGAGCCACTCGGGAAAAGGATGCGGATCTTCGAAGAGTCTCAGGCGGACAATCACCCCCGACTCCTCATCCATATCATAATCGTAATGACCTGTACTCATGAAATCATCAGGGAGACTCTTGTCAGGATGAAGGACATAGTTAACATTACCTTTAGGGGAGACCATCGTAAACATATCCCGGACAGAGGGATTGAATGTTTCCCTCACCCTGAAATCATAAGGATCCAACACCCAGGACATGCCATCGCGTCTATAGCAAAGAGCCGACAAAGTATTATCGGGGAAGATCCAGAATCGCGACTTACCGTTGTCGGCGTCATCAACCCATATCCTGTTCATGTAATGACCGTGAAACTTCTCCGACATTACCCTTTGATCCTCTAAGATCACCAGCGCCCGACAACTCTGTGAGATGTCCGTCAACGAGGTCACCATCAACATCGGTGTGCAATCGGGCAACTGATCAGGATCTGCAAGGTCATCTTCCAATATCTTTGTCCAGTCATTGAAGACGAGTGGTTTCTCAAGCGAGCCGAGTCGTGGAGTATCTTCTTTCAGCACGTCAATGAGCGCGATCAGTTTCTTTACCGCCTCGACCGTCTCCTTATCGCGCGCATCGTGGCTTCGGAAATTTTCATCGTTCCATGGGCGCAAGATACCGAAAGTGAAAAGAAGGAGAAAGCAGACAATCATCACCATAGTATCTTCCCGGCTATCCGGTAAGAAATAATCGAGGAGTTCCTTGTCACCATCTTTCTCCCTGAACTTCTCAGCCTCCTCATTGGTAAGTTCCATCCCTGCTGTGACAGATAACCGAAACAGCCTGCGACAGAATTTCTTTCGGGAAGCCAACTGCGTCCGTTCACCCCAATCAGTTGACAGATATGCCTTTGAAGCGAGTCCAAAATCGTTGAGGATTTCACTCAGTGGGATGTCGGAAAATTCCGCGGCCCGACGCTCAAGGATACCAAAATACATATCCATGTCGCGCTCAGACTCACGCTTGGAAACGATAGTCTCAAAAGTAGCACCCAACGCCTTCCTGAACTCGGCATCCGTCCTGTAAAGAAATCGCGACTTATACGCCACATTAATCAATTCAAACTTATTCATCATAACTTAGTTATATCCAAAAGTATAGAAATTAGAGATTACAAATTAAAGTCAAGAAATCCAATAATTCCAATCCCTCCAATTATTCCAATTACTCCAATTACTCCAATCCCTCCAATTATTCCAATTACTCCAATTATTCCAATTACTCCAATTACTCCAATTACTCCAATTACTCCAATTACTCCAATTACTCCAATTGCTCCAATTACTCCAATTGCTCCAATTACTCCAATTGCTCCAATCCTAATCAGTTTGCAAAAATAATATCAAAGCTCCATCTCTGCAAATCCAAAATCATTTTCGAAAAAAAGAAATCAGAATAGCCGCTTATCTCGGAAATAATCCTCCTTAACCCTAACTTTTGAAAAAAACCTGTATTCTGAAAAAAATTTCTGTTGTAAACCGCAATAAAGGGATTTAACTTTGCCGACGAAACAAACCCGCAACACCTGTATGAAAAAATTATAGAATAAACTGCCCCGAAGAGCGATAATCTAAAAATTATTCGTATCTTTGCACCGTCCGATGGAGGAGAAATACCGTCGGAGAAGAAAAGTGTCGAACTTTCTTTCTCAGTTTCATCGAACCGCCAATTCAACACCAACCTGGGAAAAAGTTAGATTAGACGCTCTTTCTGTTTATGTAGCGACCGATCATGCGGAGACCATTACCGCAATGTAGCCGATACAGATTCAGAGGGGCAGTTTATTCTATCCTTATATCATCCAGGTTGAGGCCTTGGCGGGCCAGATGAAACTATGATAGAGGTGAGATAAATTCCCCTCTTTTCTTATACCCCTAACCACCCCCGCCGTCTCAGGGAATCACCCGGCAACAAAGCATAAAAGTTTAATCGTATGATAAGAAAATTGTATGTGACTACGATTCTTGTCCTTAGTTTTATCACAGTGTCAGGACAAGGAGTCTGGAAAGGATTTAATATGAAGAGAACAACAGATGCTTTCGAACTGGAAGTACCTGTAGGAACATCTTGCCTTATTGTTGACGAATATGAGTCAACACAAAAATTCGGGAAGCCGACTGAGGACGGAGATCTTCTATCTTCAACTACATACCTATTCGATGATAAGGGCTACTATATTGATGATGGCAAGAAAGAGTATGAGAATACCTATAATTCCGACGGTCTCATCAAAGAGCGAGAGATCTATAAGAATGGTAAATTATCCGAACGATGGATATACAAGTATATGTATGATGAAAAAGGGCCTGGCACTGGTATTGAAAAATACAACAGTGATGGAGATGTAATTGGGGCAGTTGCTTGGCAAGGAAATAATTACATATCACAGACTCCGGGAGGATATGTACATTATAAGTTAAACAAAGAAGGCAGATTGGTGAGTGGAACTATCACTGTGACCAACTATAGACAGGAGGTTAACATACACCAGAGTGCAACCTATAATAAACATGGCTTTCCGGAATCCACTCTAATGTCAGCACCGGGGAAAAGTCAGGAAATCTACTATTCTGATTATATCTATGATGATAGCGGCAACTGGACACAACGTTATTCCAATGGTAAATTGACAAAACGAAGAATACTCTCGGCAGAAGAATACGCACAACTCCTTGAGCAACAACGCATAGAGGAGGAAGAAGAAGCTGAACGGGAGAGAATTAGATTAGAAAATGAAAGAAAAAAGAAGATTGCCGAGGAAACGGCACAAATGGTTGAAAAAATAAAGAAACAGGGATACGTAGAGGCTGATTCTTTAGAATCCAGACCTGTTATCGAAGTAAAACTACTTGAAACATACGAAACAGAGCCTAAACATATCTTACTCAATATCCCGGCAACCGAATCATCCTTTATTACATATCTGAATAAATTGGAGGTTTCAGTCAAGGAACCCGCTACGTTTAAGTTTCCAAATGATTCTGTAGGTAATGTCCCTTCTCTATATAAAGGCATACTCTCTTGTAAATTAGTCCGTAATAAATTGTTTACAAAACCCGTTGAACTTAAACTTGGATTAAACAAATTAACCAAGGAATGGGAAATAACGAATTTGAATAAAATCCAGAAGAAATGTGATATATCTAAAGAGGAGTTGGATGCTCTTCAAGTCCGCGTTAGAGAAAGAGGTAAAGAAAAACCTTACACATCAAAGAAGCTTTATTTCAATGGACTTGTACAGACGCAAGTAACCCTGACTCCAGATGAGGGTAGTGCAACTCCATATCATGTTTCTGAAACATTCCCGATAAGATTCTACATTAGTGAAACGAAGGTCAACCTATATAAGGAATTGGTAAAACTCATTGATTCGGGAAATTAGGTAGAATCCACTTCTATGGTGAAGGATTCTTCTGCATTAACATGTTTGAAAGGATTACATCTCACAGGATTTACATACAACACACTTTATACATCAAATAAAGAACCTAAAAAAGCAAATGAAAAAATATAGAATAAACTGCCCCGAAGAGCGATAATCTAAAAATTATTCGTATCTTTGCACATCCGATGGAGGAGAAATACCATCGGAAAAGAAAAGTGTCAAGCTTTCTTTCTCAGTTGGAACGAACCGCCAATTCAACTAACAGACTGGGATAGAGTTAGATTAGACGCTCTTTCTGTTTTTGTCGCACCTACACTGCGGCCTTGATAGCCGTAAGATTAGCATAGACAAAACCAGAGGGGCAGTTTATTCTTCCCTGTGTCATCCAGTCTGTAGGCCTTGGCGGGCCTGTTCCAACTATGATAGAGGCGCGATAAATTCCCCTCTTTTCTTATACCCAAACCAAACCGCCAAATTAGGGAATCAGGAGGCAACAAACTTTAAATACTTACATCATGCCTCTTTTTCGTATCACAACAAAGACCATGAAGAACTCCAATGGAGTTCGAATAGAGCGCGGAATGTCCGTCGACGTAGTTTCTAACTCTTTCAGCAATCCCATTACTACAAATGGAGGACAGGCAGTAGCCGATGCTTTCATGCGTATCTATGGCATTGACATAAAGAAAGCCGGTGCCCTCAACACCATCTGCCTCGATTGCCAAAGAATCAACTGAAAGATTATACAATAATCCAATCAATATAAATATGCAGGACGTAATTATTGACAGCTTGCAACCTCTCTTAGACGCGTTTCAGGAGAAGACAGTTGAGAAAATCAGTGAGACCATCAAAATGGGATGGGAAAGATTTGTTGCAAGCATTAAGAATAGAAATGCTGATATTCTCAATCTGAATGTGACAACTCTTGACAAGGCCAGATTGGTAGAAATCGCTCATGAAAATAAGGTAGACGGTAGCACAGAAGTTGCAGCTCTAAAGGTTGTAACGGAAAATGTATACATAATCTATCTCGCTTATACAAAAGATCGCGAATTGATTGATACCAATTCCAATAAGTATATAATCATTACTACTCAATTTCTTGCAAGAGATATAGAGAAACTTTTCGATAAAGACGAATTAATACTTCTTAAATAATGGACGAATTCATTTCAACAATTCAGGAGGCTCTTAAAGAGGCTTTCGCATGGCTAAAGAATCTGGCCCACAGAATCATACATGGTGTATTATCTTTTATGAGAGATATTGTAGGATGGTTCAGGGGGTTAAATCTCAATAGACAAAAGCATTCACCATTCATACTGAATGGCAAATCTCCCGAATTCGTACAATTGATCAAAAATGCTCCGGTAATAAATGCAGGTGTTTTTGAAAAAGATGCACAAATCTTTGAGGGAGTACTCGATGAGGAGACTGGTGAGATAATTCATTCAGAATTGTTGGGTGCCGACATGTTGGATGAAAAAACGAAAATTACTTTAGGCAAAGAGCCTGTGGTAGTGCTTAACTAAGCCATAATACTCAAACCCATATGAATCATACCATACTTGCAATAGTAGCAACTACTGTCGTAGTCTCAGGTACTGCGGCAGCCCTACTATACTTGCGTCGAAAAAAATATACTAAACAAATTGAAGCGGCTACCGAACAAATTGAAGATGAACTTCAATTAGAGGATATCGTTTCCTACTTTCGAACTCTGAATCTCAATTCTGAAATAGACACACCATTCATTGCTCAGAATGATTCAGAACTAATCAACAAGCTGCATAAAGGTTTAATTTCACCAAAACCTGGCTATCACCTTTTGATGATTGGTGTTCTGAATAAAGAGACAAAAAAACTTACAAACTGTAAGTTCATTTACTCGTTAGGGTGGTCTAAGAAGTTAATGGAGATCATCAATAGCCAGTCAATTGTTATTTTAGAGTAAAGTTACAATGAACTCAACTGGAAACTTTCGAGTCGGCTGTTGGATTATTGCACTTGCGTTGTTGTCTTTCATTATACTACTTGCAAGTTCTCCCTCACTAGATCTTGGCACTTTCATTGGAATATTTACGCTTATTATTATAGCCGTCATCATTGCTATAATATACTGGACAATTGGAACAGCTAAGGCAGTAAAGGAAATTTGTGTCTATACACGCGATGCAATCATAGGATTGTTCACAGTAAAAAGGGAGATAAAACAAAAGTGCCCGGATGCCCTTAAAGCTTTGATCTTAGAAAAGAAAAAGCATAGCGTGTCAGTTGGAATATTTGAGGAATCAAATACTAAAATGACTGAGAAAATAACAATTTCAGGAGACGGAATTGTTGATGACAGCATTCAAGAAGGACAAATCATTACCTTTTAAGATATAATGGAAAAGAAAAAGCATAGTGTGTCAGTTGGAATATTTGAAGAATCAAATACCAAACTAACTGGAAATTCATCAATTTCAGGTGAAGGAAATGTTGATGACTCTCAAAATGAACAAATCGTTTCCATTGAAGATAATATGGGATATCATGACATTATCGTTTCAGTAGGAATATTTGAGGAATCAAATACCAAACAGACTGGGAATTCATCAATTTCAAGAGTCTGAGTTGATGATGACACCCCTTTAAGAATGAAGAATCCCTGCCATTTAAGTTATTATGGATATAAGAATTGAGAAAAGCAAGCTATCCGTAGAAAAATATGAGTCTCTTCAGCGACTTGATCAGCTTCTTAAGAATGAAATAATTGGTCTATGTCAAACTGAAAAAGGAAGAAATCTTCAAGTTGAATATAGTAGCGTCTTAAGCCAGAGCATATCAGACGTTCATTATAAACTTACTCACAACGCCTCCTTTGAGTTCAGCGCTAGCCTTGTAATCGTTGATAAGGTTTCAACTTTATTGAAAGATTATTTCAATAATAACCCAATCCCCAACTACTTACTTAGCGTCAACCTCTCTTTTTCAAAAAAATTATCACAAAGACAACAAGTAACAAAGGAAGGGCTTTCCGGGAAAAGTACAGAAAGCAGTAAGGAGAATAATTCCCCATTCTTTCCCATTACCCCTCGATTTTCCTTCGACAAGATTATCTTACCGCCAAGAGTTTTTAACGACTTAATGAATGCTGTAAAGATAATCCAGTATCGCGATCTAATTTATAATCAGTGGGGGTATGGAGAGGTTGAACCTTACGCAAGATGTATCATCAATATGTACGGGCCAGCTGGAACTGGGAAAACCATGTGTGCTCATGCGATTGCGCATCATGTTGGGAAAAAGTTACTTGCTTTAAACTATTCAGAGATTGAATCAAAATATCTTGGAGAAGCAGCTAAGAATCTTGCGTCCGCGTTTGATACTGCACAAGAAACTGATTCAGTAATCTTCTTTGATGAAGCAGATTCATTCCTCGGAAAACGAGTTCAAAACGTCACTCAAAGTTCCGATCAAGCACTTAACTCGTTACGTAGCCAAATGCTGATTCTACTTGAAAAATTTGATGGGATAGTCATTTTTGCTACTAATCTCATATCAAATTTTGATGAAGCATTCATGTCCCGTATCCAGAAGCACATCAAATTCGAACTTCCCGATTCTTCACAACGTGCAGAAATAGTCAAAAAGCAGATACCCCCTCGTCTACCCTTATCTCATTTATTTACAAATGAAGATTTTGAACATATTAGTAAGTGTGGAGATGGTCTTTCAGGACGTGAAATAAAGAATGCGGTGTTTGAAATGCTTCTCAGAAAAGCGGAAGATAATACAATAATTTCATTCTCCCCTAACGATTTTGCTGAAGCATTATCTGCGAAAGTAGAGTCAAATAAGCAAATAGAGAATGAAAAGAATCGTTCTATTAAGGAACGTATAATGAAAAAGATGGCTGAAAAGGTTCAGAATCAACAGTCTGAACAAAACAAAGAATAGTTTTCTATTCACAAATAAGAAGAAAATAATAAACCAAAGTAATTATATACAATCATAACCAATGTTTATATATAAATATGAATAACGTTTTTGATATGTTCCCATCTTTACTTGATTATGTAAAGATAAAGGCAGAGAGTTTTTTAAAAATAAATGGGCTCGAAAACTCATTCCAAAGCATTGAAAATAATGCTCAAAAAGACAGTTATAATGGGCTGAATCCAATGGAGTACATCAATTCTCTTCTCAATGGAACTGTTGATGCCGTAGCCCAAAATAGGAATGAGGATTGGAACAAAATCCGAGAAGAATTCAACATTCATTATCTCTCTAAATCCTAGTAGTGATAATCCGGAAACTGTCCAATTGCCTGTTATATTGTGAGCAACGACGCTAGTGTCGGACATTGAATAATTATTTATTCATTAGTGTCCTTTTTTTTACGGGACACTAATGATAAAGAATATTAAAAACAAAGAAAAAAATGAACAGTATCGAAGAAATAATGAATCATCTGTTGGCTACCATTCAGAGGAATCCGACACTTAATGTGGAGGATTCTTTGAAAATGGTTGCAACAGAAATGGGACTATCAAAAAATGAGATTTCTGAATTGCAGGAGTCTTTTGCTCTCCTCGACAAAATCAATATGAAAGCAAAAGAACTTGACAGCGAAAGGAAGTCCGGTGTTACCAGAGATGAATGGGTGCAAAAGGAACTTCACAAAATTTCTGGGGATTCCGACTCGGGAAATAACATATTGACAGAAATTGAAAAGGGTTCTCAGATTGGATTGGATAACATCTTAACTCAGGAGGATTAGATTCTTTATGGACACTTCAAGGATTTCAAAAATATCACAGTTTCTAATTGAAAATACAAAAGCGGCAACTAATGTCGATACCGCATTATTGGGTGAGAATGAAGTACCTGTTTTGGAACCCTCTCAGCCATCATCCATAATGGAAAATGCTCTTACAAGTGACTTCTACAGCAAGCAGGAACTGGATGCAAAAAAGGTAATGTCAGCCGCTTTGTTGATAGCAAAGAAGAAAGGGGTATTGCCAGAGACATTGAAGGATAGTATCGATATGATCAGTTCAGCGACATTGGCAGATGAAACTGTTTCAAGGATGAAAGTGTCATATCGAATTGCTTCTGGTTTAATCAATGCTTATAAAGGGGTTGATAAATTAATCGATCAAGCAACTGCTCGTATGATAGCAGTATCGGATACAGTTGTAGAAAAGGGTGTCGATTACGCTCTAAATTCTCTTGAAACCGCTGTGGCTATTTGCTATCCTCCGGCTAAACCGATTGTTGCTGTTATCAGAATCTTTCAACCATACATTACAACAACGGCTCAAATATTTGTTAAGAAAGGGATAGCCAAACTGAATAAGATTGCTAAGGAATCTATTCATAAGGTAAAAGAATTTGTCAAAATTAAGGCATCAAATAAAATTCGTTCGTTACTCTGCATACAATGAATCTTATTCCCAAAGCAAAACCTGTAAGGATCCGAATCACATCAGGTAATGAGGAGCACTATTCTTTAGAATCACTCCGCAGGAACTTTGTGTGGTCTGATGTAAAGAAATTGTTTGAGGGTGGCCGGCTTGTCAAATGGCTAAGGAGAATCGATGCTGATGGAATCGCAGATAACCTCCTCCAACTGGATAAACCGGAGGAAATGCTCCTTGAGGTATATAATATCCTTTTCCGAAGTAATAATCCATTTATTTCAGAGAAAGCTCTTATTCAGGAATATCTGAATGGCTCAAATGAACTGGAATCCCCAGCAAAACAATTAGTAAAAAAACTAAAGATTTCAGATCTTATAGATATTATCAGGAAAAATATTGATCATCTCCAATTTTTCTACACCACCATTCTCTCCCTCAGTGAAGACACTGAAGTAAAAATCTCATCTGAAGAGCTGTATCAATTCGGGAATCTTTTGTTAAAAGCGAAAGAATATTCTGCATTGGGAATTATTTTTATGAATAGGGCATCCGAAGCCGGGAGCAAGGAGGCTAAGGAAATTCTCGAAAATCTTTCTCCAAACAGACTTACTACTGAACGGGAGAATCGATTATTAAATGATCCTATGGTTAAGGAAAGAATCTTAAAGTCTTGGGAAGACAGAACTTTTATCGACTTTCCGAATAACCCAGTTCCCTCAGTAGGGGATAAGTCTGATGTTGAGGACTTCTTTAATTTCTCAGATAATTGCTTAAGATTATACCTTGAAGCACAATCTTCACTTTCTGCTGGTTCAATACCAAATAATGCACAAAAGTTTTTCGGACTGACAAAACCCGACTCACTTTTCTATCCTGCGAAATTATTCGTATTGGCAATTACTCAACCGGATATTAAGAAAGCCAAGCAGTATCTTGGAGAAATCCGTGATTATTTTCCTCTCGCAAAAGCATTATTATCTCGACATCCTGACGCCTCCACCTCATCAATTGTTCTAGGATCGTATCATGTCAATCATAATGCAAGATATTTGAAACAGTTTTTCATCACACTGATTAATTCAGAAGATATGTTAAGGTTTAATGTAAAACAACATATTATTAATTCATGGGAATCATCCGTTCCATTACCTGCTTCGCTAATTCGAAGTAAGAATGACTTTGAAAAGAATGAATTATTTAAGCTTACAAATATCTGTAAAAAGATTTCTCAGTTAAACAATAGTGGACGCTCATTAAATCAGATCGAAGAAGATATTTTATCTTCATTGGACAATATTAGTAATGCTTCTCCTTATTTCAAGGATGTGTTGTTTTTAAAGGCCTTATTCTCTCTTAAAGAGAAGGATGCGCGTTTTTATTTAGGTCAATTAAGGGATTTAAACTACGGGGCAGCTAATTTCCTCATTGAAACATTTGGTAAACGAAACTCTCTAAAGAAAGTATATGTAAAATCTATGGGTCGCTCTTACTATTTTGAATTAGTATCATATAGTAGTAATGAAAATAGAAGGAGTTCCATAGAAAACAATGGCAATAATCTTCTACACCTCATCCTTAACCTTGATCAATTAAGAAATTATGCTCAATCCGGTAAGTAGTCTCCAGAAGCTATTGGATGTCAATATACCGATTATCTACATCGATGATTACGACTTCGCCCGGATCGATGAGATAATCGCAAAAGCGTGTGGGGATAATCTCGAAATCAATGAATGGAATCCCGCCACCCAATATACAAATTTTTTAACTAAAGAACCTATTGTAGATTGTAGACTTCAGGAATTTCTAAGGGAGCACTATTCTGCAGATTTGGGTATGCACAAACCGGAATATCTTCTACTGAGAGGTATTTCATCCTATATGGAAGATCCTGAGGTGCTCTCACTCCTTTCTATGATTTCACAAAGAAAACTCTATGATAGAAATTATGATACATCCATAATCATTTCAGATTACGGTTTGTCAATTCCCTCTCAACTTCTGCCATATGTATCGATTCTCAATATTGATATCCCGGATGATAACGAAATTAACAGATTGATAGAAGAACATCTTGAGGCCAACGACGTAAACCACACAAATTTTTCAGATAGGGATCACGCCGCGCTGATGCCATCTCTCCGTGGTCTCACACCTTTTGAGATAGATCGGGTGTTAGATATGGCCATGAGTGTGAATGGCAGTCTTGGCAATGAAGATAAGGAGTTGATTCTTCAACAGAAGAAAGCACAGGTAAAGAAATCCGGACTAATTGATCTGGTTGATGTAAAGGAGACACCCGATGATATTGGAGGATTAAATGTCCTTAAGAATTATTTGACGGATAAATCCTTGATAATGTCAAATATTTCTTCGGCCCGTGAAAATCATATTTCTATCCCCAAAGGAGTTTTTATTGTCGGTATGCCTGGATGCGGAAAGTCGCTATGCGCAAAAGCCGCAGCAGCACAGTTCGGATGCCCGTTACTGAAACTCGATATGGGAAGCATGATGGGTAAGTATGTTGGACAAAGTGAATCTAATTTACGCAGGGCAATCAAGATTGCGGAGGCAGCCGCTCCTTGTGTACTCTGGATTGACGAAATCGAGAAGGGATTCTCCGGTGTCGGCGCGTCTAATGACATAATGACACGTATGTTTGGGTATTTCTTATCTTGGATGCAGGATAAGACTTCAAGCGTTTACGTTATCGCTACGGCAAACAATGCCGACAATTTACCTCCGGAACTCAAACGCAAAGGAAGATTTGATGAAATTTTTTGTGTCAATCTTCCATCTGAGGCGGAGAGAGAGGCTATCTTTAAAGTGCATTTAAAGAAACGCAAGCAACAACTGGATAATCTTTCAAAAGTTGTAAAAAATACCGATGGATTTAATGGCGCAGACATTGAATCTGTGGTAAATGAAGCTTTGGAAGAACTTTTTATAGAAGAACTTAGGAAACAAAATCCTAATGAACATGAGATTAGGATTCATTTAACAGAAGATAAACTGATATCTGTTGCTAAAAAGACTGTCAGTATCTCGAAATCTTGCAAAGCACAAATAGCAAATATGAGCAAAGTATTTCAAGAAAGTAGTTTCAAGAATGCTTCTTCTTAGATTGGTAATCGTTATAGTTTAATAACGTCAATCTCACGGAAAGAAATTTGAGAACATTGAAAGTATAGGTCAAAATCTTGCTGATGCGACTACTCGCATCTGTCTGCTGTATCCGGCAGATGTTGATAGTGGCAAGACTTAAGGTCAAGCCGCTGTTCAACTATACCAAAGTCCGCTACGGCGGGCCACGGCCTTGCACGTCTCATACGCTCGTCTGTGCTTGAGTCATAAGCTACGCCTTCGGCTCCCGCTTATGCATTGCACAGACTTCACGCATGATCCGCACAATTCCGGGTCCTTCCCGAAGGAGACACCTCCTTGCGAAGTACGACCGATACTTTCTTGTTCTCTACTACATACCATCATGTCTATGTCTAATATCGATATCGAAGTCGTAAAGACCTATCTCGGCAAAGTATCCCTCGCTGAACGAGCTTCTTTTGTGGAAGCTCTGAATGTTTGCGGTTCTATATTGGGTATTTGGGGTATAGGCTATCTTTCCTGGAACAAGCTCGTGCACTTCTCCTCAAAGAAAGCGCGGTCTTCTGCTTACATCGATTTTGATATTCCGAAAAAAACGCACGGTGTGCGTCACATCTCTTCTCCCGTTAAAGAGTTAAAACATATTCAGCAGGCACTCAATATATTTCTTCAGGCTAATTGCGAGGTCTCTCCCGCAGCAATGGGGTTCGTCGCCGGGCGTTCCATCACCACTAATGCCCGTAAACACATCGGTAGCAGCGTGATTTTCAACTGCGACCTTAAGGATTTCTTCCCAAGTATCAACAAATCAATGGTTCGCCGCGCTATTGTCAAGGAGCTTCAAACACTCAATCCCTCGCGTGCTGTCATTAATATCATCTGTAACCTCGTCACGGCTCCACGTGCCGACGGCATTGAGGCTCTCCCGCAAGGAGCGCCGACATCTCCTGTAATTTCCAATCTTGTCCTGAAGAAGCTCGACCGCCGCTTTATCTGGTTTGCCGAGAAAAACGGTTACCGTTATACAAGATATGCCGATGACATCACTTTCAGTCGCACAGGTGACTACTCCCCCACTCTTCCCATAAAGTCTGATGCCATTATTGCATACATCGAGGATTTCGGCCTTAGTGTAAACCCAAAGAAGATGGTTCTACAGACTCTCTATGATCGTCGGGAGGTGACAGGGTTGATTGTTGGCGATAAGATTAATGTATCACGAGGCTACATCAAACAACTTCGTATACTCCTCCACCTTTGGGAGGAGCGTGGATTTGAGGAAGCCCAGTTAATCTTCAGCCGTGACTTCCGGGGAGGGAAGGAAGCAAACTTAGCCAAGGTTATCAATGGTAAGATAAATTATCTCTGCATGGTCAAAGGGAGAGAGGACTCAACGTACCGTCGCCTGAAATACCGTTATCGACAACTTATGAAACAATTGTCCGTTACCTTTTAACGCGGTTAAGTTATTAATCACAGGTGTGCAGATGCCTCTCAATATCAAGATTAAACGAGTGGCTCCTCTATCCGTTACGTTGTCTTACAACGGTAATCCCGTTGTCGATACCGTTATCAAGGGGTTCCGAAAGGACGGTATCCTCGCAATCGTAGAACTGATGTAATTGCCTATAGCTCGCTGATGCGATCGTGGGAGAGCCCGGTTATGGCGGCGATGCTGTCAACGTCATACCCCAACTTCTTCATGTTGCGAACCATCATCTCCATGCCTTCCATACGACCTTCCATACGGCCTTCCTCTCGGCCTTCTTGTTTGCCGGTTTCATACTGGAAGTCGAAGCCGGACTTGATGGCACGCATCCGCGAGAGGGAGTTGCTGTAAAGGACAGCCTCCTCAGCGGCAAACAGCTCGCTCTCCGCCGAATTGAACAGGTCTTCATACCCTCCTTCGAGGTATGGTCTTGAGTTCTTATCCATCTTATCCATATTCTTTATAAGGTATAATTCTTTCTCTAAATCAGTCTTGCAATCTTCCCATCTCTCCGGAATCTGTTTGAGGGAATAAAATAGCATCCGCAGTTTCTTGGTAAGCGACTCTCCGGTCGTTCGGTCACGGAGCTCGAATTCATGCTCCATCTTCGGCTGGAGATGCTTGAAATCGAAAGTGGTGATGCAGATCAGTATCACCGGGTCGAGGTCATAGTTCCATCCCGCCTCTCCCTGACCGGCGATGATCTTGGAGACATAATACGTCATCCTGTCTTCAAACGGTGGTTCGTAGCCGTTCTGCATCTCAAGGATGAAGTGATGCTCAACATCCTTGTCCTTATCTTCGTCTAACAGGTGATGAGGTTTGAACATCGATTCCCCGGCTCCCGTCTTCATCGTGAAGTAGACGTCATAGACGATACGTTTACCCTCAATTTCAGATGGCAGGATTTCCTTGTCGTGATATATGACATCGTGCGACACGGAATTGTCCTCTTCGGTATCCGGCTCATCGCGCGGCACCAATCTCGTGATGACGATATCATCACCGAGGGCAGCGTTCAGCAACCGGATGACGTTCTTGCTGAATCTTTGAGTGCCGTATGTACGTTTGAATCCAAAGTCCGACTGAAGGTTGATGAATTCGGTAGGTATCTTGGGAGTCTGTTTTCTGTTCATTCCGGATCGACGAGTTATTGACTCCGTAAAGTTAATAAATCCTCATGAAATTTGCAAACTCGGGGTTAGATGTTAAGTCCATTTTAACAAACGTAAACCTCGTCCCTTCTACTTCAAAAGAACTGTTGTATACCTTATCCCGGAAAAAATCCCTCTTAATAATGACTTTTGTTTTTTTGAGGAACTGATACATATTATTTATTTGTTAGAAGTTCTTGAATAAATTAACTTTGCATCATGTATATGATTCCTGGAATCCGTATGACCCCAATAGTGACGCTTATTCTTGTAAATAACTGATCAATCATGAAATATATTATTCTAATTTTACTGCAATTGTCTTCATTGTTAACCTATGCTTATCAATTCAGCTTTAATGGTAAAGCAGATGATAAGTATCCCATTGTTATCGAAGTAGACCGAAATCCCAACGGTTCCATAACGGGACGATATGCCTATCAATCTACACTTAGGAATCAAGGAAGAGATAACCGTGCGTCATGGTTATACATTCAACCGGTCGGAAATTCCAAGTCAGATTATGTGGTGACTGACTCGAAGGGCAATATCCAGGAGCAATGGTCAGATGCAACCTTCTGGCGTGATAATGGCATTAACTATTTCTCTGTAGATGTAACCAATGCAAAAGGAAAGACATTTAAGATTACTGCAAAATCGGTGACCTCTTCTTCCGCATCCAACAGTAACAACAGTAGTGCTTCTCTCCGTTATAAGAAGAAATTGGAAGAAGTGAGCGTTGCTCCTATTCATGTTATGCGGGCCGATGGTAAGAAAATATGGTATAACCGTTACACAACTTTATATGGTGATAGTGGATACGATAATAAAATGTACATCTACGACAGCCAAACTGACCGTGAAACCGTACTGGATCTGAATAAAACAAGCATCGAGTATATGCAGGTCGACGATATGGTAGAACATGACGGAATTATTACCATCATTATGACGGAGAACACGAATAGTAATGGCTGGGTGATTGGTACCTATGTGTGGCAGTATAACTGCTATAACAATACTTGGAAGCCTCTCGCTACCAAATGTTCCGGAGCTAAATTTGTAAACAATCGCAAGGCTGTTCAGATATCTACGGCGGATTGCATCAATCCTGAAGATCCGACGTATCTTCAGGAATATAAGAAAAGCTACCGCACAATCCAGTTATAAACATCTATCTTCTCACTCTTAATACTTTAAGCATTAGATAAGAAATACCGCTACATTAAACAACTTCGTGTACTCCTCCACCTTTGGGAGGAGCGTGGTTTTAAGGAAGCGCAATTAATCTTCAGCCGCGACTTCCAGGGTGGGGAGGAAGCAAACTTAGCCAAGGTTATCAATGGCAAGATAAATTATCTCTGCATGGTCAAAGGGAGAGAGGACTCAACGTACCGTCGCCTGAAATACCGTTATCGACAACTTATGAAACAATTGCCCGTTACCATTTAACGCGTTTAAGTTATTAATCACAAGTGTGCAGGTGCCTCTCAATATCAAGATTGAACGAGTGGCTCCTCTATCCGTTGCGTTGTCTTACAACGGTAATTTCGCTGTGGATACCGTTATCAAGTGTTTTCCGAAATGACAGTATCCTCATAATCGCAGAACTTATTTAGTGGTCTACAGCTCCATGATACGCTCTAGGGAGAGTCCGGTTATGGCCGCGATGCTTTCAACATCATACCCCAACTTCTTCATGTTGCGAACCATCATCTCCACTCCTTTCGCCATTCCTTTCGCCATTCCCTTCTCAATTCCTTTCGCCATTCCTTTCTCCCAGCCTTCTTCTTTGCCTTCCTGTTTGCCGGTTTCATACTGGAAGTCGAAGCCGGACTTGATGGCACGCATCCGCGAGAGGGAGTTGCTGTAAAGGACAGCCTCCTCAGCGGCAAACAGCTCGCTCTCCGCCGAATTGAACAGGTCTTCATACCCTCCTTCGAGGTATGGTCTTGAGTTCTTATCCATCTTATCCATATTCTTTATAAGGTATAATTCTTTCTCTAAATCAGTCTTGCAATCTTCCCATCTCTCCGGAATCTGTTTCAGGGAGTAGATTACTTTTTTCGGCGTGAAAATATTTATTAAATGACAATTTCATAGATATTTGCAAACATATTGAAGATTCTGTTTTTTGCCTCCTCTATATTAGGGTTTTCCTAATTAACAAAAATACAGGAACTTGAATCATCATAGTAGGCTATATAGAAAATTTCTTCGCCAAACAACCTCCGCACAAGCTCTATATATATTCGATACCTTTGAGTTCTATATGGTCCTTCGATGTAATCAGCTTTATCATAAGTTCGTGAACCATTGAATGCAAACGATGCGCCTGGATAACGTCTCAGAATATCAGGAATTACGGAGGCACATGTTTCCATTATGCTTTTTGTTTCTACTGCATTAAATAAGTCGAGCACTCTTGAATACTTGTACTCAGAATGTTTACATCTTGAACAATAGTATTTTATAGCAAAACAATCAGAATATTTCTCTGCCCTGACAATATACTTGAAACGACATTTGTATTGCTCGGATTCAGCAAAAAATGAATAAATATGAGTAAGTTCCGGGTCTCCGGTAGATGATTCTTTCTTTCGATCAATCTGAATATGACGCAAGGGGTATAGAGCCATCTTACGGAACAAGCTTATTCGCTGAGTATGGTCCGACGGTGTAGGTAGAGAGCTTTTGTCCCTTAGAGGAAAGACTACGCAAACAAACAGGCTCATACTCAGATTTGTGCACCCAGCCGAGCCTTTGTCCTTTAGATTTGGATCTATTCCTATCAGAGTTTGAGAGATGTGTATGTGTTCTGGTTTGACCTTCCATATTATTCTTTGATAAGCAAAGATAATCAATCTTTAATTAAAGAACAACTAAAAACAGATTTTATTTCTTAAATATTCTAAGATTCTTCAATTTTCTATTTCAATTCAGGCGGGAGGTGAATTACCCGTTATTCGGATGATAATGAAATGTTGTAAGCGATGAATTATGGGAAAAATATTCGACTAACGACAATGGCGTCGAGACTGGAAGTAAATTAAGGCAATTTCAATGCTCGGTGGAATGTGTATTTCTCCAGAATCTGTTTCAGGGAATAGAAGAGCATCCGCAATTTCTTGGTCAACGACTCTCCGGTGGTGCGATAACGGAGCTCGAATTCATGCTCAATCTTCGGCTGGAGATGGGTCGATGTTAACTCCATTTTAACAAACGTGAACTTCGTCTCTTCTACTTTATTTCTACCAACAAGGAAAGACCGACCAAACGTAACGAGGTGACACGAAAACATGGAGGAATTCCCTCGGCGGATAAGGAGAATAATTTGTCAACCGTTACGTTTTTATAATATAATCAACCAAATTCCGATTTTTTAAGGTCCTCAAAAACCGGACCATAAAGATCACTTATCAAAATGATAAATTTCACTGTCGGACCGGTTCAATCTTCTGAATCCGTTTGTTCAATTGGCGCGGAACAAGTACCCTATTTCCGCACACAAGAGTTCTCTGAGCTAATGCTCGAGAATGAACAATTAATACTGAAATTCACGAATGCACCTGAAAATAGCAGGGCCGTGTTCCTGACTTCTTCCAGTTCAGGTGGGATGGAGGCTTCCATTATGAACACACTGACATCGAATGATAAGGCAATTGTAATTAATGGCGGAAGTTTCGGAGAACGGTTTGTTGAACTACTGACTCTACATTCGATTCCATTTTCAGAAGTAAAGATCAAACAGGGGAAGGCATTAAAATACGAGCATCTATCTCAGTTCGAGAACCAAGGTTATTCAGCACTACTCGTCCAGAAACATGAAACCTCAACTGGGGTACATTATGATATGGACTTGATCAGTGATTTCTGCAAACGTAATGGCATTTTTCTGATTGTTGACACTGTAAGCACATTCCTATGTGATCCCTTCGACATGAAGGAAACAGGCACGGACGTCATGATCACGGGGAGTCAGAAAGCATTGGCATGTCCTCCTGGCATCTCTATTCTGATCCTCACACCGAAAGCGATCAACCGAATTAACCACACCAAATGTTTATGCAGGTATTTTGACTTGAAACTGGCTTTAGAAAATCAGAATCGCGGTCAGACCCCATGGACTCCTGCTGTAGGGATCCTACTTCAGATAAATGCCCGGCTCAAGGAAATTGATGCAAATGGGGGCACCGAAGAAGAAATTCGAAGATGCGGTTCCCTTGCCACATATTTCCGCAATGAATTAATCAGGCATAACCTTCCTTTTGAAATTATCTCAGAGAGTCTGTCTAATGCTCTCACACCATTACACCCCCTGACTCAATCTGCTTTTGAGATTTTCCTTAAATTAAAAGATGAATATGGGATCTGGGTATGCCCCAACGGCGGGAGTATGAAAGACACCGTATTCCGGGTGGGACACATGGGTTGTTTGACTCGTGCAGACTATGATAAACTGATATCTGCCTTTCTCAGTCTGAAAGAAAAAGGATTCATATGATGAAGAAGGTAATTACATATGGAACTTATGATCTTTTTCATGAAGGTCATTACAATCTGCTGAAAAGAGCCAAAGCACTTGGTGACTATCTGATTGTCGGCGTTACAACGGATAATTTTGACCTTGAAAGAGGGAAAATGAATACCTGTAACAATATCATGGAACGCATCGAAGCTGTCAGGGCAACCGGGCTGGCAGACCAGATCGTAATAGAAGAATATAGAGGACAGAAGATTAGCGACATCCAGAAATATGGTGTTGACATTTTTGCGGTAGGTTCAGACTGGGAAGGATACTTCGATTATCTCAATGAATTTTGTGAAGTTGTGTATCTTCCCAGAACAGAAGGGGTTTCCTCCACCAAACTAAGGAAAAGGAGACCTGTCGTCAATTTAGGAATTATTGGAACCGGTAGTATCGCGAGAAGATTCATTCCCGAGGTTCAACATGTCAATAGTGTTGAAGTTACATCCGTATTTAATCCTGATTTTGATGAAGCAAAAATATTTTGTGAGACATTTGGGATAGAGAAATGCGCCGCTACAATCGAGGAGCTATATGAAAATTGTGACTCCGTGTATATCGCTTCACCCTTCTTCACACATTATGATTATTGTGCCTCAGCACTGAAGGCCGGAAAAAATGTGTTATGTGAAACCCCTTTTGTCTTGAAAGAGAGTCAGGCATCAGAACTTTTCAGATTGGCTGATGAAAAAGGGCTCGTACTTATGTGTGCCTTGAAAACTGCCTATTGTCCCGCATTTGAGCACCTGTATACACTTTTAAAATCAGACATAATCGGAGAAATTGTTGAAATAAATACATCATCCTCCACATTGCTTGAAGAGGGATCCTATCTCGACGGAATGAGATATGGAGGGTCTATGGCAGAACATGGATACTTTACACTATTACCGATCATAAAATTTTTAGGCACGGATTTCCTTAATATCATTTTCTATTCAAGAGACAGAAACGATATAGACATCTTCACAAAAGGTGTCTTAAGATTTAAACATTCCGTGGCCTCTTTCCAGGTAGGAATCGGTGTGAAGACGGAGGGCAATCTGATTATTTCCGGAACAAAGGGTTATGTTTATGTTCCGGCTCCATGGTGGAAAACTGACTATTTTGAGGTAAGGTATGAAGACCAGAATCAGAATAAGAAATACTTCTATCCTTATCTGGGCGAAGGATTGAGATACGAGATAAAGGACTTTGCTTCTGCCATTCTCAGTCATGACCACTCGTTTTTCAAACTCACCAGAGAAGAGTTGATAACCATGAGCAAAATTCAGGAGTGTTTCTCAAAAGGAATTAATGTCTTCAAATTGTAATAGATAGACTTTTAACTGACAACAAAGGCGCCGAGGCGGGTGGTGTAATCAGGCGATTTCATGGCACGCCGGATGGCGTTGACAAACTTGAGGCTCTTCCCATCTTCACCTTTATCAATATACTGCTGGGAACCGAGCATCAGCGTGTCGGCTCCCATCCGGCCGTTGATCTTATCCAATACGCTTGACAATGACCGGAATCTTCGGCTACGCTCAGGATCATACTCGAAAAGATCAGGCTGTATACAACTCCCGGACGAGATTCCGGCCACCATCACCCCTCCCCTCTTGTAATGTATCCCTTCCCTGAAGATTATCTCCAGAAGCTTGATAGCCGCCTCCACTATCTCAATACTGGTATTGGTCGGTGTGACGAAGGTATAGGAGGCACTGTTATCGTATTGTGCCAGATCATCGCGGAAATGATTGGATTGGATGAAGGCTGTCACCATCGAACATGCCGATTTCTGCCTCCGGAGTTTCAACGCACATCTGGCGGCATAGTTGGCGATATGGCTCCTCAGCTCCGCCAAATCGGTTATCATACCCGGGAAACTGCGGCTCGTGACGATTGTCTTCTTCGTCACCCCCTCAAGTCCGTCGACATCGATGCAAGGTTCACCATTGAGCTCTTTCCAGGTTCTCTCGCCGGTGACGTGATAGCGCCGCCTGACATAGCTCTTAGGCAGCGACGCAAAATCATAGGCAGTACTGACACCGATATACTCAAGCGATGCACGCGTTCTTCTTCCTATTCCCCAGACATCACCTACAGGAAACAGTTTCAGAGCCTTCTGACGCTGCTCGTCAGTGGCCATGACACAACATTTACGGTAAGAGGGGTAGCGTTTTGCAAACTTGCTCGCCATCTTCGCTAACGTGTTGGTCGGAGCAATCCCCAGACTGATCGGCATACCGGTATACTTCAGTATTTTTCTGCATACATTCTTACCCCATTCATGAAGATTTATCTGCTCCAGCCCGGTCAGATCAAGGAAACATTCATCTATGGAGTATTGGATCACGTCCGGTGCCTCCTCACGCAGAATTGACACTATACGCGAGGAGATGTCGCCGTAAAGAGTATAATTGGAGGAGAAAGCAACAATCCCGGAATCGGGGTATCTCTCTTTCAACTGATAATAGGGCAACCCTTCCGGAATACCCATCTCCTTTACTTCTCTTGAACGGGCCACAACACATCCGTCATTGTTGCTCAATACAACAAGGGGCGTCTTCGCAAGATCCGGGCGGAAAACCCTCTCGCATGAGCAAAAGAAATTATCGCAATCTATGAGTCCTACCATCGCTCTGCTCCTGATTTTCTACGTCGGTTGGCCTTTATCGTATATATCACCACTCCCCATACCATAAAGTCATTATCCTTTGTCACTTCTATCGGTCTGTATCTGCGGTTGGAGGGCATAAGGTAGACTCGATCCCCGCGGTCAAGACAGAGACGTTTCAATGTAAACTCCCCGTCAAGGCAACAGACGGCAAGATCGCCATGTTCCGCCTCTATGGAACGGTCAACAATCAGCAGATCACCCTCAGTTATACCCTCCCCACACATCGAGTCACCAATCACACGGGCATAAAACGTGGCGGCCGGATGCTTGATGAGAGTTCGGTTCAGATCGATGGATTCGGTCACATAGTCTTGCGCAGGGCTTGGGAAGCCTGCTCGCACACCACCGTCAGCAAATGGGAGTGGAAGAACAATCGATGTATCAGCAGTATAGATATAGAGAGACCCCATTAGTTTATAGTCCGTTTTAATCGTTGAGACTGCAAAACTATAGGAATCCGATGCCAAATCCCCGCACCAATATGTTAATAATTGTTTACTTCATCGTTTTTTATTTTGGAAGGATGATTCTAGCCCAGTCCGGCACATCGTCAGTATAAGATTTTACCACCTCGCCATTGCTCATTCGGAACAGAATCCTTGCATCCGCATCCTCAATGGAGTTATCGTAGACGTATAGGCGATCAACGTATGGAGCTAAGGCGACACAGTTGGCAATGGACTTGTCATAACGCGAAATAATTTTGGGAATAGGTACGTCATGACCACCGTTTAGCACTCGCTTGGCAACTCGTTTAGCGTTGATGGTCGGAGAGTCTGTTGAGACAAAAAACAATCTAACAAAGAAACCTGCTTCTTTTGCGCGAAGGATATAGTCAACCTTATCAATTGCTGACATCACCGTCTCGAAGATATGACTTTTCTTTTCTGTAAGACATCTCTCGCGCCATTCGTTACAATAATTTGCCGCTTTAAGTACCGCTTCGCGGTCATTCCAGTCGCCAAAAACATCACGTGCAACATTATCCGGATTGATATACTCTGAGTCCTCCAGCCATTCATGGTGAAGAATTTTTGAGGTTACAGAGGTCTTGCCTGACCCATTAGGTCCGGCAATTACAATAAGAACAGGACGATGTTCACATGCCGCCATTGCGAAGCTTTTTTAGTGTCTCTTCAACTCTGACGCGAGCATCTTTCGTAGCGGCTTCAATTCCTGCAGCCACACGCTCGGCAGCCCGGCGGGTGCTTTCGCGTGCATCGTCTGCAACCTCACGCATAATCTGAGCCATGCGCTCATCGCCCGGCTCTTCCATCGACGTAAGCCGATAACTATTCATCTGTTCTTCCGACATAATCAAATATTCCTTTCTATCTCAACCACAAATATACTAAAAAAGATCAACTGTCACGGTTTAGAATCCTAAGAATCGCATTCGATAGTTTCCAATAAGAAGTGTAATTGCCTACTCCTTACTCCTCCTCGGGGGAAGGCAGTGCGCCGAGGGGACTGAGCAAGCCCCCCGTTGAGCGTACTGACGCACAAGGCCATCTTTCACCGCCCCCTACTGGCAACATAAAAAAGGAGACCGAAGTCTCCTTACGTTTGTGTAATTTTGTGTTGCTAATATGCATAAACACCTAAACTCGGAGCAGAGGTACACAATAGATGTTCTTCTCAAGCAAAAAAGAGCAGAAAAGAGATATGTGAGAATATAAGGATCTTACAATCAACCCCTCTGCGGAGAGTTAAATTGGATTATGATTGATGAAAGACCCATACAATGAAATGGAACCACCCCGGGAGATTTTGAAGGACATCTCCGATCAAATGCTTAAGGAAATCATTATAAAATAAACAAGCGACCGAGGTTGAAGCTTGGTTTCTCAACCCCGGTCGCCGAGTTCTTCATTTTTATTGCCTAATTTCGCACTTGCTGGTAGAATCTGCGCCGGGAATCATCCCCAAACCACCGATCCTATTGCGACACGGCAAACTGAATCGCTTCAGTCCATCAAAAAAGGGTTGCAATCGCAATGACTGCAACCCTTTCTGATGGATTATTCTTTCTTGTGCTGTATTACTTCACTTCTTCGAACTCAACGTCGTCGATGTGGCCTTCACCGCCGTTGCCGCCAGGGTTGGCTGCTCCGGCACCGGGATTTGCTCCGGCGTTGGCTCCGGCCTGCTGGGCATTGAGGATGTCTTGCTGAGCGGCACCGAACGCTGCCTCGATTTCCTTGATGGCGGGCTCGATGGCTGCCACATCCTGAGCCTTGTGGGCTTCCTTGAGTTTCGCAACAGCGGTTTCGATGGCTGCCTTCTTGTCGGCGGGAATCTTGTCGCCGAGCTCCTGCAGCTGCTTCTCGGTCTGGAAGATGATGGTGTCGGCCTTGTTGAGGGCGTCGACTCTCTCTTTCTCCTTGGCGTCGGCAGCGGCATTGGCTTCAGCCTCCTGCTTCATGCGCTTGATCTCTTCATCGGTCAGGCCGCTCGAAGCTTCAATTCGGATTGACTGCTCCTTGCCGGTTGCTTTATCCTTAGCCGACACGTTAAGAATACCGTTGGCATCGATCTCGAAGGTAACTTCGATCTGAGGCACACCACGGGGTGCGGGAGCAATGCCGTCGAGGTGGAACTTACCGAGGGTCTTGTCGTCCTTGGCCATGGGGCGCTCGCCCTGAAGAACGTGGATCTCAACTGAAGGCTGATTGTCGACTGCGGTTGAGAAGGTCTCGCTCTTGCGCACAGGGATGGTGGTGTTTGCTTCGATAAGTTTTGTCATAACGCCACCGAGGGTTTCGATACCCACTGACAGAGGCACAACATCAAGAAGAAGCACATCCTTCACATCGCCTGAGAGCACACCACCCTGGATGGCTGC
>CAZMHE010000011.1:27865-31473 GCA_964566015.1 uncultured Sangeribacter sp. | reverse complement strand
AAAATGGCACAAGATTTAGCACTTATTTTAGAAACACCTGTCGAGCAACTTATACCAAAAATGCTCGCTTGGAACAACACGGAATTACTTGCAAGAGTGGAAGAAACTCTTAAGCAATATGAGGGCGTAAACTATGATGATTCATCAATAGACTTAGCCAAAAAAGACAGAGCTCAGCTTAATGCTTTCTGCAAAGCTCTAAACGACGAACGTATCAGAATCGGCAAAGTTTACAGCTCGCCTTACGACAAATTCAAGTCTGAAGTGGACGAGGTTATAAACAGAGTTAAGACTGTTTCAGAACATATCTCAACACAAGTACAAGCTTATGAGCTTAAAAAGCAGCAAGAGAAACAAGACGCTGTAATTGAATATTACAAAGAGGTTATCGGCGAGTTTTCGGGCTGTATTCCTTATGAGAGAGTTCATCAGGCAAAATGGCTTAATGTAACAACAAGTATGAAATCAATTAAAGCTGATATTGACGCTGTAATTGAAAATGCAAAAAATGCAATCACAGCTATTGAAGCTCTTAAATCAGAAGACGAAGCAACGCTTAAAGCTTTCTACTTCAGGACGCTTAATTTATCAGAGGCTCTTATGGAAAACGAACGTTTGAAACAAGAACGTTTGAAAATTGCCGAGCTTAAAGCTAAACAAGAGGCTCAGGTGGCGGCACAAGAGGAAAATAAGACAGTGGTCGAAGAAACTCCTGTAAACACAAAAAACAGCCTCACAATCGTTAAATTTCAAGTTGAGGGTACAGTTGCACAGCTTAAAGCTCTACAGCAGTTCCTAAAAGAAAACAATATCAAATATTCAGCCATAAAGGAGGACAAATAAAATGGCAAATAATTTAGCAACAACAAACCAAAAAAGTATCGCAAATAATCAACCTAAGTTTTCAGTATTTATGAGTCAAGAGAATATTAAAAACTTAGTTCAACAAGCTGTAGGGCAAAATGCTCAAAGCTTCACAACTTCTATTATCTCAGCAGTTAGCAACAACCCTGATTTACAAAAATGCAGTCAAGTAACCATACTTTCAGCTGCTTTACAAGGCGAAGCGTTAAAGCTTAGTCCAAGTCCACAATTAGGGCAGTATTATATGGTGCCTTTCAACAAAAAGGACAAGCAAGGCAATATCATCTCTGTAAGTGCTCAATTTATCTTAGGAGCCAAAGGTTACAAGCAACTTGCAATGCGTTCAGGTCAATACAGAGATATTGACGTCTTAGAAATCAAAGAGGGCGAATACAAGGGCAGAGATAAAGCCACAGGCAAGCAACTCTTTGAGTTTATTGAAGACGACGACGAAAGAGAGGCAAAAGCAACAGTAGGCTATATGGCTTACTTTGAGCTTCTTAATGGTTTCAGAAAGACTGTTTATTGGACAAAAAACAAAATGATTAAACACGCCGACACTTACTCACAAGCTTTTAGTGCTGATAAGTACGACGATTATATCAACGGCAAGGTACCACAAAAAGAGCTTTATAAATACAGCAGTTTTTGGTACAAGAACTTTACTGAAATGGCTTACAAAACTTTGCTTAGATACTTGCTATCTCAATGGGGTGTGATGAGTATCGAAATGCAAAAAGCTATTGACCTTGACAACACTGTTATCAATGAAAATGGCGAACCAAGCTATGTGGAGCTTGAAGACGGCGGTTTGGAAACTCCTGTACAAGCTGTTGAGGAAAATGTTGAGGTTACTCCTGAGGAGAGCGAAGAGTTTGACTTCTTTGCTGACGGAGATAAGGAGTAAAAAATATGGAGTTTGAAGTTATAGGAGCTCCTGTTGGGAAAAGAAGACCTAGATTTTCAACTATTCACGGTTACGCTCAGGCTATTAAGCAAAAAGAGGACGTGATATATGAAAATCTAGTCAAGCTAAGTTTTCAACAAGCTAAGCCAAGAGATTATAACCTCTACGATAAGGCTATAAAGATGACAATTTTGGCTTATTTCGCAATACCTAAGTCTTTCTCCAAGAAAAAACAAAAAGAGGCGATAGAGGGAGGAATAAGCCCTCTCACAAAGCCTGACGCAGACAATATTGCTAAAATTATCTGCGACGCTCTGAACGATATTGCCTATAAAGACGACACACAAATAATAGAGCTTACAATTATAAAAAAATATGCTTCGGAGCCAAAAGTAAAAATTACTCTTAGTGAGTATTATTAGGAGGCAACAAATGTCAAATGAATATTTCCCACACGATTACGGTGCGAGGTTGAGTCTGAGAGGCGTCAGAAAAGATTACGGTTTGGAGGGGTTAGGCTTTTATTGGTGCTTTGTAGAAATCTTGCACGAAGAGGGTGGCTATGTTAAAGAGAGTGATATTGAAAATATTGCTTATGATTTACAAGTTAAGCCTGAGATATGCGAGGGTGTAATTCGCAATTATGACCTATTTACAATCAAAAAAGGCAAGATTTGGTCTGAAAGAGTACTTAAGAACATAAAGAAGCGAGCAGATATTTCTGCAGCTAGAAAAAATGCAGCAGACGCACGTTGGAAAGGTGGAGAACCTGAAGAGCCTACACCTCAACAGAATACTCCTGCTGCAAAGTCAAAGCCTGAAGAGCAGTTTGAGGACAGGCAGCAATGGGAAAGTTTTGAGGCGGCGGTTAAGTGGTATAGAGATATTATCGAGAGCCATTTTCAAGAGTGGGCTGACTCATCTGAAACTTTTAGTGCTTCGTTTGATATGTCTTTTGCTATGAGAGAGCTTATAAACAATATTCTTGATGAAGTTGCTTCTCAAAAAACCTTGAAAATAAACAACCGAAACATAGACACAATCAAGTTTTTGGAATCATTAAACAAATTTTTCACAAGCGAACAAAGGCGAGAGGAATTATCGCAAGCTGTTTACGAGGTGGAAGAAAAATACCAAAAAGGCGAAATAAGAAACAAACAAAACTACCTTATATCAACACTTTGGAATAAGGCTCAGTTACAAGTGAATTAACGGAGGAATTATGAAAAATATCAACAATAAAGCGGTTATTGCAGGTACCGTTGTAACAGAACCTGCTTGCTATGAGTGCTGCGGAGAAAATTTTTATTCTTTTGAAGTGGCAGTAAAAAGAGATAGTGGCGTGGAGGACGTTCTACCTGTTAATGTATCTCAACTTTTAACAGAAAAGATTACAGTTGGCGACAAGCTTAAATTAGAGGGACAAATTAGAACCTACAACAAGACTATAAACGGTAAAAACAAGCTTATAATAGTTTTCTTTGGACAAGAGCTGAAAGATTATGAAGAGGAAGCAAATCAGATTGAGCTAACAGGTTACTTTTGCAAAAAGCCTACACACAGAACCACACCACTTGGAAGAGATATTTGCGACGTGCTCTTAGCTGTAAACAGAGAACGTGGAAAGTCTGATTATATTCCTTGTATTATTTGGGGACGTACAGCAGCTCATATAGGCACGCTTGATACAGGTGTTAAAGTTTCTGTTAAAGGTAGATTCCAAAGCCGAGAGTACGAGAAGAAAAACAATGACAGTACAGGCACTTACAAAATGACAGCTTATGAGGTTTCTGTAAACAGAATTGCAGAATCGGAGGCAGAATAAAATGGCAATTTT
>CAZMHE010000011.1:24798-27765 GCA_964566015.1 uncultured Sangeribacter sp. | reverse complement strand
TACGGCAAGATGAAAGTTGTTGCAGAATTTACCTTAAACAAAATTGATGAGTTTAGGTGTTGTGCAGTGCCTTATTCTAAAGATGACAACTTAGGCTATGAAAAGTTTGTTGATGACGGTGTTTATCAATTAAAAGACGACGACGGTTATGTGTTTGAACGACCTGACAAATACATAGATTCTATGCTTAAAAATAGCGATATTGAGGCTCTATGTCTTACACCTAAACAAGTTTATGATTATGTTAAAGGTTTGGGCGGCGTTGGCTATATTTGGCATATAGACGACCTGATTGTTTATGATGAGCCAAAAGATATAAGAGAGTTCAAGAAGCCTTGTATAAGTCCTGAGTGCCCTTATTGTCCTAATTGCCCCGTTGGTACTGAGTGTATTAGTGAGGGAGAGCAAGAGGCTTACAGGGCTTTTGGAGAGTGCAGCACTGAGTGGGTGTGTCTTAATTGGGTTAAAAAACCGCCGCAATCGTGGTGCTATGTGGAGGAGTTATGAGGTATGAATATTTGCACTGCTCCAACAAAGAACTTCTAAAGGAGCTAGAAGACAAAGAAAATCTGTATATGAAAGTTTGCGAGAGAATCTTACGTTGCCCTCATTGTAAAGGTGGCAAGGGGCACTTCTTTTATGAAAGGGACGACAGAGAATATTGCTCTGATGGTTGGTGGTTGTGCGACGGTTCTTTCGACGGACACACTCCAAGCAAAGCTCGATTAGCACTGATTGATGAGGTTGTTGTAGGCGGGTATGATGATTATTGGGACTATGAGATTTACGATTTTGTAGAGCATTTTGAGTACCATTACCCTAGAACATACGATAAAAATGAAAGCAAGTATCGAGAGTTTGACCCTGAAATATTTAATCAGGAAAGACACTTCCGTACAGTATATAAAGACGGTATTTGTAACGCAGTTGAGGTGCTTGTTGTGTGGGAAGAATTTGTCGAAGAAATTATAAAAGAGCATATAACTTTTATTACAAAAATACTTGAAGCAGCAAAGAAAAGTAGGTTGCTTAAAACTATTTTTAAGGAGGACGTATGAAAAAATATTTAGCAGAGTTTTCAAAATATGGCGACGGTAGTACTAGATTCAATGGCTTTTGGGAAATATGCGGCGATAGATTAGTGAATCAAAAGGGAGGTTGGCACGATTACAGACCAAGCCCTAATGATGAGATATTTGAGGTTGAAAATTACGAAGATTTGCCTTTTAGAAAATATTATGTCAACAACACATATAAAACAGGTTGGCTTGATAGAAACGGTAACTTCTTCGGTTGTGATTTTATGGAACACAGCACTGTTGCTTATTATTGTTTTCATAAAGAAGAACACGAACTTGAAGATATGGGTTGGGTTAAAATATCACGAGATTTATATGCTCCAAATGGTTTAGCTTATTACCACGTTTGTATTTTAGATTTGACGGACGCACAGAAGAAGTGGCTTATAGACAATGGCTTCAGCGTGAGGGACGTATGAAAAAGAAAATTATAATCGGAGCAGTTACAATAGCTTGCCTTGCAGGTTTTGTTGTTGGTGTGTACTTCCTCCTCAGGCATTTTAGAATCACAAGCGTAGAGGGTATCAGGGCGATTATTGAAAAGTGTGGCGTATGGGGTTGGTTAGTGTTTCTGTTGTTGCAAATAGCCGTAACGTCGCTATTGTGTTTTATTCCTGCAACGTCAATGACTTTTATAATTGTGTCTGTAATTCTATTTGGAGCCCTCAGAGGCTTCATAATCTCAGCATCAGGTGTAATTCTGTCAAGCCTTGCAATGTTCCTTATAGGACGATTAGGAGGCGAAAAAATAGCAGCTAAAATTGTTGGAGAACAAAGCTTGAAAAAAGCTCAAGACTTGATAGACTTCAAAAGCAAAATATTTTTACCACTTATGTTTATTTTTCCTGCTTTTCCTGATGACGCACTATGTATGGTGGCGGGAATAACAAAAATGAAGTGGTGGTACTTTCTGATTATTGTTGCCATTTGCAGAACGGTTGGAGTAGCGACAATTTGTTTTCTTGGAGGCGGCTTAATTGATTGGACAAGCTTGTCGTTAGTTGATTGGTTTGTGCTTATAAACGTTGTTGTAATTGATATTTACGCAGTTTTCAAAATATCTAACAAGATAGAAAACAAAATTAAACAGAAAAAATTAGAAAAGGAGAATCAAGATGAACAAAGAGGAAATTAAAACCTTATTAAAAGAAACGGTAATAAATTACCAAAATGGACACGCTGTAACGGCAGATAGCGTTTTTACAAATAATGTATTTGAAAAGTTTTCTGAGGCAATAGTTGAAAGATTAAAAAAAGACGAAAAGGGGTTTTGGGAGCCTGAGCTTGGCGAGAGGTACTTCTTTGTACAAAGTACAGGTCAAGTTAGAAATTGTTGCAATACTGTTGAAAATCAGAAAAATATAGGCAGAATTGAAACAGGCAACTTCTTTGAAACTCGAATTGAAGCGGAAGAAGCCTCATACCGCACAAAATATACAAACCTTTTCAAAAAATATGTGGAAGCTCATAGCTCTGTTGTTGATTGGGACGATATGGAACAAGAAATATGGTCGTTGAACTATGACAGGAATAATGGAGAGCTTTTGGTACAATGCTCTAGCGGTGTCGGAGTTCAAAAGCAAGGAGCTATTTATTCAACAAACAAAAAGGCTATTGAAGACGCCATTGAGTTTGTAGGTAAAGAAAATGTGATTGAGTACATTTTTGGTGCATAAGGAGCTGAGATGAATAAAGAGGAACTTATAAAAAAGATTAAGGCTTTAGCCGATAGGGGTGTTGGTGGAGAGAAAGAGAACGCTCAAAAGCTTTTGAAAGAGCTTATGCAAAAATACAATATCAACGACGAAGAAATTAACGAAGACATTATTAAAGAGTTTGATATTAAAATGCCAAAAGTTTACAAAGCTGCAGACCTAGCGAATCAAGT
>CAZMHE010000011.1:0-24698 GCA_964566015.1 uncultured Sangeribacter sp. | reverse complement strand
TATGAAGCTTTTATCAAAGGAGGCAAAGGTATGAAAAGTAAGCTAGACAAGAAGTTTGAAAAGGCGGCGGAAGTTATTAGAGCCAACGATTATGATAGTCTTTACAATGAATATAAGCTCGCAATCGCAGCTAATCATCAACTATCAGAGAGGCTTGCTGACAAGAAAGAGGAGGCTGACAAGTTTAGATTGCTGCTATTTGCCTTTGTACGCAATTCAAGGGTTGCTGCTATTGGCTATCAGCTTAATAAGAGCGAACAGGAGATAACTGACAAGACTTTTGAAACAATCAAGGAAGCGGAGAAGATTCTAGACTTTCACAAGATGAGAGAGTTTATGAACTTAGCTTCAGACAAGAAGAACCGATATGACCGACAATAAAGAGTATAACTGCAAAGACTGTATTTATAAAGGCTCAGAGGTTTGCGAGCATTGCACGACAGTAGCATACCCGAGCGGCAAAACTTCTAAACCTACTTACTTCAGAACGGTTGAGTCTTCTGTGATAAGAATTAGTATTGAAGATTTACCACCACCTTTTGGACTTAAACCGAAGTATATACACGACGAACATAGGGCTATTGATATAAGCAAAGCTATTGTACGTTATTTGAATAACCGTTTGCCGATACCTATTGAGTGGGTAGAAGAGTATAACGAGCTGAGAACCAAAGAGAAGCCTGCAGGCACGGGAAAGCCGCAATAAAATAAGGAGGCGATATGGCAAGGCAAAAGTTGTACTTCAAGTATGATATACCGACTAGCGTTGTTGATATAGTTAAAACAGTGTGTGCCGATTATAACCGCAGAGAGCGAGCTATAAAGTTTGGCACAATCACAGGCGACGTATTGGACTGCTACATTAGACTCAATTCAATAGTTGACAAAGCTCTTGAAGAGGTAGAAGTTGGTATCAGAAGAGATATGTTGTCAGATATTCAAAAGCGGCGTGGTTATGATTTTTCCTCCGCCGCACTTATCATCTCAAAAAACACTTATTACAGACGCAAGCGAAAGCTTATTTACGATATAGCCAAAGAGCTTGCTCTATTATAATTATATAAATATATTATTATATACTCTTGTTATGTTATGTAATATATATATTATATATAATAAAATAAAGCACAGGCAGTCTTATCTCACTATAAATAGTGACTAAACACAGCAAAATGCGTGATAAGATAAATAATAGATAATGTGCCAAATACCCTTTGAGGTTAGAGCCCTTTTATTCCAAGACGGAGTATCAGGGCTTATTTTGTTTTTATAAGGAGAGAAACGAAATGAGTCAAACAAAGAAAAGTGAACCTAAAAAGAAGAATACAGGTCAATTCAAGAAAGGAAATGAAATAGGAAAGGAAACACAATTTGAAAAGGACAATCAAGCTGCTTGCAAATATAAACCTGAATATTGCGAAATGCTTATTGATTACTTCAATCAGCCTCCTACAAGGGTAGAGTATAAAGAAACTTACTTTAAGGGAGAGCTTAGCTCAAGAGTACCTATTATTGTGCCAGCTGAGTACCCTACGTTTGAATTGTTTGCAGCTAAGCTAGGCGTATCTGTTAGGACGCTAAAAAATTGGAGCGAAAAGTACCCCCGATTTGCAGACTATTACGCACGTGCGAAAGAAATACAACTCGGAAAACTCACGTCTTTGGCTGTTACAGGTTTATATAACCCTGTATATGCAAAGTTTGAAGCTGTGAATAACCACAACAAGCAAGATAAGTCAGAGGTTGAACAAAAAGTCAGCGGCAGCATAAGCGGCGTAGATGACAAAACTCTTGCACTTATTGAGCGAGTTGAGAGGCGACTTAATGGCAACAAAAAAGACAGCCAAAAATAGTAAGATAACCGCCACCAACTACACAGAGTATATACAACAGATTCTGAAAAATGAATTTGAGTATTGCAGAAACGACGTAGTATATTGGGCGAACAATTATTGCGTAATAGAAGATAAAGACTCTCCTGAGATTATTATTCCTTTCAAAGGTTGGGACGCTCAGAATCAGACGCTTAGAGATTTTGAGAAGAACAGGCTTAACCTGATACTTAAAGCAAGACAAATGGGTATTACGTGGATTGCACTTTACTTCTGCACACACGACCTCATTTTTAATCTTGGACACACAGTCGTAGCTCTTTCTAAGACAGAGGACGACGCAAAAGAGTTAGTAAGGCGTATGAGTGTCATCTTAGACAATATGCCTGAAATAATGCAGGGTGGCGGCTTAACGTGGAAAGCAACCTCATTATCAATAGCTATAACTGATGATAAAGGCAAGCTTATATCTACGTTCAAAGCTTTTCCTGCTTCTCCTGCCGCAGGACGTTCCTTTACAGGTAATATTCTGCTTTTGGACGAGTGGGCGTTTCAGGAGTTTGCTGATGAGATATGGACTTCAGCATACCCGACAATCAACCGTCCAACAGGTGGTAAAGTTATTGGTCTATCTACAATTAAAAAAGGCACACTTTTTGAGAGGTTGTGGGTAGAAGACAATGCTTTTAATAAAATATTCCTCTCTGTGTTCTCAGACCCTCGTAGAACAAAAGAGTGGTACGAAAGCACAGCCAAAGACTTGGGAGCAAAAGTAAAACAAGAATACCCTCGTACAGCTGAGGAAGCTCTAAGCAACTTAGGTGGCAGCTTCTTCAATGAGTTTGATTACGAGCTGCACACTTGCGAACCTTTTGTTATTCCTGATGATTGGACGATTTATGACACAATGGACTATGGTCTTGATATGTTTGCTCATTACAAGGTAGCCATAGATAATGACAATATTGCGTACGTGTTCCACGAGATATATCAAAGCAACTTGATTATCTCTGACGCAGCTTCTAAGGTAAAACTTGCTGAGAGCGTCGAGAAAGAAGACGGAACAGTAGAAGATTGGTATTTACCACGTGCTAGACTTGCTCCTCCTGACTTATGGAATAGGAGTCAAGAAACAGGTAAAAGCAGAGCGTTATTGTTTTATGAGAACGGACTAGAACTTACTCAATCAAACAACGACAGAGCTGCAGGGTGGGCTCAGGTTAAAGAACTCTTAAAAGAACGTACAGCTCCTGACGGAACTAAGTACACAAGAATTAAGATATTCAGAACCTGCACGAACCTCATTAGGACTTTACCTCAACTATTGATTGACGAAAAGAACCCTAACGATTGTGCAAAAGAACCTCACGAGCTTACACACGCACCTGACGCACTAAGATACTTTGCAATATATTGGACACAACCGCCTGAACCTAAACAGCGTAAAAAAGTAAAATACAGACCAGACCAGCTCGAAGATTATTACAATGCACGCAGTGAAGAGGAAAGGCAAGCAATAATAAAAAGATATGGAGAACCTGAATTATGAAAATAGAATTAGAAGACACAACTAAATTAGCATTTTTTCAGAATCTGTATAATGAAGCTCGCTCTGCTTCTGACACGTTATATGAAAAGCTTACGCAGCACCTTGAACAATACAAGGGCAGTACAAAAATTGACGGCTCAGACGTGGAAGCAACGCAGGTACGTAATATCACTTATGAGCTTATAGAAAGCCAAGTTACAAGCTATTTACCAAACCCTGCTGTAAACGCCAAAATGTACAGCGAAAAGAACGAAAAAAATGCAAAGAGTATTGAAACATTGTTACGCAATAAGCGTGATGAGTTACCGTTTGAGAAGTTAAATGATATGGACGAAAGGTTTAACCCTATTTATGGTGGCTCTGTTTGGCTTATTGAGTGGGACAATTCAATTACAACACATAACACAGTGGGCGACGTTAAGGTAAGTTGCCTCAGCCCGTCTAAGTTTACAGGGCAACCTAATATTTACGATATTAAAGAAATGGAATATTGTTTTATTCAGTTTGAAACAACTAAGGACGATATTGTTCGTAAATATGGTGTAACTCCAACGGTGGCGGACGAAACAGAATCTGAAGAGAACGCTGACGATAAGACAGCAACTCTTTATGTATGTTATTACAAAAATGAAAAAGATAAAGTTTGTCAGTATATTTGGTCTGCAGACACTGAGTTACTTGATATTGAAGACTACTATGCTCGCAAACGTTATATCTGTAAAAACTGTGGCAAGCGTAAAGAAATCTGCACTTGCGACAAGCCCAAATATGAATTACAGAACGAAGAATTTGAGGAACTTGACAGAGATATTGTTTTGTCTGACGGCTCAATTCTGCCTGCAATGTGCGACGTTATAGAGGACGGACAGGTTGTTATGGAAACCGTAAAACAGCAAGCCATAGACCCTCAAACAGGCTCTGTATTGCTAGAAGATATTAACGGAACACTTTTACCTCAAATGATAGACGTACAAGTCCCTAAACAAGAAAAAACAAAGCTCCCTTTCTATACACCGAACATTTTACCTGTTGTTATTAGAAAAAACACGTCAGAGGAAAATAACTTGTTAGGACAGTCTGACTGCGAGTTTATAAGACCACAACAGCAAGCTATCAATAAAATTGAAAGCAGAATTGTTGAGAAACTTATTGGAAGCGGTGTTTACCCGATTGTTCCTGAGGGGTTTACGGGCGAGCTTGACAACTCTATATTTAAGAAAGTATTTAAGGCAAATCAAGCTAATGCAAAGCTTTATGGAAGAATAGATTTACAGGTAGATATTTCACGAGATATTATGCAGTCTGATAGGCTTTACGACCAAGCTAAACGTATTTTAGGTATTACAGACAGTTATCAAGGACAATATGATAGCTCGGCACAAAGTGGTAAAGCTAAACAGATTCAAGTACAACAGGCGGCGGGACGTCTTGACAGTAAGCGTCAGATGAAAAACGCTGCTTACGCTGAGATAGACCAAATTATATTTCAATATTATTTGGCTTATGCTGATGAACCACGTCCTGCAGCTTATCAAGACGCTCAGGGCAAGACTCAAAACTGTATGTTTAACCGTTATGATTTCTTAGAGAGGGACGACGCAGGAGAGTGGTACTACAATGATGAGTATTTATTCTCAACAGACGCCTCTATTGATATTGAGAAGTCAAGAGAAACGCTTTGGCAAGAGAATAGAGCAAACTTTCAACAAGGTGCTTATGGCGACGTTACACAGCTTGAAACATTACTTGTGTTTTGGCAGAATATGGAGAGAACTCATTACCCGTTTGCACACGACAACGTTGAGCGTATCAAAATGTTGATTGAACGTCAGCAAATTATTCAGCAGTTGCAAGCGGAAAACGCAGGACTTAAAACTGAAGTCCAAAACAGGACAGATTACGGCGAATATCTAAAACAACAACTTTCAAATATCAAAGGAGGACTAAATAATGGCGGTCAACAGTAAACTTATATCTCAAAACCAAATAGATACAAGCTACAACGCTAATCTATTGAGAGAACAACAGATAAAAGAACAACAGAAACAAGTAACTACTCCTACGAGTTTACCTACTGAAAATATGCAAGGACAAATAAATACTACTTATCAAGCTAATACAGGTATTCAATATGGAGGACACGACGCTAGTTGGTGGGACGAACAATATTCTGCACAGGCTGATGATAGCTCAAAGGCTATGGTAGCTAAAGCAGCAGATTATTATGGTTATAAGATACCAACTTCAGTCAACACAAATGTAACTTCTTATGCTGCAAATGTGGCTTCCGTGCAACAAGCAGCTCCTGCTCAAAGTGAACAAGGTACAACCACTCCTGCAACAACTAATAGCGGAACTATTGACAGTTACGAGGAGTTTTTGAGAAAGAGAGCTGAATCTTACAAGGAAAATCTTGACAAACAAAATACTATTATCGAAGAGCAAAAACAAAATGCTCTTGAACAGACAGAGCTTCAACGACAACAAGCTGAACAGAAAGCCGAGCAAGAACGTCAAAGAGGCGTTATAGACGCACGTTCGAGCTATGAACAAAACAAAGCTTCTTATGGAGCTAACGCTGAAGCTCTTGCAGGTATGGGCTTAACTGAAAGCGGTTACAGTGATTATATCGACTCACAAGCTTATGCTGCACAAAGGGCTGAAACACAAGCTGCAAATGCTCAATCTGAGCAGGCTAAACAGAACGCTCAGAACATAGCGGACGCAACAAAGCTTGAAGTTGAACAAAATGCAACTCAGAATAAGTTAAATGCTGAATTAACTTATGCAGAAAATATGGCTAGAAATGACGCAGAGTTGGCTCAATATCAAAAAGAACAAGAAGAGCAAAAGAAAGCAGCTTATATGGAATTTCTTTCTTATGCAAATAACGGTGTTTATTCTGCAGAGCAAATTAAAGAACTTGGTAAACAATATGGTTTAACTGATGAGCAGATAGAAAAACTTGCTTCAGCACAACAAGAAAACACTTATAAGAATTATCTTGAAGATATTACAAATGGTTATGCCGATACAGATACCGTAAAAGAAGCTTACGAGAAAGGTAATATAACCACAGAACAATATAACAGCATAAAAGAGAAGTGGAATAAAGCAATAGACACTTCAGAATCGTTCTTTGTTTACAATGGTGGCACATTAGATGAGGCTTCTGCTAAGAAAGCCTTAGACGCTGTTATAAATAATGAGTGGTGTTCGGCAGAAACAAAGAAAGCTTTGCAAGAATCATTTGACAAAACGTATGAAACACCAAAAATCTTGGCGGGTAAAAAATACTTTAAGTATAACGGAACCGAGTACAAAATCAAATCTATACTTAAAGATGACGCAAACGAAATTAAACACAACAACAGCTTTACCGACAAACTTAAATCTCTTGGCTTTACTAACCCGTTTGATGAAAAAATACCTAACGGAACGACTTTTGAAATTAAAGTTGACGCAGCAGGAAAAGACAACCCTAGTGCTTGGAATTGGATAGCAGGTATATTAACAGTTGGTATGTCAGAGCTTGCTATGGGCTCAATTTATAGAAAGACTGTAACGTATTATGACGGTCATTGGTACGTATCAGAAAAAGTATAATAGGAGGCAATTATGGCATATAATGCTCTAACTTTTTTACAAAATAATAAACAAGACGCTCAAAAAGGTAGCACTTCCTTTTTATCTGAAGCAGCATTACAATATTCTGATATAGCTAAACAAAAAGAAATTGAATTGCAGCAAGAACAGGCTAAAAATAATGGCGGCTTCTTTGGTGGTATCGGTTATGCTCTTGAAAAAATTGGTTTAGGTTTCCTAAGTAGTATTGAGGGTATATGGGACTATACTGCGGGCGGTTTAGCTAAATTATTTGGAGCAGATGATTGGGCGGAACAACAATTTGCTAACGATTGGGTAAACTATGGGCACGCTGACGAGTGGTATAACCCCTCAGACGGTTGGAAGACTGTAGGCGACGTTGCAGGTGGTATTGGTACAAGTTTACCTGCTATTGCAACTGTTGCGGCAGCAGGTGCTATAGCGGTGGCTTCAGGGGGTACTTTAACCCCTGTTGCCGCTTCCTTAATCTCTGCGACAGTTGCAGGCTTAGGAGCTGCAGGTAACGCAACAAAAGAAGCTTACAGGCAAACAGGAGAGCTTGGCGGTAAAGAGTTCGGTTATGGTGCTCTTGTAGGTATTACAGAGGGTGCTGTTGAGGGAATCTCTGCAGGTATCGGTGCTGGTACAGGTCAAGTTGTTAAGAATATAAGCAAATCTTTTGGTAAAGAGATTGCAGAAACTGCAACAAGAGAAACATTAGGTAAAGCAGTTGTAAAAGGCTTTCTTGGAGAAGCTTTTGAGGAGGGCTTATCTGAAATACTAGAACCTGTATGGGCTCGTTTAACTTATGACCCTAACGCTAAAAACGCAACCTTTCAAGAAGTTGGTTATGCAGCTCTTATTGGTGGTTTGAGCGGTGCTATTATGGGTGGTGCTGATATATCAATACGTAACATATCAAGTACTGTTCGTGGCAATACTATTGTTACAGAGGGTAAAGCTAATAATGTACTGTCTATGGCAGAGCAATTAAATACTTATGAGAATACAAATAAGACAGGACTTGAATCTTTTGAGCTTGTGCAAAACGTTTACAACGAACTTCAATCAAGCTTACAAAAAACAAACGGTCAAATTACGACTATGAAGCAAAAAATGCTTCTAGGGGTACTTGAAAGAGCAAACACAACAGCGGTTTTTTCTCCTATTGTTGCAAGAAGTGCTGAAAACATAGTAAATAACGCTGAAGTTATAGCTGAAAAGCTTACTTCTTACGGTTATACAGATACAAACGGTAAGCCTATCACGTTTACAGCCGAGCAAATAAGAAATGGTATTGATATTAACGACTCAAAATCATTTTCAAAAGCTTTGAAGACAAATGACGTGCTTAGGTCTTTGGCAGTAGCTGACGCAACAGGTCAAATTACTATGAATACAGCCAAATTCAAAGAAGCAACGCTTATGGGACAACAATTAAGCTCGCAAGTTGACTTAAATAGGTTTATAGAAACCGCCACCGACTCGGAAATTAAAGCTGTCGGCGAAAAACTTGGTATTGATAATTGGCAAAGTATAACAAATGCGGAGTTTCAAGAGAAAATTACTGAGTTTGTAAGAAATGACGGTGTAGAAACATACAAAAAAGAGCGTTTAATCATTAAAGACGCAGAAAATGTTTCTGCAGACACTTCAGAAGAACTTCCAAAACGCTTAAATGTGACAGAAGACGGTGTTGTAAGGTATTCTCAGGGCGATTCTCAAATAGCGATTGTTAAAGACGGCGATAATTACCGTATCTACGACTATAAGAGTAAAAGATTAACAAAAACTCTTACAAAGCAAGAGGTAAATAAGGTTTTACGCCAACTAAACACTCAGCAGCAGACGGTTGCAGCCGAAATTAAGCAGCAGCTCGAACAAGAATCTGAATTGAGAAAGCAGGCGGCGGAAATTGATAGCTATGCACGTGAAAATATAGCAGACTATCAAAAACTTAATGCGGCTAACCAAAGTATGGTTAGAGCCGTCATCAGACAAGGAAGAGCTGCAGGAATTGCAGAAGCGGACGTTTTGTCTTATGCAAGAGTATCTGCTCACAGTGGAATTAACATAATCTTCAATGAGAATATGTGTATTGTAGGTAAAAACACAGAAACAGGAGAAAATGTTTATTCAGACGGCTATTACGACGCTAAAAACAATAGAATTGTTGTAAACCCTAACACAAAAAGAACTCACAAAGCGTTATTGCTCCACGAGTTAGACCACGCTATAAGAAAAACGCCTGACGGTGGCACAATTATTGAGCAAGGCGTTAAAAATATGTCAAAAGAAGAAAAAGAAGCTATTATAAACCGTTACCGCAAAGCAGGACGTGGAGGCTCTATCGAGCTTATAGAGGAAATCAATGCTCATTATGCAGAGGGTATTCTTACAAATAAGAACTTGCTTGAAAAACTATGCGAAACAAAGCCAACTTTGAAAGAAAAGATACTTGGCTTCTTCAAAAAGTCCTCAAAAACATATTCTGACGACGTAAAACTCTCAAAAGAGGCTCAATCTCTATACAGAAGATATAAAAAGCTCTTTGATGAGTTTTCTGCACGCAATCAAGGCAACAATGCCGCTGAATTTTCTGCTGTAAATACTGCTTCAGAGGCGTATGCACTTGCAAAAGACGGAGAAAATGGCTATAATGATAAAAAAGGAGTTGAAAATGGACAAGAAACCACAACAAACACCAAAAACACAGAAACCAAAGAGAACAGCAGGGGAAATGAAAGCTTACGTGGAAGTAGAGGGCGAGCTGTTTCCGTTTTCAATGACTATGGAACAGTTAGACAACTATCAGAAATCGTTAAAAACTCAGAAACAATCAAAAAAATAGGCGAGTTTTATAGCGAAATCTATACAGAGCCCAATACAGACACGCAGGAAAATCTTGTTTGGCACGCAAAAAATGAAGATATTGATATTTATTTTGCAAAAACCAAAGAGGGTGCTGCAAATGTGTATTTTTATGACGGCAAAAGCCTCATTTTAAGAGAAAATGCAAGCGAACAAGCTCTTGTTGATATATTAGAGAGAGAAAAACCTATCAAACGAAATGTTGACACTAACAAGGTGGCACATATATCTGCTGAAAGGTGGTCTAAGTTTATTCAGTTTGAGCCAAACGCTTATTTAACAAGAATACCTATACAACAATTCCTTGATATGACAACAGAGAGTTATGTTGAGCAAAGACAGTTGAACGCTCGCTCTTCTCAAATATCAAAGAAAGTAGCCGCTTCCGATATAAAAAACACGGCAGGCGAGTATATGTACCTTGAAATTGACTTAAAAAACAAAAAAGTAACTAACCACGAGGGCAGACACCGTATGACAGCGTTACTTAATGCAGGAAATGCTTATGCAGACGTATTTGTTATTCCTGTAAACGACGTAGGCGTGGAAAGTTATGGAAATATTCAAGTACAAGGTCAATTTAACACTTCTAAACATAATCTTGGTTTGATAAGAGCTAAGAGTGCTAAGTTTGCCGCCGCCATAGAGCAAGTTTTTAGAACAGATGACGGCAATATTAGGTACGCACTGCCTGAAACTGATTCAACGGGTAAGAAGCTTACAGAAAATCAACGTAAATACTTTGCTGAGAGCAAGGTTGTTGATGAAAATGGACGATTATTGGCTTGTAGGCATTATACTCAGAACTCTTTTAATGTGTTTAATAGCGATTCTTCATTTTATTGGTTTATGGCTAATGAAGAAATGGACAACTCTGCAAATATTTTTGGCAGTAAAGAAATGAATTGTTACTTGAACATTAAAAAACCATTTATATTTGACGCAGAGGGTGCAAATTGGAGCTCTATAGAGTGTTGGGACGGACAAGGTCATCAAGAAGTATTAAAATGGCAAAAAGAAAATGGGTACCCTGACGTTTCAGATTGGGCTGAGAGAGATATTGAATACCCGCTATTTTATACAGAAGCTATTGCTAATTATGCAAAAAGTAATGGTTATGACGGCTGTATTATAAAGAACGTGTATGAGGGCAACACTCATTATGGAGCAGTTGATGACTATGTTGTTTTTCGTCCAAACCAAATTAAAGAAACAAGTAATATTAACCCTACAATAAGTGATGATATACGTTATGCTTTAGACAGCAGCAAAGACGTCAAGAACTTAGTTGCCGTACACAATATATCAGAGTCGAAGCTTTTGCAATCTATGAAAATAGGTGGGCTTGCTGTTCCGTCTATTGCTATAACTAACACGGAGAACGGGCACGAAAACTTTGGTAATATCAGCTTAATATTCAGAAAGTCAACAATAGACCCTGCAAATTCAAGAAATAAAGTTTTTGCTTCTGACGCTTATTCAAAACGTTTCCCTCAAACGGTAAACAAAATTACAGAAGAAAATCTTAATAAAATGCTTAAACTCTTTGATAATGCTGCAAAACAATTCGGTTTGTCTGTAAGTGCAATAGAGAGCGAGCTTGAATCTACAAGCAAAGAAAGGGCTATTGATACTTTGAGAAGCGAGAGCTTTGTGGAATATCAATATCTTTCTGAAAATGGAGTAAAGATTGAAAGTAAAACAAAGCAGAAACAACCAAAATCAGGTATGCCTTTATCATACATTAAAGAGTTTGCTCAAAAACATAAGGAAATTACAAAACGATACAGCGATTCTGAAGTTATCGAGCAGCTAATACCTGAAATAACAGACGTATATAACAAAATGTATGCAGAGTATGATATGGAACAAGAAAAGTCCGTAAGCTACTCTGACGCTGAAAGGTTTTTATACGACGTGGCGGAATACAATAAAGGCGGAGAAGACGCTTTTGTGGAGCTCGATTATTATGGGCTAAAAGATAGTGTAAACGAGGCTATGAAAGGCAGAGAAAAAGATTTTGAAAAATATCTGCAAAAACTTGTTGACACATACTATGAAGACACAAAATATTTTAGAAACAACGTAGACCTTTTCACTTCTTCAGGTAATAGGCGTTCGTTTAACGCTTTATATACAGAAGCTACACTCGAAAACTTGGTTAAGTATATGACAGGAACTGTAAGGAACGCAGAGGGGTATAACTACGGAACAGGCAGTATAAGGAGCGTTTTGTCGCAGCAATTCAAAACTATTGAAGAAATACGAAAAGCTAGCAATAGATTAGTGTCAACTGAACAAATGGAAAGTTTGAAAAAGATAACTGATGAGGCAACTTTTGGTATTGCAGGGAAGATTAGCAAATTGTCAGGAGAATCAAATAGTTTCATAGCTGTTGACAACGCTATGGACTTTATGGCAGAACTTGCAAAAACTAATTTATCTACTGCGAAGATTATGCAAATGTTTAATCAAGAGTATTATAAAACACCGTCAGCCGAACTTGTTTCTGAAATACAGTCTTATATGGAGCAGCTTAAAAATTACCCGACAGAATACTTTGAGGCAAAACCTCAAAGAGCAGTATCTTTTAATGAAGTTGTAGAGGTTATTGCTCCTGTTGGTACAAACTCAGATATTATAGACTTCTTTAACAAGCAAGGAACCAGAGTGGAGTTTTACGACGAAAATACTTCTCGTCGCAGCGAACTTATTAAAAACTTGCCTGACGATATTCGTTTTGCTCTTCAAGATGACGATAATAGCTCTACAATAGGCGGTTTAACAAAAGGTCAAAGAGCTAAATTTGTTGCCAACAATACAAAATTTAAGGTTTACTCAAAGCTTGACGCCACAGAGGTAATCAACAGCATTATTGATGAGCGTTTAGTATTTGATGACAAATATGGTAAGTTAAGTGGAAAGAGTAAAGCTGAAATAATAGACAGATTGTTTACAAAGCTTAATAGTGCAAATGAGGGTTATAGAACAGGTGTAGCCTTAAATATTGCAGACTATATACTTGAAAATGCAGTTTTGGAAGATATGTACGACTTGACTGACAATTCAGAAGATATGCGTGTTTTATCAGTGCTTAGAAGTTATATGCACAATATTGATTTAAGTGGTATACAGGAAGAAATAAGGTATAAGTACGACAACAAAAATACTATCAATCTCGTTTGGGGTAACAAAAACTCGAAACAAACACCTGACGTTATTGCTCAGGAACTTGCTGAGTTTGGTATCTTTATAGACGCTGTAAACGAAGCTGATATTTTCTTCCAAATGGTTGATAAGTACGAATCTGCAAGGGCGGCGGTCAATAAGAAAGTTGAAAATGTTAAGCTAAAAACTTACGGCTCAAAGGCAAAGATTGAACAACTTAGACAAGAAATAGCTAGGGACGTATTGCTTGCTTATGATGAAAAAGGCGAGAAGTCAAAATATGCTAAACTTGTCGAAAAATACACCGACAGAATTGCGAACTTATCTAAGCAAGTAAAAGAGGCGGACAAGAAGAATAAGCTTGTAAATAGTGTTATAGACAGTGCTCAATATTTGAAGAGCGTTGCAGATAAACGTAGCTATGTTGGAGCTGAGGTATTTAACGCTCCTGAACTTACTTCTTGGCTTAAAGAGCTTGGTAAACTAAAATATAGGTCTGATTTGCGTAAAGCAGGTGCAAGAACGCTATTGCTAAATTATGGCAAGTTTTATAATACAAGCAACCCTCTTTTATATGATTCTGACCCTAACCTGAATTACATTGATGAAAATGTTATTGACGCCATTAACCTTATCAAAGCAAACGAGAATAGTTTAGCTCCATTAACTTATGAAGAACTGCAAGCCGCTCAGGTTATTATGGCTTCCGCTAAACACTTGTTCCAAAATTACGACCAAATGATTTTAGAGGGCAAAAAGGTTAGAATAAGCGAAGCTGCTGCTAGTGGCATAGCAATACTTCATCAGAGTAAGAATAGAGTAGGTAAAGGCTTCTTCAATAATATTTATGGTGTGTTTAATAAAATTATTGAACCACGTGCCGTGATAAAATCACTTGAGAATTACAACCCTGAGGGAATCTTGACACGAGCATACAAACAGATAACGGACGGCGAAACAGCCTCAGGTTTAATGTATATTGACCTTGTAAGCGAGTTTGATAACTTCTTTAAGCAAAACAAGAAGTATAAAAGACGTTTAGCTTCTGAATATGTAAAAGTTGGAAATGCAGAGCTTACAATAGGTCAGGCTATGTCATTATACGAGCTTTCAAAACGTGAACAAGCACAAGCAGGTTTGTACGAATCAGGCTTTAGCTACTTAGACAGAAAAGGTGCAAAGCAAAGTGTTAGAATTACTGAAACAAATATACAAGAGTTGTATAAGACGTTTACAGAGTCTGACAGACAATTTATAGCTATTGTAGAGGACTTTTTCAATGTGAAGAGTAAACAAGCTAAAACCACCGCCGACTTGGAGATTTTGGGCTATACAAACGCTTCAGAAGACTTTTATTTTCCTATCAAGCGTGATAGTGGAACAATCGCAAGAAACGTAACAGACGCAAGAAATATAATGTCTGATTGGGCTAATGTTTATAACTTCTCTTTCAATAAAGACGTTAAAACAGGCTCTAAAAATAAACTGTTTATTACAGACGTTTATAGTGTTGTTTCAAGACACGCTAAGCAACTATCTACCTATGCGAACCTAACCGTACCACTTAAAAACTTCAGTCAGTTATATGCTAAAAATATCGGCTCAAAAACTGACGTACAGACAATTAAAAACACAGTCAACGAACAAGTGTGGGACGGTGCAGATAGATATTTAACTAAATTATTTGCAGATATTCAAGGCAGAGCTACAAGCAACTCTTTTATAGAAAAGCTTAGAGGAGCTTATGCCAAATATCAACTTGGTGCAAATCTTAAAGTTATTGTTTCTCAGGTTACTTCTTACCCTACGGCAGGTGTAATGCTCGATATAGATTCTATGGCTAAGGGTGCAGTTATGAAGACTAACTATAAAGCTCTTGATGAGTACTGTGCTTATGCTAAGGTAAGAAACTATGAAAAGGGTGTTGTTCGTGCTGAGGGTGTAATTGATAAAGTTGGTAAAATAGGCGACGTTTTAACAAAACCTATTCAATGGACAGATAGATTGACTATTGGTAAACTTTGGAACGCCTGTCAAGTGCAAGTCCAAAAAGATAGTGGACATAAAATCGGCACGGTTGAAAATATGAAAGCTGCAGGCGTAATGCTAGAAGAAGTTGTAAGGCTGACTCAACCAAACTACACAAACACGGAAAGGTCTGAGCTTATGCGTTCTGATAGCGATATAGTAAGAAGCTTTACTATGTTTACGTCAGTGCCATTAAAGCAGCTTTCAAGACTTGTTGAGTCCGTTGGAGAGTTTAGGGCTTTAAGACAGATGATAAAGGCAGGTAACGCTTCAACTGAGGTGGCGTCAAGATACAAGATTGCAAAACGAAAACTCAGCAGAACGCTTGCGTCAATTACTGTTGCAAACTTAATGTATGTAATGGTAGGTCAATTCTTCAAATGGCTTTACAATAAAGACAGAAAAGATAAGGACGGCAAAGAGATAAGCTTTGTTCAAGATATGTTTAACGACTTTGTAAGCACAAATATCGGTATGCTACCTGTTGTTAAAGATATTTATAATTATTTTGTAAATGATTATGAGTTTACGAACTTTGCTTACGAAACTGTGGAAAGTATTTTATCTTCAAGTAAAGAGCTGTTTGAGCTTGCAACAAAAGCTGCAAATGGAGAAATTACCGACAAATCTGACTATATGCGTACTTTTAGAAATGCCTTGTACTCTATTGGACAGATGACGGGAATACCTGTAAGAAATATCAATAATCTCGTTAGTGGTATTATGAAGCGTTTTGACCCTGCTGCAGCATATAAATACAACTCTATGTTTTATAATGCTAAATACTCGAAAGATATTAAAGAGGCGTTGGCAAATGGCGATTATAAGCTCGCTGAAACAATAATGAGTTTATTACTTGACGAAGATAAGGCAGGCGACCTTAACTCAGCAGCACGCTCAAAACTTATCGAGCTCTACGAGAAAGAATATACAGTACTTCCTAAGAGTATAGGCACCTCTGTAACTTACAACGGAGAAACAATCAATTTAAGCAAGGAGCAAAGGTCTAAGTTTAAGAAAATATATAACCAAGCAAATACTCAGGTTGAAAAGATGATACTAAGTAGGTCTTTCAAAGGCTTGTCAGAAGCTAAGCAAGCAAAAGCTATAAAGCAGCTTTATGACGCCTACTATGAAAAAGCATTGTCTGAAACACTTGGGGTAGAGGTTGACAATAAACTTTTAGAGCTCTCAAAATATATTGATATTGCCACACTGTCTGCTGCGTATGCAGGTATGAGTGAAATAACCTCAGATAAAGACAATAGAGGCAATACAATCGCAGGCTCTAAGAAAAATAAACTTATTGCATATCTTCTTACACAGAATCTAACAGATGAACAAGTGCTTTTAATTCTTGCTTATCAAGGTTACACGGTAAAAGACACTAAGTTCAAGAACTTATCTGCGGAGCAAGTAAACAAGAAATTGTTGCGTTATATTTTAGGCTTAAAATCAGCCACACAAGCCGAAAAAGCAAGTCTTGCAGAAATATGTGGCTTTGAGGTAAAAAACGGTAGAATAATCAATCAGACGTCCTACAAAACGAATAAATAGTGACTAAACGCTGTTTAATCTATGTTATTATTTATATCAGGAGGGAAGAGTATGCTAACAATTACTCCAACTATGGAATCTGAAATTACTAAAATCGTTTGTCCTCACTGTAATACAAAAGTACCACGTGTGGGCTTGAAGAAAGATAGCCTAATTAAAGGTTTAACTTTCAAATGCCGAACTTGTGGGAAATTGTATGAAGTAAAAACTGAATAACTGACAAAAATGTGCCAAAGTCCGAAGAGATAGAGCCCTAACTACTAAATGTAGTGTGGGCTCTTTTCTTTATTAAAAATCTATTAAAAAAGGAGGAACTGCAGTATGAAATCTAACAAAGATAACAGATTTGCTACTAACAAGGGTGGTATTATCAAGGCTCCAAAGTCTACAAAGACCGACTCTCCTAAGGCAACTGTTGTTAAAGGCAGCGACCTTAGAAACGGCAAATAAAAACCATAAAATCTAAATTAGGAGGAATTAACGATTATGGACAAAGAAAAAGACGAAAATCTTGACGAAGAATTAGACGAAGAAATCACACCTGAAGTTGACGACGAAGACGCTGACAATGGTGCAGATGACGAGTTTGATTATGACGAAGACGGCAATATTATCATACCTGACGTTGTTGACGAGGACGAACAGGAAGACGAAGAAGTTGCCGACGACGAGCAGGACGAAAACGAGGAGGACGAAGAGAACGAGGGCTCTGAGGAACCTGAGGAAGTAGTCGAGCCTGCTAACGAACCTGACGAGAAAGACGTAAGAATTGCAAAGCTTGAAAGAGAGCTTACAGCTTTCAAAAATCAAGGCAAGGCAACACTTTCAAAATTAGGTGTCGAGGGCGATAACGTTTTAGAGGGACTTGAGAAGTTGGCGGCAGAAGCTGACGATATTACTCTTGAAGAGTACAAGAAAAAGAAAGCTCTAACCGAAAGAAACGAAGAAGCTCTAAAAATGCTGCAAAAAGCTGAGTTTGAAAAGAAAATGAAAGCTGACCTTGCAGAATTACAAGCGGCTTACCCTGAAACAAAGAAATATGGCTCTATTGACAAAATCGAAAACTTTGCTGAGTTTGGAAGATTTAGAGATATGGGCTTATCTCCAAAACAGGCGTATGCAGCTGCAAACCCTGACAGTGTAAGGCAAAGTGTTGCTGACGCCGTTAAACAAAAATCGCTTAACAGCACAAAAGAACACTTGAAATCAGCTGTGCCAAAAGGGTCAAAAGACGACTCCCTTAAAATGCCAAAAAGCACTTTATCTGAGTGGAGGGACTTGTTCCCTGACAAGAGCGATAAAGAAATTATTGCTCTTTACAAACAATCTTATAGCAAATAAAAAATTAAAAAAGGAGAAGAAACACTATGTTCAAACTATTAAAGATTGAAAATGCTAGATTGAACGTACCTGAGCCTGAATATTTAGAAGCTACAGAAGATGAAGCTATCGAAATGGGCGAAGCTCTTGTACTTTCAGCAGGCAAACTTACAAAATGTGGAGCAACTGCAGTTCCAACATTTATTGCAATGGGTAGCGTTGCAGCAGGTAATACAAAAAGAACCGTTGCAGTATGCAGAATCGAAAAAAATCAGGTATACGAAGTACCTGTAACAGCGGCTCCTACCGCTCTCAAAGTAGGAGATAAAGTAACATTACACACTGACGGACTACAAGTAACCGCAACCACTACAAGTGGCGTTGTAACAATCGTTGCTCTTAACGGTGCAACTGCAGCGGGCGATAAAGTAGTCGTTAGAATATAAGGCGGAGGTAAAAAGATATGAGTAACTTTATTTACAGTAAAATGTCGGGTAAAAACGACCCTATGTATGGGAAGTTTGAACACCCTATTAAAGCTCTTATTGAAAACGAGAGTAATATTTGTGAAAAACAAAAAGGCGTTCTTGACTTTTTGTTTAACGTTGAAAAATCAAACAGATATGCTGAAACAATTATCGGAGAATCAGACTTTGATACTTTCCAAAGCGTGAAAGAGGGACAAGGTGCTGAAAACGATAATGTAGAAACTACATTTAAGAAAACTATCGAGCACATTACCTTTATGAAAGAGTTTACTATCACAAAGGAAATGGCTGACGACGCTAAATTTGGTATGGGTACAAATATGAAAAATAAACCACGTAAGTTTGTTCGTTCTTATTACAAAACTCGTAACAAAATTGCTGCTTGGGCTCTTATTAACGGTACCAAAACAAGTGATACCTTTAACAAGGCAGTTGTAGACCTTTCTTGTCAAGACGGAAAATCTTTGTTCAATAATGGACACTCTTACGCTACTGACAAAATGAAAGGCAAAACACAAACAAACTACTTCTATGGCGACCTTTCAAGTACTGCTGCAAAACTTGAGGAAGCTATGGGCGTACTTGCAAATAAGCTTAGAAACTTCAAAGATGAAAACGGCGAAACTATGGGCTATATTGCAGACGTTATCATTGTTCCTTGCAACAGACCAAAACTTGAAGCTATGGTTAAAAAGGTTGTTGGCTCTGAAAGAACAGTTGGCAGCGACCATAACGACATTAACACCCAATACGGTAATTGGACAGTTGTTGTTCTTGACGGTTGGGAAACTTCAGACGATAGATTTATGATTATGTCTTCTGAAGCTAACGAGAATCTTATGGGCAATATGTTCTATAACAGGGTTCCTCTTGATATTAGAAACAGCATTGACGACCATACTCGTAACTACTATTGGAACGGTTATTGCCGTTTTGGTGTTGGCTTCAACAGTTGGAAACACATTTTGCTTGCTGTAAATAGCAACTCAGCAGTATCAGGTGCAACCTCTCTTGCATAAGGTCTGAGAGTCTAACAGGAGGTAATTATGACTATTTCTGAGCTATATAAACAAGTTGCTCAATTAGGTTTCGAGGACTCTTTGGAAGACGACGATAGATTCTTTTATGCGGCAAATAGGGCTTTATTGCAGGTCAATAAAATCAGACCTGCAATAAGCTACTATCTTATAAACCACAAACCACTTCTCAATTTAGTAAATGAATCAACGTTTATTCCTTTAGAGAAAGACGAGGACTTAATATTTGAAGCAGCTGCGGCTAAGTCATATTATTTTGAGGCAGACGGAAACGGTGTTGTTTACTTAGAGTTATACGACACAGAAACAGAAACGTGGAAAGTTATTGACACGATAAGCCTATCATCAAAAAGGACTTTTGTACCTTATAAAGGTTTTATAAAAGAGGGAAGCGAATTTGTCAGCGGTCAAGTCAGATTAAGATTTACAGGCGAGTACTTGTACTCAGTAAAAAATATAGCAATGTATAAACACTTGCTAAGTGATGAAGTGCAAGATATTCCTGCCTACGAATCTTATTCTCGTTACGATATAAGTCAATTAGTTGATGATTTTATGGCTTTAAGCTGTCCACCTATAAAAGAAGCTGAACGAAATATAATCTTAAACCAAGATTATGAGGTAGAGGGTAATAGCGTTATTTTGTTACCTTACGAAAGTAAGGGTATTTACAAAGTAATGTATGAACGTAGACCTGCACTTATTGAAGATACAGGCGACGTTACAAACGACGAAAACACTATTGACCTTGACGAAGAGCTTTGCTCTTTGTTGCCTGTTCTTGTAGCTGCTTACGTATGGATAGATGATGAGCCTGAGAAATCTGAGTACTATATGAATTTGTATAGAGAACGTGCAAACGATATAGAACGCAGAGCCAAAGACGCTACACCTGTAACAATTAAAAGTTCAAATAGGTGGTAAAAGATATGGCTTACAAAAATCAAAAAAATATGTTAAAAGAAAGAGATACCTACAACAGATATTACGGCGATTTTAGAGGAGTTGACTTTTCAAGCGACCATACACAGGTACACGAACAACGTCTTGCTTATGCTGTAAATATGTTTAGAGATTATCAATCAGGGCAAGGACAAGCACTTGAAACTATTGCAGGTTTCAGAAAACGTGTTGTTTTGCCTGAAGAAAACGAAGTTTATGGTATATTTAATTTTTCTCACAGAGATAAAGACAATAAGACCGTAACCAAAGTTTTAATTCACTCAGGAAATAAGCTTTATGTATGGAATAATTACCCTAACACAATAAATGTTGTTTTAAGCGAAACTATTACAGTTCCTGCACCAACTTCAACAATAAACGGCACCCACACTTTTGAGCAAATCTTACCTGACAATATTGCGGCTGTTGTTGCTTTGGCTAAAACAAATGGAGAAGATTTGACATTGCTTACAAGCTTTGATTCAAACACTCACGTTTTATCTTATGCAAGCAGCAGTTTAGCTGAGGGAGATAGATTGCTTTTATCATACAAAGAGGGTGTACTAAATACTCAAGACGCCCTATTTAACGAGATGAATACTCGTAAAAGTGCGTCTTTTATTTTTAACAACAAACTGTATATTATTGACGGCAAAAACTATCTTGTTTATGACGGCAACACTATACAAAACGTGTTAGATAAAGCTTATATACCTACAACCTATATAAACATTGTGCCAAGTGGTGTAAATGCAGATATAGGAAAAGAGTACGAACAGAGAAATATCTTACAACCTAAATTCAAGCACACTTTTATAGCAGACGGAACCTCAACAGATTTTTACCTAAACGAAAATCAGCTTGATTCTGTAACTGAAGTAAAAGTATATGACGAGGTTAAGGTTGAGGGTACAGATTATATAGTAGACTTAAATAATGGCGTGATTAAGTTTACTGTGGCTCCTAACAAACCTGAAGAAACAGTAAAGGTGGCGGGAGAAAATGGAGAATCTGATATAAGATACCCTGAGTTTTATGCGGGAATTGAAGTAACGGCTAGCAAGGTCTTTACAAGCGTGTCAGGCGTTACAGATGAGTGCTTTACTATATCTGAGTTAGTAACTAATTGCACAATAGTTGCCGTTTATGATAATAGAGTATTTTTATCAGGAAATCCTGACTACCCAAACCACGTGTTCTACTCAGCTAGAAACAATACAGGCTTTGTAGACCCTACGTATTTTGGTATTTTGAATTACTTTCAAGACGGTGTAGGTATTGCACCTATAACAGGTATGATAACAGTTGCAGATACGCTTATGGTGTTAAAAAACGATACTCAGCAAGACGGCTCAACTTACTTCCATACCGCCACCGAAACAAATAACAGTTTACAGCCAAAGATTTACCCCTCACAGCAGGGTTTAAGCGGTATAGGCTGCTTAGGTGCCTGTGTAAACTTCCTTGATGACCCGATATTTATATCACGTCTTGGAGTTGAGGCGGTAGGTCAGTTGTCAGTACGTAACGAACGTGCTATTGAGCATAGGTCAAGCCTTATTGACGCTAAGATTGCAAATATGGACTTAAAGTCTGCAATAGTCGAAGAGTGGAACGGTTATCTGTTGCTTTTAATAGACGGCAAAATGTTTATGGCTGACAGCAGACAGATTTACACTCACGCTATTGGTGTTCCGCAATATGAGTGGTATTACATTGAGGGAGTTGGTGTTTATAAAGGTCAATATCTTCAATACAAATACTCAACGCAGCTCGCTGAAGAATTACAGGGCAAGTGCGTACATTATTGCACAAAATGCAAAAAGTCTGCTGACAAATGCACGTGTGGTAACGACGACAATATTATTGAGATACCTATTTCGCTTGCAGATTCAGTTTATTATATGAACTCGAACGAAACTAAGAATCTTACAGGAACGGTTGTCAACGCTCCAAATGACGCAGGAAATTATGAAACTGAAGTCTTTGACGAGGGTGTTGTTGTAAATATTGGTGGAGAAGATTACTCAGTTGGTGTTTATTACACTGTACACGAGGTTTACGATATTTTCACAGGCGACCTTGTAAGATATGAGGCTTATCTTTGCGAAACTAACGGAGAATATATCGGAGGCAAGTTTAAGAAAGCAACCACAATCAAAAATATGTCAGAAAATATATTTTTTGGCACAGAAAATGGTGTTATTTGCTCATTTAACTTTGATAAGAGAAACGAGCAAGGCGAAATTGCTTCACAATATTACACGTTTGACGACAGGACTATTTATTGCGGTTGTGCAACAAAAATGGACTGCTGCGGAATACCACACTTAACTAAGAATACAGTTAAAAAGTCAACTGTAATTAAAACAAAATCTTTCCGTTCTTCCGCCGCCAAAATTAAGGTCAGGACGAACAAGAAAGTATATACACAAATAGCACGTATAAACAACAGCCTATTTTCTTTTGAAGATATGGACTTTGCTGATTTTACGTTTAACACAAACGAAAAAAGTTTGTTTGCTATAAAAGAAAAAGAAAAGCAGTGGGTGGAGAAACAATACTACATTTATTCTGATGAGTTTATGAAACCTTTTGCTTTGTATTATGTGTCGTTCCGCTATCAAGTAGTTGGAAGACTTAAAAACTAATGGAGGGTTATTATGGGACTTAAAAAACTAACAAATATAACACCTGCTGAGCTTAAAGCTAAGGGCGTAGCTGCTCTTGCAGATAAGCCAAACTTGTCAGCGTCTTATGGCGTTGGTGGGCTTTCTCCAACAAACTTAAAGCTATGGTTCGACCAAATAGGAAAGTTTATAGCTGAAAAAGTCAACATAATTCAAGACGTGCTTAGCTCTGATGACGCAGCTAGCTACGTTAAGCTAGACTTAACAGGGTTAGACGCAGCAAAAGAAGCTATTGAGGGTTTTGCTTACAGTTTGCAAGACCTCGCAGACGCTTTTCTTGACGGGAAATTTGCAGCTTTCTTAAAAGCTAAACAAAACGCTACAACCGAAGAGCTTACAGCTTTGCAGACAATATTAAACAACATAGACAAAAGATTAAGCGATTTGAAAGCTTTGTCAGATGAGAATATCTTAGACCACACGTCTATAAGAAATAAAATTGAAACCGATATTTCTAGCCATAACACAAACGTACAAGCTCATCAAGATATAAGAGCCAAAATTGGAATTGATATTGCAGCACATAATGGAGATATGACCGCTCATAGCTCAGCAATGGCTCTTAAATTCAACAGAGAAGACGTTATGCCTGTGTTTAGTGGAGAAGACGTACAAAATGAGGGCAAAGTGCCCTCTGCTAGGGCTCTCAGCGGCGTAATTTCAGCTATAAACTCATCAATCAGTGGAATAGACGGGAAAGCTGAAAAATCGCTTATAAACGTAGAATATGACGCTATTACAGGTGTTATTGTATTCACAAAAAACAACGGCGAAACAATAACTTACGACTTGCCAAGTGAAAAAATCTTAAAAGCAGACGCAAGCTACTATGACGCTTCAACAAGGAAACTTCACTTAGTACTAATGGACAATACAGATATTGTTATTAACGTAGCAGATTTGGTTGATGAGTACTATGGAGATGATTCAACAATTACTCTTTACACTGATAAGGGCAAGAAAAAGTTTAAGATTAAAGATGAGCTTAAACAGACTATAGACAATTATGGTACAGCTTTGGAAGAGCACGGGAACGCTCTTGATGAGCTAGACCAGAAGAAAATCAATTATACAGATATTGTTGACAACACCACAACTGAGGTTGCCGACAAACCTGTATCTGCAAGACAAGCTAAACTTCTTAAAGGCGAAATTACAAACTTAGATAAAACACTTCAGGGAGCTTATAGGTCTGTTTCTTATGATAATACAACAGGTTCGTTTGTTCTTACAAAAGTTGACGGTACGACCGATACTGTTAGTTTTCCTCTTGAAAGCTTTGTATCAGACGCAACTTTTGACCCTGAAACAAACAAGGTAACTTTAACTATTGCAAATGGTAAAAGTGTTAGCTTTGATTTGTCTGCTTTGATTGATTATTACTATGGCGACGGCACCACGATTGAAGTGTATGACGACCCTAACGACGGCTTTAAGCATAAGATACGTGTTAAAAGCACTTTTCTTGATACTGTCAATGCTGCAATACTTGGTCTTGATGAACGTATCACACAGGCTGAGAAAGATATTAAATATCTTGAACGTATTGACGAAATAGGAAGCATAGGCAAGGCTGATGAAAACACAATAACAATGAACGAAGAAAACGG
>CAZMHE010000010.1:28300-35884 GCA_964566015.1 uncultured Sangeribacter sp. | reverse complement strand
TGCCACCGCTACCGACAACGCCACCGACAACGCCACCGCTACTCCAGTTGCCGGTGGTTGTGGAGATTTCCACACCACCCCAATCCAAAATGGGAATTGCCGGGTTGGAGTCGTTGGGGTCATGCACGCCTACACCGTTTGTATAATCCATGATGTAGTGGTAAGTATAACCTGCTTTCCAGTCAACTTTTGCCGGGACAGCAGCCCATCCGTAATGGCGGAGCTCCTCCGTGGGGGGGATGTCATAATGTGTGGAGGTGCCGTAGACATTGCCATACTTATCGAGACGCTTCATGACCTCTCCATCAGACTTGCGCACCGACAGGTACACGATGTAGTCTTGCGATTTTGGATCAGTGGAGGGGAAGATCATGTGATTGTCACCGTCGCGCTGAGTCATGCGAATGAGAGCACTGAAATAGATGCCCCGCTTGTTTTCCTTATCATTGACATAATCCCATTTGTCATATTTATAAGGAATAACCATTGCATTGCCTCCGTTGGCCCCCATGATAGATGTGGCCTTCTCCCTTGTGTTATGCTCATTGGCATTGATTACCACCACCTTATCTCCGGGGGTGAAGACATAATCCACATAACCTCGTTTGGGGGATTGAGAAATAAACCACTCCCCTATGGTATTTTCATTCTTGGCCGGATTCTCCACCACGGTCGAGAGCCCGAAGTCAGCCTCGACAACGATGCCTCCTATGCGGACACCGGCAACCTCGACATCGTAGAGGGTGGAGGCACCCCATACACCGATCTCAACCCCGGAAAGCTGATGCTCAAAATCAAGCTGCACGTAGGAGTACAAGTCTTCAGTCTTGTTGCCTTCACCGTGTGCCGTCACGAAGTCGACCTGCTTAGAGATGTCGGGAGCAACACGAAATTTGGTCAGGCGATAGTCATAACTGATGCCTGATTCATCTCTCTCCGTTAAATTTGAATAGATGAAACATTCCTTACCTACCCCTGCACTATCCCTCATAGCTTTAATCGAGGGATGGAAGGCAAAAAATTTCAGATAACCGGTCTTCTCATCTCTATTTCCTGGCCATCTACAATGGGTTGAACGGAAGAGACCATCGACCTCACGTTCCACAATTCTGTCTTCAAAATGAAGTAATGCCTGATCGTCGTCAGCTTCGGTAGAGAAAGCGGAGACGGTTATGCCAGAGGATATGATTTTCGCGGAAACGTCGTAATTGGTGCGCGTGCTCACGCCCGGGACACCCGCTATGAAAGAGATCCGGTCATCACCCCCGAACATCCCCTTGTCGACATCTTCATCACACGATGAAAGAATAAGAGGGGAAAGGGAGAGACATGATAGGGCTATTATATAATCAATGCGTTTCATGAGATTGGCTATATCAATTTTATGAACCGGGCACTATAAATTCATCACCCCCGCCCGGAAGCCAATCCTTAACCGTGAAATCGTAACCGACTTTGTCGCTAATGACCGGATCGCCGGCTTGGGGAGATGTCGTGTCGACCTCGGGGCCGAGGAGGCCTATGCCCGAAGTATAGTCGAGGGTATATGTGTATATTTTGCCGGGCTCCCATTTGGCGGAAATGGGAATCGCGGCCCAACCGTATTCCCTGACCTCCACATTGTCGGGTATGGAGAAAAGGTTATTGCAAGACTCATCGGAGTAATAGACGTTGTCATCTTTCCCGGCGGCTGCATCTTTATACAAGCGGCTGATTACAGCACCGGAGGTCTTGTCGACTGCCATATAGATAACAGGGACATTAGGGGAATCAATACCTTGTGAAAGGTCGCGGTAGGGATAGCGTTGAGGGTCAACGGGGTATATACCGGATGAGGGTGTGGCGTCGGTGATGCGCAGAAGAACGCTGATGAAAGTATTATTGCTTGAGTTACGGCGGTCTTCAGCGGCGTCCCATTCGGTATAGGTCGAGGGGATGAGCATGGCACAATTTTCGTCGTCGCCTACCTTGGCTCCCATGACGGAGACCGCTCCACCCGATGCTGTGGTGGAAGCACCGGAACGGACGTTAGGGAGCGAGACGATGTAGTCTCCTTCGCGGAAGATGTATTCGGCAATACCTCTCTCAGTCTGAGCATCTTCCCAGGCGCCCCCGCCGTCAGTAGTGTCGAATGCAAATGTGCCCTTGACACCTACACCTCCGAAGCGAATACCTGCAATCTCGATGTCGCAGCTCTTGTTGGCACTCCATGCCTTGACCTCGATGCGGCTGAGCTGATGGCCGAAATGGAGGGTGACGCCTTTGAACATATCATCCGCCATTTTGCCGGCAGCGTAGGCAGTGACAAAGTCAACCTGTGAGGAAATTTCCCGGTTTACGCTGAAGTTCTTTAGTTTATAGTCAATTTTCGTGGCCGAAGAGTTATTGGTCAGCTCGGCGCCGGCGTATAGCTCCGGATAGAAAGCGAAGAAGGTGACCTGATCCGACTCACGACCCTGTTCAGGCCATAGGCAACGTTTCGAGTAGTAACGTTCGCTGTCTTGATTGATGTCTATCCGCTCGTAGCCGAAATGAGGCTCCATGACACCGTCGGTAAGGAGAGAATTGTCTGCCGGATTGAAGGCTGTGACCCTGAAATAAGGCAGTGTATTGAAAATAATCTCGGCCCTGGAAGTAACGGTGGGAAAATCTGCACGGAAAATTATTTGCCTGGAATCGTAATCATATGAAGGGTTACCGGGCTCCTCCTGCGAACATGAAGATGCGGCGAGAAGGGTAAAAGTGAGAAGAGGGTATGTCAGACTAAATTTAGCCATGGTGATATCGTGGTCAGTTTGGTATCTGTAAGATATATCGATACATCAGTCATGAAGCATCCTCATTTTATCTTGTTGATACTTTGAGAGCTACTCCATTATTAGATTAGTAGAAAAATTAAAATAACGAATAAGGTATTAAATAGACCGCTAATTTACTATATATTTTTGATTTCTCAAAAAATATAGGACAACATTTAACATTTGTGAAATTATTTTATAACAACGGTCTTGATTTAATCTGACTAAATTGACATAATGATTTTCAACATTGACCACAATAGTACGGCGCGAGGGCGCGCCTGTTCCCGGGTTCAAAACGGCGCGAGGGCGCGCTTATTTCCGGGTTTAAGACGGCGCGAGGGCGCGCCTACTCCCTGTTAACGGGCCTGTTCACGGCATAATTAAGCGTCGCAATCAGGTGGGAGGCACCCGGTTGCGACGCTATTGTTTTTGTCGTTGATAACTTATTTCATTTCAGCAGCGATGGCGTCACAGAGAGCGCGCATCTTCGCGGGATCGGGGTCGGAAATCTTGTGACCGAAATCCATGTCTCCCTCTTTCTGAAGGGGCACGAGATGAATGTGGGCATGTGGAACCTCGAGCCCGAGCACCGTCACACCGACCTTGCGGCAAGGTATCGCCCTTTTGATTGCACCGGCTACTTTCTTGGCGAAGACCATCATGGCTCCGAGTTGCTCGTCGTCAATATCAAAGATATAGTCAGTCTCCTGCTTGGGCACTACAAGAGTGTGTCCCCAGTTTACAGGATTGATGTCGAGGAACGCATAGAAACGGTCATCCTCGGCCACCTTGTATGACGGTATCTCTCCCGCGATAATCTTTGAGAATATAGTCATGATCGGCAGTTTTTTATTCAGGTATCTCAATCTTGACAACCTCGAATTCAAGGACACCGACAGGTGCGGTGACCTTCACCACATCACCTACCTTGTGCCCCATAAGACCCTGTGCGATCGGAGTGGAAGAAGAGATCTTGCCTTCGCGAAGATTAGCCTCGTTCTCGGTCACGATGGTATAGGTGACAACCATACCGGTCTTCACATTCTTGATAGTCACTTTATTGAGGAGCTGCACGAATTCCGTGTTGAGCTTGCTGTCGTCGATGATACGGGCGCTGGCGATGAGTTCCTTTATCTTGGAAATCTTCATCTCAAGCATACCCTGGGCCTCCTTGGCTGCGTCATATTCGGCGTTCTCGGAGAGATCACCCTTGTCACGCGCCTCGGCTATGGCCTGCTTGATGAGAGGACGCTGAGCCTCGAGCTCTGAAAGCTCCTTCATCTTCTTGTCATATCCTTCTTGAGTCAGATAAGTTGCCATTCTTTCAGGTGTTGATTTTTTCGTTAATGTTTTGTTTGGAGAGAATATTTTGAGAGTAAAAAAAGAAGGAATCTTCTATTTCCGCATGTCTCACCTGTCGGAGGTAATCCACAACGGCCTTAAAAGACCCTCATTGACACATTGGATGTGCCTTTCGTATTTCAATGGTGCAAAGTTAACACTTTTTCCGGCCGAAAGCAAATTTTACCAGTTAAAATTTATTTTTTACTTTTGCATATCGTTTCAATCCAATCATAACAATACAACCGACACCCCGGAAATGATTATCATATTCCGCCTCATCATTTTACTGGTTATCACGACCTTCACTTTGACCGTGGAGGCGCGTGAGATCCGTGACATCTCCGGGGAATGGTCATACTCCTTTCCCGACTCGGTCTCCGGTTTCCCGACATCAGGAGTAATCAACCTCCCCGGCACACTCGACACGGCAGGGATCGGGCATCCCGTTCCCCATTCACACTCCACGGAGTCTCTCTCAAGACACGTCACATATACCGGCCCGGTCACTTTCTCCCGGTCGATCGACATTCCACAATCTGCGGCAGACAAAAGGATCATTCTCTCGCTGGAACGGACGCGTCCGTCTCGTATATGCGTGGATAATGCGGAAGCAGGCTCATCCTCACTCATCTCCTCCCCGCAAGTCTTTGATCTCAGCGACTACCTTACACCCGGACGGCATCTCCTCTCCATCACCGTCGACAACGGCGAATCAATACCTGCACCTGTCCGCATTTCCTCACACGCCTGTTCAGAATCAACCCAGACTAACTGGAACGGCATAATCGGAGAGATGACCCTGACTTTCCTGAATACATCACACATCACTTCCACTTCCGTCAGACAATCTTCAGACCCTAACACATTAGAAATCACATGCCGTATTCAGCGTCCTGATTCACTGTCTCAGCTATCAATACACGCCTATTCAGGGGAAAGCACTACATTCAGGGAGATTACTCAAGACCACCGCGGACCGGTGCAAATCCAACTCCCTCTTACATCCGATTCCACACCCTGGAGCGAACACTCCCCTACCCTTCACGATGTAACACTCCTGCTGAAAGACCGGGAGGGATGCAGCCTCGACTCCATGACAATCCGGACTGGTATCAGGCATTTCTCAACTTCCGGCACACAGTTCACAATAAACGGCGACACAACCTTCCTGCGCGGAAGACACGACGCATGTGTCTGGCCCCTTACCGCTCATCCTCCGATGGATAAAGAGGCCTGGAAAGAATATTTCAATACTCTTCGGGAATATGGACTCAATCATGTTCGTTTCCATTCTTGGTGCCCACCGGAGAGCTGTTTCGCTGCTGCCGACGAGGAGGGTTTCTATCTCCAGCCCGAGTTTCCGATATGGGGAGAAGTCGATGAGAGCCAGACAAGATTAATTCCTTTCCTCACCGCCGAACTCGAAGGAATCCTCCGGGCATATTCTCATCATCCGTCGTTCGTTATGTTCGGTATAGGCAATGAGCTCTGGGGGGACAAGGAGACAATGCGAGGATTTATCGAGCAAGCCCGTTCCGACAATGACATCCTCGTAACCTATGGAGCGAACGTTTTTCTCGGCTCCGAGGGACATATTCCGGGAGAGGATTATCTGATAGCGGCGAGAGTGGGGACGGGTCCCGGCTTCTCCACTCATGTCCGGGGTTCCTTCTCTTTCGCCGACGACCACAAAGGGGGAATGATCAATGCACTTTACCCCTCCACCGACCGCACATTCTCGCAGGGTATCAGCCGCTCCCCGGTGCCGGTAATAGCCCACGAAACCGGACAGTACCAGTCATATCCGGATTTCACGACGATTTCACGATATTCCGGTGTGCTCAGACCCGACAATCTTGAGGAATGGCGAAACCGGGCGGATTCCGCCGGGCTGCTCCACAAGGGAGACCTATTCTCGAAAGCATCCGGAAAGTGGGCGGCACGCCTTTATAAGGAGGAGATGGAGATGAGCCTGCGCACTCCCGGCATGGGAGGCTTCCACCTGCTCGACATACAGGATTATCCCGGACAGGGCACTGCACCGGTAGGGATTCTCGATCCATTCATGAAATCAAAAGGGAACATAACTCCTCAGGAGTGGAGGGAAAGCTGCAACGATCTTACGCTCCTCGCCCTGCTCCCCTCACGCACATTCTCGTCAGGAGAAGAAGTAGAATGTGCAATACTGACCAACAATACCTCTCAAGCCGACCTCTCAAATGCGGAAATAAACTGGAGTCTCCCCTACTCTTCCGGGTCAATACCCCTCTCACCGGGGAGAGGAGTGAAAGAGCAGGGACGTTTCTCATTTACTGTTCCCCACCTTAAAACAGCTGAGAAGGTCACTCTCACCCTTAATCTTCAAGGGAGCGACAAAGAGGTCTCCAACCATTATGACCTTTGGCTATATCCGGCAGAAGCTCCTGATGTGAAAGGGGCGACACTCACCTCTGATCTCGAGGAAGCACTCGCACTCCTCGAGAAAGGGAAGAGGGTTATCCTTACACCTGATTCGGCTACAACATCACTCACCACCATCGATCCGCTGTTCACGACTGACTTCTGGAACTACCGGATGTTCCGTGACATCTGCGACAGCATCGGCCACACACCTTCACCCGGCACCCTCGGTCTGCTTATCAATAAAGGGCATCCATTATTCAAGGACTTTCCCACCGATTTCCACACCGACTGGCAATGGCAACCTATCATTGCCGCCTCACGGCCGCTGGTGGCAACCCGTCTGCCGGCAAGTGTCGATCCTATCGTGGAGCCGATCGATAACGCCGAGACATCCCGCCGGCTCGCCATGATCCTCGAGTTTAATGTCGGTCCCGGGAAGTTGCTGCTTATCATGGCAGACCTCGAAAGGGCGGGGGCGACACCCGAAGGTCGCTGGTTCCGGCAATGCGCCCTTGCATATGCCGCATCACGCACCTTCAAGCCCTCCCTGACAATCACTCCACGCCAGTTCAAGACCCTTCTCCTATATCCTAAGAGGCCGTCTCATAATATCAAGTTAACTCCATAACACAAGTTAACTCCATAACAAGGGTGTATATATCTATTTTTTTATTAATTTTGCAGTGAATCTGTGAAAAATCAGCATTTCACTCAAAATTTTCTGCAATGACAATTGACGAAACCCAAAACGAGATAATCGATGAATTTGAAGGTCTCTCCGACTGGATGGACCGCTATGCCTACATCATCGAGCTTGGCGAACAGCTCCCCGGACTCCCCGAAGCTGAAAAGACACCCCAATATCTGATTGAAGGATGCCAGAGCCGGGTGTGGATAGCCGCCGACCTCGACCCGGAAGGAAAAGTGAACTTCCGCGCCGATTCCGACGCGCTTATAGTGCGCGGGATAGTGGCCCTGCTGCTGCGCGTGTTCTCAGGGCGCACACCCCGCGAGATCCTTGATGCCGACCTATATT
>CAZMHE010000010.1:21188-28290 GCA_964566015.1 uncultured Sangeribacter sp. | reverse complement strand
TGGATGGACCGCTATGCCTATATCATAGACCTCGGCAACACGCTTCCGGAATTTCCTGAAAGCGAGAAGACACCCTCCAACCTTATAGAGGGGTGTCAGAGCCGTGTATGGATTGCAGCACACAAAGAGGATGGCGACAGGATTCATTTCGACGCCGACTCCGATGCCCTGATTGTAAAGGGGATAGTCGCGCTTCTCATGCGTGTGCTAAACGACCGCACCCCCGACGAGATACTCGGAGCCGATCTCTATTTCATAGACCGTATCGGACTGAAAGAGCACCTCTCCCCGACACGCAGCAATGGCCTTGTCGCAATGGTGAAGCAGATCCACAACTATGCAAAGGCCTTCAAGCTGATCGGATAACCAATCATACTGACACAAGAATTTTCAAACTTTTCCCAACGACATACTCATGTTCAAGAACCAACCCTTCGGCCTTTATATCCTTTCGCTCGCCAACACCGGCGAACGCTTCGGATATTACACCATGCTGGCCATCTTCCTGCTTTTCCTGCAGGCAAAATTCGGCTTCGACGCCACCGTCTCCGGACAGATCTACGCGACATTCCTCGCTTTCGTCTATTTCATGCCCCTCATCGGAGGATGGCTCGCCGACAAGTGGAGCTTCTCCAAGTGTGTCGTGACGGGTATCGCGGTGATGTTCGCAGGATATGCCATCATGGCAATCCCCACCGACATCCGCTCCACAAGCTCGCTCGGAATCCTCATCTGTGCCCTCGCTTTCATCGCTATCGGCACGGGTCTTTTCAAAGGAAACCTGCAGGTGATGGTCGGTGACCTCTACAACGATCCGCGCTACAGCGGTCAGCGTGACGCCGCTTTCTCCCTCTTCTATATGGCAATCAACGTCGGCTCCATGTTTGCTCCGATGGCCGCTACGGCAATGTGTAATGTAGCCCTCAAGGCAAAGAACCTTGTATATAACGCCGACCTCCCGGCCCTCTGCAACAAACTGCTCGATGGTGAGGACACTGCAGCCGCGATCACCGCAACAGCCGCCGAGAACGGAATGACCGTGGGTGCTGACGTTCAGGCATGGGCTGCCGAGTATATCACAGCACTCTCCACCGGCTACAGCTATGCTTTCTCAATAGCCTGCATCTCACTTGTGGTCAGCTTCCTTATCTATTGGCTCGGCCGAAGCTCATACTCACATATCCTCAATCTCAAGAAAGAGGGTGGGAAAAATGCCTCTGCCGCCTACACCGGCCCCGAACTCTCACCCGCTCAGACAAAGGCGCGCGTCGTGGCTCTTCTCCTTGTGTTCGCAGTCGTGATCTTCTTCTGGATGGTGTTCCACCAGAATGGCGCAACGCTCACTGAATTTGCAAAGAGCTGCACATCACCCGAAGCCTACGGCTGGACCCGCATCGGCTTCAACGTATGGGCTCTCCTTTCAATAGCAGTCGGAGTCTATGCCCTCTTCTCTCTTTTCCAGTCGAAATCTGCCAAGGGACGCGGCATAAGTGGACTGATCCTTGTGGCAGCCGCCTGCCTCGTGGGATATTTCTATATGGAGACACCCAATCCGGTCGCCGGCATTCAGCCTCAGCAGTATCAGCAGTTCAACCCCTTCTATGTGGTGGCCCTGACTCCCGTCTCACTCGCCATATTCAGCGCCCTTGCCAGACGCAAGAAAGAACCCTCCGCGCCGCGTAAGATCGGCTACGGAATGGTGCTTGCCGCAGTGGCCTACGGCGTGATGATGGTCGGCTCTCTTTCCATCGTCGGCACAAGTGCCTCCGTTTCCCCCAACTGGCTTATCTCCACTTATCTTCTGCTGACATTCGCCGAGTTGCTCCTCTCGCCGATGGGTATCTCCTTCGTATCGAAAGTGGCTCCTCCGAAGCTCAAAGGCTCCATGATGGGCGGCTGGTTTGCAGCCACCGCAATCGGCAACTACCTTGTCTCCATCCCGATGATGCTCTGGGGCAAGCTTCCCCTCTATATGCTCTGGTTTATCCTGATCATAATCTGCATCATCGCCGCCGGATTCATCTTCATGATGATGAAACGTCTCGAGGCCGCTACTTCCGATGAACCGGCCCCTGCTCCGGCGGCAGAACTTGCGGAAGCCGAGAAATCAGCAGCTGAAGCAGAAATCTAAAAATACTTAGAAATTAAAATCCCATATTTCCGACTATGGATAACTTTATATTCCAGTCGCCGACTGAATTCATCTTCGGCAGCGACACACAAAAGGATACAGGCAAACTCGCCGGTCGCTACGGAGCGTCGAAAGTGCTTCTTGTCTACGGAGGTGGCTCCGCCGAACGCAGCGGACTCATCGACACGGTCAAGGATTCACTTGCAGGATCCGGAATCGGTGTGGCTATCCTGAAAGGTGTGCGCCCAAATCCTACTGACGATAAGGTCTATGAGGGTATCGCACTTGCCAACCGCGAGAATGTAGATTTCATCCTTGCCGTCGGAGGCGGCTCCGTCATCGACACCGCCAAGGCAATCGCACTCGGATGCTGTTATTCAGGCGATTTCTGGGATTTTTATTCCGGCAAGACCATGCCGGAAGCCGCCCTCCCGGTTGGAGTCGTGCTGACGATCCCGGCGGCCGGAAGCGAAGGGAGTCCCAATTCCGTCATAACCAAGAGGGAGGGACTCCATAAAATCTCCTACAAGTGTCAGCTCACCCGCCCCAAATTCGCTGTACTCAACCCCGAACTGACCATGTCTCTTCCCTGGTTTCAGACAGCTTGCGGAGCAGTGGATATGCTGTGCCACATCTTCGAGCGTTACTTCTCCAACACCCCCGCTCCTCTCGTGAACGCCTATTCTGAAGCGATCATGCGCGAGGTGATGGATCGTGCCCTCACTCTTCATCTCAACCCTGATGATTACGAGGCGCGTGCCGACATCATGTGGGCCGGCACACTTGCCCATAACGGACTCTGCGGCGTAGGTAAGGTTGAGGATTGGGCCAGCCACCGAATCGAACATGAAGTGTCGGCCATCTATGATGTGGCTCACGGGGCCGGTCTTGCATGCATCGTGCCGGCATGGATGACTTTCGTGGCCAAGAAGAACCCCGATATGATCTGGCGATTCGCAGTCAACGTAATGGGCGTGGATCCCGCAGGACTCACCACAGAACAGATCGTCTCGGAAGGAATCTCGGCCTTGAAGGATTTCTACCACGACCTCGGACTGACCACAAGTCTGCGTGAACTCGTAGGGAAAGAACCCGACATTGACGCGATGGTGAAAAGTCTTGAGGGGAATATGGGCAAGACCCTCGGCAACTATGTGACTCTCTCGATGCAGGATTGCCGGGAGATCTATGAGCTTGCCCTCTGAAACCTTGCCATCCTGATAAGAATCAGCACATATTAATACGCTCCGTCATGAAAACCGACCTCTTCGAGATTGAAAACTTCATCAAGATATATGAGCAGAGCTTCATAGAGAACTGGGATCTCCCCGCCCTCTCTGAGTATGGACACAACCGGACAAGAAGCTATGCCGATCTTGCGCGTATCATTGCCCGAACCCATCTTTTTTTCGAGACTATCGGAATCAGGAAGGGTGACAAAATCGCTCTCTGCGGAAAGGACTCCGCCAATTGGGTGATAGCTTACATGGCGACAATCACTTATGGGGCCGTCATTGTCCCCATCCTGAGCGATTTCAATCCGCGTGACATCATCCATATCGTCAATCATTCAGAGGCCGGTCTTCTACTGATTTCCAATCATATCTGGGAGCATATCGATCCCGCCTCCCTCCTTAACATCAAGGGAGCCATCAGTCTTGAAGATGATGCGGTGCTTCATGAGACTCCTGAATCGGAGCTAACCCGCAATATGCGCCTGCTGAAACGTAGATTCAACCGCCGCTACCCGAATGGATTCCAGGTAACGGATGTGAAATTTGCCGACAGGGACAACTCGGAGGTATACGAAATCAATTATACATCCGGCACCACAGGATTCTCGAAAGGGGTAATGCTTACAGGAGAGAATCTGGCCGGGAACGTCTGCTTCGGCAGATGGTCGGAGCTCCATTACAGGTCTTCAAGAGCCCTCGCCTTTCTTCCGTTGGCTCATGCCTATGGATGTGCCTTCGACATGCTCACGCCGTTGGCAGTAGGCTCTCACATCACCCTCCTTTGCAAGACTCCTTCTCCGAGAGTGCTGCTCAAGGCTCTTGCGGAAGTCCGTCCTAATCTTGTCATCACCGTCCCCCTCATCCTTGAAAAGATCTATAAGAATCAGATTCTTCCTATGATCTCGAAGGGTTCGATGCGCTGGACGCTTGCCGTCCCCTTCCTCGACTCACTCATATATAGCAAGATCCGGAAGAAACTGATCGATGCCTTCGGTGGAGAGTTTGAGGAGGTCATTGTCGGGGGTGCCCCGCTCAATCATGAAGTGGAGGAGTTCCTGCACAAGATAAAATTCCCGTTCACAGTAGGATATGGCATGACCGAGTGTGGTCCCCTTATCTCCTACACCCCCTGGAGGGAGTTTATTGTCGGATCTTCAGGCAGAACCCTTCCGATCATGGAGAGCAAGATTGACTCACCCGATCCGGAGAACATACCCGGAGAGATCTGTGTGCGCGGAGTCAACCGCATGAAGGGGTATTACAAGAACCCTGAAGCCACTGCCAATGTAATCGACAAGGAAGGGTGGCTGCACACAGGCGACATGGGCACACGCTCCGAAGACGGGACTCTCTTCCTGCGTGGAAGATCCAAGACCATGATCCTCTCCGCGTCCGGACAGAATATCTATCCCGAAGAGATCGAGGCAAAACTCAACAACATGCCTTATGTAGCGGAAAGTCTTGTAGTGGAACGAGACGGCAAACTGGCCGCACTTGTGTATCCCGATTTTGAGGCGACCGACAAATTCGGAATCGCTTTCGGGGAGCTGGAAAGCACTATGGAAAATGTAAGGAAGGAACTCAACAAGATAGTCGCTCCGTATGAGCAGATCTCAAAGATCATTCTCATGCCAAACGAATTTGAGAAGACTCCCAAGCGAAGCATCAAACGATTCCTGTACACTCACTGACGATTTTTTCTAAGATTTCTAAGAAAGGACACTTAAGGATTCCGTTTTTTCGTAATCCACAGTATGGAAAATCTGCATCTTGCCTCCGGAAGGGCGCTCATCTTGGCGGCAGCCGCCACGTTTATCTACACCGGGTGCCACAAGCCCCCTCTCCCCTCCTCGTCCGACACGGTCAGCGTGTCGGAAAATGATGAATTTCATGCGGACAATGACATTGCCATGACGATTCTGAGTCTTGCCGATGCCATAAAGGTCGGCGAACCCCTCGACTCCACACAGTATGACTTCGAGGGTGTGCTGACAGACGGTCAGGGTTCACCACTCTATACCGACGTGCAGGGTTCCCCGGGTATCTGGCAAGTGGATGTCGTCGACAATCATAGTGCTGTCATAAGGAATATCTTTTTGGGAGATCTGCTGCCGACCGATCTTCAAAGCTATCTTCTCCTCAGTCTCGGGTTGAACGATGACAACAGGATGTCATTCTCATCGGAGGATGCCGACAACAATGACGAGACAGAAATAATGGTATATGATTTTGGAGGGGGCTATCTACGGTTTGAGGTCAGGGCCGGTATCGCGCCGAACGGTCTCGAGGGTCCGTTGCTGAGCATCATTCTAAGTGCCGATCCACCCGCCGGTGCTTCTTAAGCAATTTTTCAGATGCATCCAAGATGCATCTTAGCGGAATACGAACCAGGATGTCGGCTCGAATCTCGGAAGGGCCATGAGCTGAATATCGGCGTTGCGATCCTCTATGGTGCCACGCGCCTGGCCTACCTTCCTTCCACTCTTCTCAAGGACATCCCTCACCGCGGCCAATGCTTTCTGCGGGGTATTGTTGTCCTGGGAAAGATGGCATAAGAATATATATTTCAGGTCAGGATTGACAATCTCACTTATGAAACGGGCTGTCTGGAGGTTATCGAGATGTCCGTTGTCTGTCTGGATCCTTGCCTTGAGATATTCCGGGTAGCGCCCGGTGAGAAGCATTTGGAGGTCATAATTGGCTTCTATAACAAGGTAATTTGCCCTGCTCATGTAATAACGGGCTCTTTCTGTCACCGCCCCGAGGTCTGTGGCGAGCACTAAACGACGGTCGCCGAACTCGATGGAAAAACCCATGTTGTCGCTCCCGTCATGCGGCACTTCAAAAGCCGTCACCGTGAGGTCACCCAAAGTGAATGGTATCTCCTTGAAAATCGGCTGATGATACTCCTTTACTCTTCTTGAGATGCTGTGACGCCGTAGAAGACCCGAGAGGACACGGTTGGTGCAATAGAGGCGCATGTGTCTGTTATTGCGCAAAAGGCCATAGACATATCTCACGTGATCGGAATGATCATGTGTCAGCAGCACACCATGAATCTTCTTGATATCCACGCCCGAACCCTGAAGCGTCTGTATGATTGAGTCATCGCGTATACCTGCGTCTATGATAAGCCCACCGTTTGACGTGCCTACATAACAACTGTTGCCGCTCGAGCCGGAACCGAGCGACATGTATCTGAGATGATTGTCGGAAGGTTGGGTCACCTTCCGGGGAGGTGAGGGCACCTCGGCGGAGGCATAGACATCCCTTCTTGGCGCACTCCCGGAATATTTCCCCGCTGACTCATCTTCCCATTCCTCAAATGGGAGACGTGGTTGATCAAATATTATCTTCTTCTTCAACGCTGCAATCTGTTTCAATAATTCTAAACTCCCTGAATGAGGAAGATGGCGGGACGCTTGTCAAAATCATGACGCGATTTCTTCCAACGGGATACCGGCATCGTCTGGATTGTCTCCCTCTCGGGATCTGTGATGTCACAGGCCACACAAAGCAGCGTGTCGCCCCGTAACGTATTTGAGAGACTCTCAATCATCCTGTTGTTGCGGTAGGGTGTCTCTATGAAGATCTGCGTCTGTCCATACTTGCGGGAAAGCGCCTCAAGTTCACGGACACGTTTTTCACGCTCCTTGCCGTCAATCGGAAGATAACCGTTGAAAGCAAAACCCTGTCCGTTGAATCCGGAAGCCATCAAAGCCATCAGGATACTCGA
>CAZMHE010000010.1:14577-21088 GCA_964566015.1 uncultured Sangeribacter sp. | reverse complement strand
TCACTGATGTTGACGGGCACAAGATATAGGGCTGCTGTGAGTTTCATACATACAAAATTAATAAAAAAATTTATTACTTTTGCAACGCCAACATTCATTCATCGTCCGGAATCGGCGAAGATTCTTGTGTAATCTACTATCCCTCCGGCATTTAACCCTTGAGCTATTTAAAACTATGACTCTCCCATCCGGATTCACCGACATGATAAAGGATCTTCTCGACAAGGAAGCTCCCGCGTTTCTTGACGCGATGCGGAAGCCACCGGTGGTTTCGGTGAGATTGAACAGTCGCAAGCCGGGTGCGGAGTTTCCTGAAGGCAGACCGGTGAAATGGTGTCAGACCGGTTTTTATCTTCCGGAACGTCCGGTCTTTACCCTTGACCCACTCCTTCACGCCGGTGCGTATTACGTGCAGGATGCCTCCTCCATGATCTACCGTGAGGTGGTGGCTCGCCTCGTTTCATCACCGGTGAGTCTTCTCGATCTATGCGCGGCTCCCGGAGGAAAGACAACAGCCATGATCGATGCTCTTCCCGACGGTTCACGGATCATAGCCAATGAATATGTCGGCAAACGGGCCGCGATACTTAAAGAAAACCTCATAAAATGGGGCTATCCGGATGTCTCTGTCACCAACCGCGATTCCTCTTTCTTCGCAAGAAGCGGTGACAAGTTTGACATCGTGGCTGTCGACGCCCCATGCTCGGGTGAAGGTATGATGCGTAAAGACCCGGATGCAGTGGCCCAATGGTCGGATGATCTCATTTCTCGTTGCGCCACACTCCAGCGGGAGATTGTCAGAAATGGATCTGAAGCTCTTAAACCGGGAGGGTATCTCATCTACTCCACATGCACTTTCAACCGTCGGGAAAATGAGGAGACGGCTGAATATATTCGCGATGCTCTCGGACTCATTCCTATCGACATGAACTTTCCGGAGGAATGGGGTATCCCCCGTGGAATCAGGACTGACATACCCTGTTATCGTTTCATGCCACACCGCACGGAGGGTGAAGGTCTTTTCCTCGCGGTTTTCCGGAAACCGGATACCGAGGAGGAGCCCGAGAAGATACCTGAACGTAAGAATTTTAAGACAAGAACTTCTCAGAAAGAGCGTCGACCTGTTCAAAAGGGAAACTCTACCTTATCAGAACCGGATATTACAACTGTGCTCGCCACGCCATTAGGACATCTCCCCTGGCCGACGGTGGAAGTGGACAAAAAGACAGCCTTGAGCTATCTGAAACGGGAATCGGTTGTTCTTCCCGAGGATTCTCCAAAGGGTTATGTGGTGATTACATACCATGGTCTCCCCCTGGGTCCTGCAAAGAATATTGGTTCACGTGCCAACAATCTGTATCCGAAAGGGTGGAGAATCCTGTTAAGATGACCATTTTCTCATATTAAGCCATTAACTTTATAACCTTTGGTTTTATCTTTCAAAACCAAGCATAATTAAAGTAATTTGAAAAAGACAAGTTCTTTCCCGGTCACCGGAATGATGTGTGCCGTCTGCGCCGGCACTGTTGAGAAAACCGTAGCGGACTGCGCCGGTGTCACCGACGCCGCTGTCAATTTTGCCGCTTCGGAAGTAACCTTCTCCTGGGATCCATCCATAACCTCCCCACAGGTTGTCGCCAATGCGGTTCGTGAAGCCGGCTACGACATGATTGTGGCCGAAAGTGCAAAAAAAGCTGTGGAGGAGAAGGAACGCACCGAACTCCGTCAATATCGCAGAATGAAACGCGACCTCATCGTTTGCTGGGTACTGACTGTTCCGCTATCCGTGATATGCATGGCTCATATCCATTTTCCGGGTGCCCCCTGCGTAATGGCCGTGCTTGCGCTCGGAGTCATGACCATCGGTGGTGCAAGATTCTATAAATCCGGACTGTCGCGTCTGTTCCGAAGAGAGCCTAATATGGATACTCTTGTCGCTGTCTCGACTCTCGTCAGTTTCCTCTTCTCCCTTTTCAATACAATCTTTCCCGATGTCCTTCTGAATCATGATATTCCGGCCGATCTATATTATGAAGCGGCCGCAATGATCATCGCCTTCGTCAGCACCGGAAAATTCATGGAAGCCCGTGCCCGCCGCAATACCGGGAATGCCATCCGTGCCCTGATGGGTCTTCAACCGTCAGAAGCATTATTGGTTATGCCGGATGGAACGCTGAAGACTGTGCCTATAAGCGAAATCAAACGCGGAGACATCATCTCGGTGCGTCCCGGCGAGAGAATCCCTGTAGACGGGACAGTCACGGCCGGACTCGCAACTGTCGATGAAAGCATGCTCACCGGCGAGCCACAGGGAGTGGAGAAAACCCCGGGCTCACGCGTATCGGCAGGCACACTCGCGATCAACGGACAGATAAATGTGCGTGCCGATCAGATTGGAGAAGACACCGAACTCTCCCGGATCATAGAATGTGTAAGGAAAGCTCAGGGCTCCAAAGCGCCCGTGCAGAGACTCGTGGACAGGATCAGCGCAATCTTTGTACCCACAGTGATGGGGATAGCTATCCTCACCTTTGTGATATGGATGTGTTTCGGTGCTGACAAACTACCGATGGCGATCCTTTGTGCCGTGTCGGTGCTCGTCATAGCCTGTCCCTGCGCTCTCGGACTCGCGACTCCGACAGCTGTCACCGTAGGCATCGGACGCGCTGCCCGCGAGGGGATACTGATCCGTGAAGCTGAAGCTCTCGAACAGTTCGCAAAGGTCGATGTGCTTGCCATCGACAAGACCGGAACACTGACAGAAGGGAAACCGCGGGTTGAAGCCATCTATCCCACTGATTTCAACGATTCCGCCCTTATTTCTGCCATAAAGAGCCTTGAGGAGAAATCGACCCATCCGCTTGCCGGCGCAATAATATCATGGGCCGAAAGAAACGGCAACGGGAAAGTTGCCGACCCCGACAAGTTCGACTATATTCCGGGACGCGGAATCATCGGAGAGGTTGGCAACGAGACATTATGGATCGGGAGTGCATCGCTCGCCGATTCCATTAAGGCTGAGATACCGGAAGAGATGCAGACCGTCATCGAGGCCTGGGGAAACGAGGGGAGCGGAATTGTCATAGCCGGAAATATGCAGAAGGCTCTTGTTGCCTTTAAAGTGGCCGATACAATCCGAACTGATGCCGCCGAAACCGTAAGCACGCTTTCCCGGATGGGAGTAAGGACAGTCCTGCTCACAGGAGACCGTCGCCCGGCTGCACTCCATATCGCAGGGAAGACCGGTATCAAGGAGATACACGCAGACATCCTCCCTGGTGAGAAACAAGCCATAATCCAAGATTTAAAGAAGGATGGTTACACAGTGGCTATGGCGGGTGACGGCATCAATGACTCCCAGGCGCTTGCTGAAGCCGACGTCTCGATCGCCATGGGCAGCGGAAGCGACATAGCTATCGAGGTGGCACAGGTAACCATCGTATCCGCTCGCCTTGAATTTATCCCCAAAGGTATGAAATTATCAGGCGCTACCTTGAAAATAATACGAGAAAACCTGTTTTGGGCGTTTATATATAATGTAGCGGGTATCCCGATGGCCGCCGGAGCCCTTTTCCCGGCTTTCGGGCTTCTCCTCTCCCCGATGATCGCATCCGCAGCAATGGCTGTCTCATCGGTGTGTGTGGTGCTCAACTCGCTCCGACTCAATAATCTAAAAATTAAATAATTCAACCTTCGATTTAGAAAATTGAAGGTTATAAGAAAACAGTTATGAAGTTCAAAACCAATGCAAAATGCGCCGGTTGCTCCACCAAGATCCTCGGTGCCGTGCGCAGCAAATTTCCAGATCAGGAATGGAGTCTCGATCTCGATTCTGCCGATAAGGTTCTCGAGATGCACGGTGTGCCCGACGACGCCGCCAAGGCCGCCGAGGTAGTCAAGACTATTGAAGAGACCGGCTTCAAGGGCTCCTGGCTCACAAGATGATAGAGATTCGCAACGTCACCAAATCCTACGGACCCCTCACGGTGCTCCACGATGTCTCCCTTTCGGTACCTGAAGGGAAGATAATGGCTATTGTCGGCCCCTCGGGAGCGGGCAAGACCACCCTCCTTCAGATAGCCGGAACCCTCGACAGGCCGGATTCCGGCTCGGTGAGATTTGACGGCACAGACCTTCTCGCTTTGAAAGACCGGAAGCTCTCTGAATTCCGTAACCGTCATATAGGTTTCATTTTTCAGTTTCACCAGCTGCTTCCGGAATTCTCGGCACTTGAAAACGCCGCTCTTCCGGCTCTTATCGCAGGCAGAGGGAGAAAGGAGGCTTTCTCTGAAGCAGAGCGTCTGTTGCGCGACCTCGGGCTCGGTGACAGGCTCTCACATCGTCCCGCCGAGTTATCGGGGGGTGAGAAACAACGCACGGCGATTGCCCGCGCACTAGTCAACAAGCCGCGTATAGTATTCGCCGACGAGCCGACAGGAAGCCTTGACTCACGCAACCGCGTGGAGATTCAGGAGATTATCTCAGGACTGCGCGACTCTCTCGGACAAACTTTCGTCATCGTCACCCACGATCAGGATATGACCTCCATTGCCGACATGACCGTGAAGATGGCCGACGGAAGAATCGTGCAGGATTTGCAAATGTGACATCTTTTCGCTATCTTCGCATTTAAATTTTGCACCCGAAGCAGTAAACGGGTTGCATCAAACACATAATTAGTCAACAACAAAAAAAGCAAATAAAAATGGCAAACGAAAACAACAACAAGAATCAGCTCCAGATTCAGCTCCGTCCCGAAATGGCCGACGGCAAATACAGCAACCTCGCAATGATCGGCCACGGTCCCAACGAGTTCCTCATCGACTTCATCTTCGCAGCTCCCGGTATGCCTCAGGCTCCGGTAGTAAGCCGCGTGATAATGAGCCCGGAGAATGCAAAGCAGCTCCTCTTCGCCCTCACAGACAACGTGAAGAAATACGAGGCTAACTTCGGTGAGATCCAGCCCCGTGGCGGTAAGAACCCCGGCATCGCCAACAACTGATGGAATCTGCTCTTGCACTATACAACTCCCTCACACGCTTCAAGCAGCCCTTCAAACCGCTGCACGAAGGGCGTGTGGGGATGTATGTATGCGGGCCGACCGTCTACGGCGACGCCCATCTCGGACACGCACGTCCGGCCATCACTTTCGACATACTCTTCCGCTACCTGAAGCACCTCGGCTACAAAGTGCGCTACGTCAGGAATATCACCGATGTGGGACACCTTGAACACGATGCCGATTCCGGCGAAGACAAGATAGCCAAGAAGGCACGTCTCGAACAACTTGAACCTATGGAGGTGGTGCAGTATTATCTCAACCGCTACCATCATGACATGGAGGCTCTCAACGTGCTTCCTCCGAGTATCGAGCCCCATGCTTCCGGTCATATCATCGAGCAGATAGAATATGTCAAGAGGATCCTGGAGGCAGGGTATGCCTACGAAAGTTGCGGATCAGTATATTTCGATGTGGAAAAATACAACCGTGACCATAATTACGGCAAACTCTCCGGACGCAACATCGAGGATATGATTTCATCTACCCGCGCACTTGACGGACAGGATGAGAAACGCAATCCGCTCGATTTCGCGCTCTGGAAAAAGGCCGCTCCCGAACACATCATGCACTGGCCCTCACCCTGGAGCGAGGGTTTCCCCGGGTGGCATCTCGAATGTTCCACAATGGGTGAGAAATATCTCGGTGAATGTTTCGACATTCACGGAGGTGGGCTCGACCTGCTTTTCCCTCACCATGAGTGCGAGATTGCACAGAGTGTCGCGGCACAGGGTCATGAGGCCGTCAAGTATTGGGTACACAACAATATGATCACTATCGAGGGGAAGAAGATGGGTAAATCCTATAACAACTTCATCACTCTCGGTCAATTCTTCGATGGTTCGCATCCCTTGCTCGAGAAATCGTATTCACCGATGGTGATCCGCTTCTTTATCCTTCAGGCACATTATCGCTCCACTCTTGATTTCTCAAACTCCGCACTTCAGGCCGCCGAGAAAGCCCTTCAGAAAATGACCGACGGCTACCGCCGTCTCCAGTCGCTCACACCGGCTGAGAAATCGGACGTTGAGCTCCCCGATTATATGGCCAAATGCAAGGAAGCTATGGACGATGACCTCAACACACCGCAGGTAATCGCAGTCCTGTTCGAGGCATGCAAGACAATCAACTCCGCAGCCGACGGACTCATCCACCTTTCTGAAGAGGATATCAAACGTCTCCGTCAACTCTTTGACACCTATCTGATCGACATACTCGGTGTGAAGATTGGAGCCGGAGAGGAGACATCGGGAGCGACAAAAGCTTTCGAAGGTGCGGTTGATCTCCTGATGGAGGTGCGTAAGAATGCCAAAGCCAACAAAGACTGGACCACCTCCGACCTTATCCGTGACAAGCTTGCCGAACTTGGCTTCGATGTCAAGGACACGAAAAACGGTGTGGAATGGAGCATCAAATCCTGATTCAATCACTCCTCAAGTCTTAAGACTTCTG
>CAZMHE010000010.1:0-14477 GCA_964566015.1 uncultured Sangeribacter sp. | reverse complement strand
CAAATCCCCTTGCAGGGCTCTATGTGGTGAAGACCTCATGGAGCACTGCGAGGGATTTTAAATTTGATGTGCCGGGATAATGAATGGCATAATAATGGAGCAATTTCTGTAGGATACGGTTGCGCAATGCGCCGTTGAGTTTAAGAGCCCGGACATTGGCGAATGTCACCCGGTTGAGGATCGAGGCAAATCTTGCCTCCTCACCAATCAGATAATCCGAATGTGGAGGAATTCGGTCTGAGAAACGTCCGGCCTGCATGTCAAACACCATCCCCGGTTCGTAGTCGCTCCCGTCAGGCTGGATGCCGGCAAACGGCAGAAGAGAAGAGAGGAAGACAATATGAAAGTCAGCGACTCCCTGCTGCATACGGTCTAACAGCCGCATCGAGCCCGCCACATAGTCCCAAAGAGTGGGGTCGGGCATGGTAGCCCTCAACAACCGGTTGAGGAACTCCGACAGGAAAAGGGTCATCATCCTCTTTACCGGATTGAAATATATGTCCGTAAGAACCTCCGCCGGAGCGAAAGCGCCGAGACGCTGAAGTTCGGCCGACCCCTTGAAATTGACATCGGTCTCAATTATACCCATCGGCTGTATGCGAGCCTGCCGGAGACGCCCGCTCTTCCCCCCTCCTAATGGAAAGAGGAAAGAAACACGGCCTCTGCTCCTGGTGAAGAGGGTCAGTATGGAATGGCGGTCTGAATGACGCGTTATGTCAAGCACGATTCCAAGAATCTTTTCTGTCATGACTGCAAAATTATCACATTCCCGCTTCATGACAATGATTATTACAAATAATTATTGAAGAGCCTCAACAATATTCAGGGGTCACGTGTTTAAGAGATAAAAGAAAACCTGAATTATTAAAATCAAAATCAACTATGGCTGACACAAACACAAAAAGCATCAAAGGCTCAAAGACAGAACAGAATCTGGCAACATCATACGTAGCCGAATCTATGGCTGTGACCCGTTATACATACTTCGGACAGTCCGCTGAGAAAGAGGGCTATCATCAGTATGCCAACATTTTCAAGGAGACCGCCGCAAATGAGCTCCACCATGCGAAGATTTTCCTCAAATACCTCACTGACGCAAACGCAGTCGTGACGGTGCCCATGAGCGTGGATCCCGGCATCCTCACCCCGACACTCCAGAACCTCAAGGTGGCTGCCGCCGAAGAGGAGAAGGAGGGAGTTGAATCCTATATCAAGTTCGCTGAAGTCGCTGAAGAAGAGGGATTCACTGAGATTGCAGAGCGTTTCCGCGCCATTGCAACCATCGAGAATCACCATAAGGAGCGTTTCGACCTTCTCGCAAAACGAATCGAGGACGGCACCGTATGGAAACGCGACCAGCCCATCAAGTGGCAGTGTCAGGTATGCGGCTACATCTTCGAAGGTGTTGAACCTCCTGTAAAATGTCCTGCCTGCTACCATCCGCGTGAATATTTCATGCCTGAAGAAGACAACTATTGAAAACCATTGAAATAACCAGAAACCTCTCAGCCCGGCCCTCCAGCCGGGCTGTTTTTTCGTATATTTATGGTAAAAAGAAAAGTCTACCTCTTTTCACAAAGAAATAGACCGAAACCTTAATCTTAATTATACTATGAAAAACACTTCGCAAATTTAACCCTATCCTTACAGACTTTCCAAATCTCACACGAATTTTTTCCACTTTTTAACTATTGTTAAGCGGAAATTCATTAATTTTGTATCGTTATCTATTCCTCACCCTCCTTCCGGGAGTGAGCCACACCCCTTTCAATACCTCTTGGAGAAAGTATATCAATATCTCTGGAAGTCAAGGATGTTCGGACGCAAGCTAAAGGAATGCTCCGGCGCCGAAGTCGAAGTGATCGATCCGGGTCGACTCAACACTGACTCCGGACCCGATTTCTTCAACTCAAAAGTGAAGGTAGACGGTGTGGAATGGGCCGGCAATATAGAGATACATGTCAGGGCTTCCGACTGGATGCGTCACGGGCATCAGGATGACCCCGCTTATGACAATATTATTCTCCACGTTGTGGGAATCTCCGACCGAAGAATCAGACGTAGCGACGGATCGCTCATTCCTCAGGTCGAGATGATTCTTCCCCCCGACTTTTTCCGGGTCTACGCAGATCTTGAATCCAGACCAATTTCCGTCCGATGCGCTGAATCGCTCTCAACATTGCCCTCACTCATCGTCAACGACTGGCTTGAATCACTATCTGTGGAAAGGATACAGCAGAAAACCACCCGGGTTCTTGAGACTTTGAAGAGTTGTGGCGGTGACTGGGAACAGACCTGCTTCATCACTCTGGCCCGTGCCCTTGGATTCGGACTGAACAGCGACCCCTTCGAGTTGCTCGCACGCTCCGTACCTCTGAAAATACTCCATCGTCACTCCGACAATCCCCTGCAGATCCAGGCAATTCTCTTCGGTCAAGGGGCTATGCTCGATGCCTCGAATCACATCTTCGACGAATATTATCAGCTTCTATGCCGGGAATATTATTTTCTCGCCAAGAAATACGGGATACGTCCCCTGAGACCGGGATTATGGAAATATGCACGCACTCGCCCTCAGAATTTTCCTCACCGACGTATCGCATATCTGGCAAAAGCATGTGAGAACGGATTCTCCCTGTTAAGCAAGATTCTTGATACGGATGGAAATGAGAAACGGTTGCGGAATCTTTTCAAATGGAGTCTTGACGGCTACTGGCACACCCACTTCTCTTTCGACACTCCGGCCTCACGTGTTTCAGACATTCTCTCGGACGCAAGCGTGACCCTGCTCCTCATCAATGTGGCCATCCCTTTGTTCTATGCCACCGCGGTCTACAAAGGGAACCCCGATCTTGCAGAAAAGGCTCTCTGCCTTCTCCAGTCATTACCCCCAGAGACAAACTCCATAACCCGCGAGTTTTTATTCTATGGTCTGAAAGCCGGAGACGCAATGAGGACGCAGGCTCTGATTCATCTCAGGAAAAACTACTGCGATCAACGCAAATGTCTCTCCTGCCGCTTCGGTCACCATTTGTTGAAACGATCCGCCACTTCCACACCTGTCGGGGAAACAGAACTCCCTTTCAGAGTGTTATAAATAAGAATAGATTTTACAAAGATTTCTCCAGACCAAATAAATGGCACGAAATAGACAAAACCATCAGGCAAGGCCTCCCAAAGAAGACAGGATTCTCTCCTGGGTCAACGATTCAGAAGAGTCGCGCCCACTTCTCGCTTTTGTTACTGAGAAACTTAAGGATAAAAGCCGCACTGATCTCAAGGCATGGCTAAGACACGGACACTTCCGTATAGACGGCACTGTCTCAACAACTTTTGACGCACCCATACCCCCGAAGGGGAAGGTGGAAGTCAACATCTCGCGTCCCTTTGTCGTGCTCCGACACCCTCGTCTCCAACTCGTCTACGAGGATGATGACGTCATAGTCATAAACAAAGGGTATGCTCTCCTTTCAGTTGGCACTCAAAGCCATCGTAAGGAGGAATCGGCCTACTCCATTCTCCGCGATTATGTAAAGACACAGGATCCCCGCAACAAACTCTACGTCGTACACCGTCTCGACCGTGACACCTCCGGCCTGATGATGTTCGCAAAGACTGAGGAAGCACAGGAAACACTACGTCACAACTGGAACAATATGGTGCTCGACCGTCTTTATGTAGCGCTCCTCGAGGGATTCGTGAAAGAGGATTCCGGATTCGTGAAAAGCCGTCTTGCCGAGAATTCCCAGTTTGTGGTCTACTCCACCGATAATCCGGAAGAAGGTAAACTTGCACTGACACGATTCAAGGTACTCAAACGCGCCAACGGTCTCTCACTTGTGGAATTCTCTCTCGACACGGGCAGAAAGAACCAGATTCGAGTTCACGCCTCTGAGATGGGTCACCCGATTTCCGGCGACCGGAAATACGGAGCAAAGGAGAGTCGTCTGCATCGTCTATGCCTGCATGCACGCACATTGCGCTTCGCACATCCCATAACGCGCAAGGACATGCGTTTCGAGTTGCCGATACCTTCCCGCTTCCTGAACGCCGTAAAGACCTCCGGAGAAACTGAGAGGGAGAGCTCCACGGCCAATAACCGTGACAATACTCAAGAATAATCACCACACTCTGCAATGTCAATAGATACATCTTCATATTATCCGGAAGTGCCTGATCAGGATGGCAACAACAATCCCTATAGCCTGAACCACAGGAAAGGGGGATTATTTGATGTAGTCCCTGAAACGACACCGGAATCTGCCGACGAACTTGCTGAAGGAAATCAGGAGCCAACTCCCGAGCCGGAAAACGAAAGCGATGACACCAAGACTCCGGAGACACCGGGGGAACATGTCCTGACGGTCATCTCCCACTTCCTCTCCTGGGTGCTCAGTCCGCTCCTCATGCCGGTCTATGGTCTCATCCTTGCCTTTACCCTGTCGATCCTCGAAGTGGCACCCACAGGGATGAGGGTGACCTTCACACTCATCACCGGTGCGATATGCAGCCTTCTTCCGATGATGCTGATAGTAGTGCTCAAAATGTGTGGCATCATTCAGGATGTGGCTCTCAACGGTCGGAAAGAACGCCTCATTCCATACCTGCTCACCGCCCTATGTTTCGCAGGCGGGGGATGGTTTCTCGCATCGAAGGGCGCACCACTATGGCTCACACTCTTCTTCGCCGGCGGCGCTCTCGCCACATTCGTCAACACCATCATCAACTTCTGGTGGAAGATCTCGGCTCATGCCGCTGGTATCGCCGGGGTTGTGGCTCTCCTGATACGCATTGAAAAAGATGGCTCACCTCAACCGGAACTTATGGGCTGGCTTATCGCCACGATAATTCTTGCAGGTATGCTGGGCTCCGCCCGTGTCTGGCTCGGACGCCACACCGTTTGGCAGGTGCTTGCTGGACTCACTGTCGGATTCTGCAGTGTCTTTTTCCTCACCATGATTAAGTAATACCTTTCAGACCATCTTATGTCACTTTATAATTATTCACGTCGCAAAAGCAGCGAGACCCGCATTGGAAAGACTGCCGTCGGTGGCTTAAACCCAGTGCGTCTTCAATCCATGAACAACACCTCTACCCTCGACACCGAAGCAAGCGTGGCTCAGGCTCTACGCATAGCGAAAGTCGGGGGTGAGATCGTGCGCCTGACTACCCAGGGGGTACGTGAGGCCGCAAACATGGCGAATATCCGTTCGGGGCTCGATGCCGCAGGGTGTGAAGTGCCACTCGTAGCCGACGTCCATTTCAATCCGAACGCGGCCTTCAAAGCCGCTGAGACGTGTGAGAAAGTTCGCATTAATCCGGGGAATTTCGTTGATGCTGCACGCACTTTCAAGAAACTTGAGTTCACGGATGAGGAATATAAAGGGGAAATCGATAAGATACGAGAGACACTCATCCCGTTCCTCGACGTGTGCCGGCGACATCACACCGCCGTCCGCCTTGGTGTGAACCACGGATCACTATCCGACCGTATAATGAGCCGCTACGGTGACACTCCGGCCGGAATGGTGGAATCCGTGATGGAATTTCTCAGGATTTGCCGAGAAGTGGATTTCAACGACATCGTGATCTCAATAAAGGCCTCGAATGTGGTAGTCATGGTCGAGACGGTATTTCTTCTCTGCGAGGCGATGGAGAAAGAAGGAATGGCCTTCCCGCTCCACCTCGGTGTGACGGAAGCCGGCGATGGTGAAGATGGCCGTGTAAAGAGCGCGGTCGGAATCGGCACGCTCCTTTCTCACGGCATCGGAGACACAATCCGCGTATCACTGACCGAAGAGCCGGAAGCCGAGATACCGGTTGCCCGTAAACTCAGAGACTATATAAACTCCCGAAACGGACACACCCCGGTCGTTGAGCCGGAAAGTAAACCCTTCTCACCGGCAAGAGATATTGCCGTTGATGTGCCCGGTGTTGAAAAAGCTTCCACACCTGTAGTAATAGGCTACGATGTGAAGGACATCCCCACTACTTGGCATGAAGCCGATGCTTCATCCACACCGACTCTTTATGGCGACGAACTGCCTGTCATATTGTCAAGCCGTAATGCAAACAGACCCGGGGAGACAGCTTCATGGATAGACCGTTTTGTGGCTCTTGGAGCGAAAAACCCGATAATTGTGAAATTCAGCTATGACGATTCAGACACCGAAGACCTTCAGGTGAAAACCGGTGCTGATTTCGGGCCATTGCTCCTCGGAGGGTATGCCTCCGGCATATGGGTTGATGCCCCCGCTTTCCCGGAAGACGTAACGGCCTCACTCTCCTTATCCCTGCTGCAGGCAGCCAGGCTGAGGATTAGCAAGACAGAATATATTGCGTGTCCCGGATGCGGACGCACTCTCTTTGACCTTCAGAGCACCCTGAAAAAAGTGAAGGAAAGCACGGCTGACCTCAAGGGGTTGAAGATCGGTGTCATGGGATGCATCGTCAACGGCCCCGGAGAGATGGCGGACGCTGATTTCGGTTATGTCGGAGCCGGCCCGGGGAAAGTGAGCCTGTACAAGGGGAAACAACTTGTCAAGAAGAATATCCCCTCTGAAGAAGCGATCGATGAATTGCTTGCACTGATCAGGAAATCTTAATCTCAAAAAAAATTAGAGAGTCCCAAAAGGACTCCCTAATTTTTTTGAGGGGAGTATTTCTTAGCGGAGAATCAGCATGGCATCACCATAGGCTCCGAACTGGTACTTCTCTTTTACAGCTACGTCATAAGCCTTCATGACAAGGTCATAACCGCCGAAGGCAGCAACCATCATGAGCATTGTGCTCAGTGGGAGATGGAAGTTGGAGACAAGGGCATTGCAGACAGTGAAGTCATAGGGAGGGAAGATGAATTTGTTTGTCCATCCCTCGAAAGTCATGAGGTGACCGTCCATACATACTGCCGTGGCAAGCGCACGAAGCACGGATGTGCCGACAGCACAGACGTTTGAATTGCGGTCTTTGGCAGCGTTGACCATTGCCACGAGATCCTCATTGACAAACATCTCCTCGCTGTCCATGCGGTGTTTAGTAAGGTCTTCCACGTCGATATCTTTGAAATTTCCGCGTCCGCTGTGAAGGGTAAGGAAACCTCGTTCAACCCCTTTGATCTCCAGACGCTTGAGCAACTCACGACTGAAGTGCAGACCTGCAGCCGGAGCCATCACGGCTCCCTCATTCTTCGCAAAGATGCACTGGTATCTGTCTTCATCATCAGGCTCGGCCGGACGGGTGATGTATTCAGGAAGCGGAGTCTCGCCGAGAGAATAGAGCGTCTGCTTGAACTCGTCATGAGGCCCGTCGTAAAGGAAACGGAGAGTACGTCCCCTTGAAGTAGTGTTGTCGATCACCTCGGCAACCATCGAATCATCTTCACCGAAATAGAGTTTATTGCCGATACGGATCTTGCGGGCAGGTTCCACAAGGACATCCCAGAATTTATTCTCCTCATTCAGCTCGCGGAGCAGGAAAACCTCTATCTTGGCCCCGGTCTTCTCCTTGTTGCCGAAAAGACGGGCAGGGAAAACTTTGGTATCATTGAATACCATCACGTCACCGTCGTCGAAATAGTTGAGGATTTCCTTGAATATATGATGGGAAATCTCCTTGGTGCGTGCGTTGACTATCATCAGGCGACATTCATCACGATTTTCTGATGGATACTGTGCTATCAGATTGTCGGGTAGTTTGAACTTGAACTGTGAAAGCTTCATTTATCGTTATTGTCAATAATTTCTATTTTCGAAGATTTTGTGTAATCGTCGGGAAAAGTAAGTTCGGAGGTGGCTATCTTCTCTATAGCCTCGTCGATGCTCATACAGCTTTTCTCCGATATTGCCCCGACCCGTGTGCGACGGAGCGCCGTCAGATGAGCTCCGCTTCCGAGAGCCTCTCCAAGGTCTCTTGCGATAGCCCTGATATATGTGCCTTTGCTGCATACTATCCGCAACGTCACTTCCGGAAGGTTGCAACTGAGCAACTCCATCTCCTTTATCTCAAGAGGTTTGGCCTTCAGCTCCACATCCTTTCCCTTGCGGGCGAGATTGTATGCGCGTTTCCCGTCGACCTTTACTGCGGAAAATACAGGGGGAACCTGCATGATATGACCGGTGAAAGTAGGGAGTATCTTCTCCACTGCGGCGCGGTCGATATGCTCCCAGGGATATTCACGGTCTATCTCCGTCTCAAGATCATAACTGGGTGTAGTGGCTCCAAGACGGATAGTAGCCACATACTCCTTGTCTCCGGCCTGGAGTTGCTCGATGCGCCTTGTGGCACGCCCCGTGCACACGATCAGGACCCCGGTTGCAAGTGGATCAAGTGTGCCTGCATGACCGACCTTGAATTTCTTGACATGAAGCCTGCGCTGTATTGCACCCCGCAGACGCTTCACCGCATCAAAGGAAGTCCATCCGAGCGGCTTGTCAATTCCTATGATTTCTCCTGTTATAAAATCCACGTAATAATATATCTGTTGCTAAATATTTGATATGTCGGAGGAATTACCAAAGTATGCAGACAATTCCCATCACGACACAATAAAGGGCAAACCAGATGAGCTGGCCCTTCTTCACAAGGCTTATCATCCATTTGCAGGCACAACATCCCACGATAAAGGCCGATAAGAAACCGATGACAAGAGCAAGTATTCCAACACCGTTGTCACCCTGATCGGCAGGAGTTGACAATATTTCCTTGACATCGAGGAGTGCTTCGCCGATGATGGGGATGATCACCATGAGGAAGGAGAACGAGGCGACCTTGTCGCGTTTGTCTCCAAGCATGATACCGGTGGCAATGGTGGTGCCTGAACGGCTCAATCCCGGAAGCACGGCTATTGACTGAGCGCACCCGATTATAAATGCGTCAAGCCAGGTGATGTCGCGTCCTTTATCGGCAGACACGACTCCCCCGCCGGCCTTCCTTCCCGTAAGCCATGCGAACGTAAGGAGTAAGGATGTGGCTATAAGGCAACACCCTACAATAAGCAGTCCGTTGCCGAAAAACTCCTCCACAAAATCCTTGAAGAAAAGTCCCACGATGCCAATCGGAATACATGATACAAGAATCTTGCAGACATAATAGAAGTCGTTGTCTCTGCGGAATATAAAGAAACTCGTGCAAAGTTTACTGAAGAGAGGCCAGAGGATACAGATGGTGGAGCAGACAGTGGCCGCATGTACTATCACGTCAAACTGTAGGATCTTATCAGAAGGAAGATCTATACCGAGTATCTGGCGGAAAATCTCGAGGTGTCCGCTTGAACTGATAGGAAGATATTCCGAGAGTCCCTGGACGATACCAAGGATGAGGGCATCAAGCCATTCCATGACTATAAATTTATGATGTTTAGGTTAAATATTGAGTATAACGGTGTCGCGCAATCAGGCCTCTTCGTGTCCTTCTTTCCTTTTTCTCGTTTTGGGAGTCCAGAGAATGGCAAAGGCCATCAGCAAGAAACCGAGGAAGGAGATTGTGGGACCAACCACTATGCGGCGGGTGCTGAATATTTCGGGATTAAAGCCGTTTTCAACAGTGCTTCCACCTCCGCTCATGAGTATGAATCCCAGCACGATCAGCGCCACACATCCCCCCATCATATAATAATTGATCTTAGTGAAGGGACGGTCTTTCTCCTTCAGGCGGTCGAGACCCTGAGGATCAGGCTTCTCTATTTCTATCTTTAATGCCATATTATTCGATTATTTATTTATTTCATAGGTTAATATTGATTCCGGCTACCTTCGGAAGGACGGCATCGCCGGAATCCGTCATTTAAACAGATCGTCATAGTCCCGCCGCAGATAGCGGGTGGTTGCCAACCATGAAGCGATCGAACACAACAACATACCGGCCACAATCAGCGCGACTGCTATGATTGCAAAGGTGTCCCACCCTATTACGGAACTCAGCTCCTCCATCTCAAGGCCGGGTGCAAGAGCGATAGCCAATGCAAGCAAGGCTGAAGCCATAAGGCCGGCTACCAGACCGGCCATCATTCCGGCACCCACATAAGGACGACGTATGAAACCGTCGGTCGCTCCGACCAACTGCATGGTATGGATTGTAAAACGACGTGAATAGACAGCAAGATGCACTGTATTGTTGATCAATACAAAAGAGATGACTATCATGACCAAGGCAATCACACCGAGCACCAGGGAGAAACGCTCGATATTCCTGTTCATTCCTTCAACCATTGCGGCGTCAGGAAGTGCCACTCCCTCAACGTCTGACAACGCCGAGATAGCAGAACCTATTTTCTGGAGGCTCTGCTCATTCGCATAATCTGAATTTATCGTGAATCTTACTTCCGGCGAGAAAGGATTGACTCCGAAAAGAGCCTCCAGGTCTTCCCCCGTATCATTCTTCCAGTTTCTCAGGGCCTCCTCGCGGCTGACCACATCGACAGCGAGGGCAAATTCCTTGCCCCGGATGTGAGCGGCCAGAGAGTCGGCAAAGGCATCCGTGGCACCGTCTTTCATTATGACACTCACCTCCAGACGCTCCTTAAGCCGGCGGGTCTCTTTAGCGGCACCGACGGTCAGCAGAGCTATCACTCCGATAATCACCAGCACGAGCGTCACGCTCACGGTGGTGGTCAGATGGGAAGCCCAGAAGGAGATCCTTACCTCTTTGTCATTTTTCATTTACAGGAAGAATATTCCCCGCGTCTCGGCAGGGGGAATTTAAAAGATTTGCAAAGTTAATAAATCAAGACCCCCTTTGTCAATATTTTTTGTCTTATTTTTGACTGATTCTATTTGATTTTCCGTATTTTCCCACCCAAATTCCCTCATTAGGCAACTCTTCTTGCTCCCGAAATCGTGATTTTTTACTAATTTTGCATATTATGACCGATAATTCGCAAATCCTTAAGGCGGCATATTTCACTCTCGGCTGTAAGCTCAATTTCTCCGAGACCTCCACTATCGGAAAACTCCTTTCCGAACGTGGCATAATTAAGGCAACCCGGGGTGAAAAGCCTGACATCTGCATCGTCAACACCTGCTCAGTAACCGAGATGGCCGACAAGAAAGGGAGGCGTCTGATACGCTCCCTCGCTTCGCGCTACCCGGATGCGGCAATAGCCGTGACCGGATGCTATGCCCAGCTCAAGCCGGAAGAAGTGGCTTCTCTTCCCGGGGTTGATATTGTTTTAGGATCCGGGGAGAAGCTGAAAATGGCTGAATATATTGATTCTTTCCTCGCAGACCGACAGAAAAGGGTGGAAGTCACTCCATTTAAGGACATAAGGGTTTTCTCTCCATCCTGCGAGCGCGGTGAACGCACCCGATTCTTTCTCAAGGTGCAGGATGGTTGCGATTATTTCTGCACCTACTGCACCATACCTTTTGCCCGCGGACGGTCCCGCTCCGGGAACATAGACGAGTTGGTAGACTTAGCCCGAAAGGCTGCCGGAGAGGGAGGCCGCGAAATCGTGATCACAGGTGTAAACATCGGTGAATTCGGACGCGACAACGGTCAGCAATTCTTCTCCCTTCTCCGCGCCCTTGATGAAGTTGAAGGGATAGAACGCTTCAGGATCTCATCGATTGAGCCCAATCTTCTGACGGAGGATATAATCCGATGGACAGCCAATGAAGCTCGGGCCTTCATGCCCCATTTCCATATCCCGTTGCAGTCCGGCTCCGATGAAGTACTCCGCCTGATGAACCGCCGCTATGACACAGCACTCTTCAGAAGTCGCGTCGAAATGATACGTGAACTGATACCGGATGCATTCATCGGTGTGGACATCATCGCCGGGGCAAGAGGAGAATCACCCGAGGAATGGGAACGCAGTCTCGGGTTTGCAGAAAGCATCGACGTCTCAAGATACCATGTCTTCCCATATTCCGAACGCCCCGGAACGAAGGCCCTCCTTCTCGGCAACCCTGTTTCCCAGGAAGAGAAGCACAGGAGAGTGGCTCAGCTGACTGCGCTATCCGACCGGAAAATGCTCGATTTCATGCATCGCTTCCGTGAAACGGAACGCCCCGTCCTATGGGAACAGGCCACCGGCTCCGACACGATGCACGGTCTGACAGACAATTATATTCGGGTAGAGGCTCCCCTCCGTCCTGAACTTATCAACACTGTTTCGCAAGTTATACTCCATGACATTCACCCCGTGGAGCCTGAAATGATGACCGCCAGCCACGCCATATGAAAAAACTCGCTGTCATAATACTCAACTGGAACGGCCTCGACCTTCTGCGACAGTTTATTCCTGCCGCCAACAGGTTCACGTCAGGAGAAGCCGACCTATACGTCGCGGATAATGGTTCGGAAGACACCTCTCTCGACTGGCTGAAGAAAGAATTTCCCGATGTGGGGATTATCCCTCTTGAAAAAAACTACGGCTTCGCAGAAGGCTATAACAGGGCAATCGAGGAAGTCCGCACACCTGAAGGCGACCGTTATCCCTACGTTCTGCTCCTCAACAGCGATGTGGAGGTGACCGAAGGATGGTGGCAACCACTCGTGGCTCTTCTCGACTCAGACCCAAGCGTCGGAGCGGCTCAGCCGAAAATCAAGAGCTTCAAGGATAAGTCGATGTTCGAATATGCCGGAGCGGCAGGAGGATACCTTGACCGTCTCGGCTATCCTTATTGCCGGGGACGACTGTTCGACAGCATCGAGAAAGATACAGGGCAATATGACGGAGATCCCGTTGATATATGCTGGGCATCCGGAGCTGCCCTCATTGTCCGCACAGAACTTTATCTGCGGCTCGGCGGACTTGACGCCCGTTTCTTTGCCCATATGGAGGAGATCGACCTCTGTTGTCGTATTCATGCCGCCGGCTACAGAGTGTGCGCCGTGACTGATTCGGAAGTATATCATGTGGGAGGCGCTTCTCTCAATCAGGGTAATCCCCGGAAAACCTATCTGAATTTCAGGAACAACCTTCTCCTGCTTCATAAGAATCTCCCTCTGAAAAAAGGGAAGAGGAAACTCTTTGTACGGAGACTTGCAGACACTTTGGCCTTCATAATGTTCGCATTAAAACTCGACCTCAGAAATGCCGGGGCTGTGCTGAAAGCTCACAGGGACTTCCGGAAGATGAAAAACCTATACACCGAGCATCCGGATGCGGACACCCTGTCGTCGCTCCCCGGAGCTAAAAGAAATGTCATAATCGACCACTTCCTTCTAAGACGGAAGAAATGACAATCCTCTACCCTATCCTATCTTCAAAATCATTCAGTCAGATAAAACCAACACTAAGATAAAATGCCACTAATATTAGTCAGCAACGATGACGGTATAGACGCCCGTGGAGTGCATTGTCTCATAGACCGTCTCACGAAGTTCGGAGAAGTGGTTTGCGTATGTCCCGACTCCCCGCGTTCAGCACAATCTATGGCACTGACCTTCTGGGACCCCTTGCGCATAACACGTCTGAAAGATTATAACGGGGCCGCAATGTACAAGACCAACGGCACCCCTGTCGATTGTATAAAACTTGCCATGTATGCTGTCCTCAATGGACGGCGTCCCGATCTTGTCGTTTCCGGCATTAATCATGGCTCCAACGCATCGATCAATGTGGTCTATTCCGGCACTATGGGGGCCGCATTCGAAGGCTGTGCCTTCGGCATCCCATCTGTCGGATTCTCCCTGACCGACCATAATCCGGAAGCCGACTTTTCACCATGCTACCCATTCATTGACTCCATAGTTGAAGGTATTCTCGCCAATGGCCTCCCCGAAGGGGTCTGCCTGAACGTCAATATCCCCAACTCAGATCTCCCACCCGCCGAAATGCGTCTCGTAAGGGCTGCCCGAGGCAACTGGAGCGATGAATACAAGGAATACACCGACCCTACAGGAGGTAAATTCTATCTCATGACAGGACATTTCGAGAATTTTGAACCGGACAACACGGACACGGATGAATGGTGTCTGAAACACGGGATTGTTTCCGTTGTGCCTTGCGCTCTTGACCGCACTGCCGATTCGGCCTTTCCATCACTTACCTGGCTCAGATAATTCTCCACTTCAAAACGATAAAAAGGACCACCGCTGACGATGTCATTCATCAGCGGTGGTTTTATTTCAGTGTTCCGGTTTAAGGAACAATTGTATTAAAGTTGGTCAACAGCTTATTCAGCCTTACCGTCCGAGCCAAGCACGTTGATGATCTTGTGCTTGTAGAGTTTCTCCATCTCATCGCGGGCCGGGCCGAGATATTTGCGGGGGTCGAACTCAGCGGGCTTCTCGTTGAAGACCTTACGCACAGCTGCTGTCATTGCGAGACGGCTGTCGGAGTCGATGTTGATCTTGCAGACATCCATCTTGGCAGCCTTGCGGAGCTGATCCTCAGGGATACCGATAGCGTCAGGAAGCTTACCGCCATTCTCGTCGATGATCTTCACATACTCCTGGGGAACTGAAGAAGAACCGTGGAGCACGATGGGGAAGTCGGGAAGTTTCTCCTCAACTTTCTCGAGAACATCGAATGC
>CAZMHE010000009.1:0-38008 GCA_964566015.1 uncultured Sangeribacter sp. | reverse complement strand
TTTATAAGATCCGAGAGATTACTCGGTGGTGTAGACCTTCACGGGGCCGAGGAGACCACTGGTCTGGAGCGGCTCTCCGGCCTGAAGAATCTGGAAGTTGGCGTGGGTGAGACGCTCCTCCTCGGGGAGGGCTGCATCGCCGATGAGTCGGTTGCGCCATGTGCTGACAACCTCTACCTGAATGTCGTTCTTGCCGTCCTTCAGGTATTTGGTGATGTCAAGACGATAAGGATCTGTCCAGACACCTCCGGCATACTCACCATTCACTTTCACCTTAGCCATCACCATGACCTTACCGAGGTCAAGATATACGGGCGTCTCAGGCTTGGCGGGGAGATCGAGGACCGTATTGTAGATTGCTTTTCCTGAGTAGTTGGCAACTTCGGGTACGGTGGTCCAGTCGAAGAGAGAATCTACCTTCATCTCAGCGGGGCCGCGACGCGATTCCTCGAAATTGATTGTCCATCCTTTGGCGGTAAGGTCAGCGATCTCTTTCATTGCGGGATAGTTGCTGTTGCCGACAGCCGTGCCGGCATTCTTGCGGAATACTATGAACGAGCTTTCAAGAGCATCAAACTCCAAAGGCACGGTGATGGTGCCCTCGGTTACATTACCCTTATACTGCGGAAGAGCGCGGATGGTGCCGTCTACAGCGTTCCAGAGCTGAGGACGCAGGGTCGGGTCTGTGCGGAAGGTAGCGTCGATGGTAATCTTGTCCTCCGTGGGGTTGGCCACGAAGTAAATCTGGGCATCCTTAAGTTCGCGGTGAATGAAGAGGGGCATCTGCTGACCCTCAGCTACGGTCAGGTCGGGACGAAGCGAGATAGCATCGAATACTTCCTGCATACCGATTCCGGATGCGAAGACCTTACCCTTGCCATAGTCAACGACTTTCTTATCGGCTGACCACAGTTTGGCGGCAAGGGCCTCCACCCTCTTGTCGGACTCGGGATAACCCTGAAGACTCGGTGAACGGACAGGTGCCGGACCGACAACCGTCAGTCCATCTTCAACAAACTTCGCGATACACTCGAGCATCTCGGGACGCATGGTGTCCTGATTGGGAAGAACGAGAACCCTGTATTCCATGCCGCTGTCGAGGACGAGCTTTCCATCCTTTACACGTGCGTGATTGCGCAGGATGTCGGCATTGATATAGTCGAAGGAATAACCCTCGGGGAGGGCAGGATTACATTCGCCGGTCATCTTGGGCGCATCCTCGCCGATGAAGTAGGCGGCATCAGCTATGTAGCGACCCTGCTGAAGAACGTAGTTGCATCGTTTAAGATAGGTGGTGAGGAGATCGAGCTGGTCATACCAGACGTTCTTGCGGTTGAACTCGTTGCCGAACCATGCTGCTATGCCGGGCTCTTCCGGAGTGTCGCTCTGGAGGATCATGAGGTGAAGGAGCGATGCGTTGATACCCTCGGCAAAGAAGCGGTCGATACGCTGCTTCATCACGTTGGGATAGCGGCCGAAAGGATTTCCGGCTGCGGTGCACGACTCCGCCCATATCTTCTGCTTGCCATAGATATGTCCGCAGGATGAAGCGGCACGGTTCTCGATGTCGCCGAGTGTGCCCTCGCTCCAATACTCGCCGGCGATCTCATCGCTCTGGCCGCCATAAAGGAGGAATTCTCCGGGGAAGCCCCAGTGTCCGTAGTTCTCGAGCCATGTCGTGAGTCCGTTCTTATTGGAAATCTCCTTGAGTCCGCCGACATACTCATATGCCACCATGTCGGCGATAAGGCGACGGAGGTCCCAGAGGAAACGGTCTGACTCACCGTTGCTCCCGACAGGAATACCCTGAAGTGCGGGGAGGTAGGGAGTGGGATCATAGCCGTAACGCTCCTTGAATTTATCGGCCATGCCGTCGGTCCAGTTCTGACCGCCGGTCTCATAGCTGTCCTCGACGAGGATGCGGAATGTCTTGCGGTCTTCCGCCGGTATGCGGCGCAGTATCTCACCGATATAAGCATCGAAATGACTCTGCAGGTGTTCCTTGTTGATCTTGTCGATCTCAAGACCGGTAGCCTCCGGAGTAGCGGGTGAGTTGGTGACACCGGTTGTGGCCATGGCTATGCGCGAAACGACCCACTCTCCGGCAGGGACATCCCATGTCAGCACGCCATCCTTCACATTGTCAGTGAGCACGACTACCTTTGAAGGATCGATAGTCCAGTCGGAAGAGGTATAGGCTGGTTCATCGGGCCACATATAATAATCCCACATCGGGAGAGGCACCTGACACATCTTGGCGAGCTGCTTCTCTGCGGCGCGCTCCACCTTGGGACGCTCGGACACCGTAGCCTCGAGCACTCCGGCTCCGGGAGCGGCTATCTCAATCTGCATCTCGCTGTATTCACCCTCGGGGAGAGACACGAATATTGGTGCATACGGATCAAAACCTACGATATTCTGGGGATTATAGCGGTCTATAACGAAGCTCTTGAGGTCTTTCCACCCGTCGGCACCGCGTCCGCGGATCACGGCGGCTGTATTGATAGGAGCCGAAGCCTTGAGTTCGAGGCTGCGGATCATGGGGTTGCCGTCAAGAGTGATATTCTGCACGAGGGGCTCACCCTCCTTCTTATTGAGCACAGTGCTTTTCGAATAAGCCTCCTTTGTGAACGCGGGGTAAGCGATCACACTCACCTCCTGGCTCTCTCCGGCGATGACAGGGAGCTTTATCTCCTTCTTCCCTGCACCGGACACGATGGTGTCGGCCATCACGATACGGCGCATCGACTGCTCAGGCTTCACCCACGGGCCGCCACTCTGGCTCCAACCCGGTGAATTGAAGATACCGATCTCTATGTCGAGTTCTCCGGCAGTCTTCAACGCCTGATGAAGGGTCTCCCACCAGAGGTCGCTCTGGAATTTACCCTCGCCGAAGGGGAGGTCGTCGAGACCGATCATGCCGATCTGGGCGCGTGTGATGCCGGCACGCTTCATGGCCTCGAGGTCTTTCACGGCACCCTCGGGAGAGATGTTGTCGTTGATCCAATACCAGTAGCAGGCCACTCTGACGCTGTCAGGCGGATTGATGAAATTCTCCTCAACGGTCGAGATCGACACGGACTGGCTACCCTTCCCGCAAGAAGCGGGGAGGAGGCATCCGGCCGCTACCAGAGCGGTTGAGATTGCGATTTTTTTCAGATACATTTGATTTATGAATTAAGGTTATTGAAAAGTTTCTTTACCGACATAGACGGGTTCGGCAACCACTCCCTATTTGTGCCGTAAAATTACACTCATTAATATATAGAAGATTGTCCGAAACGTGCCAATTATTGTCGCTTTTGAGCACACGGCGTTTCAACACGCAAGTTCAGAACAGATTAAAAAAAAGTAGAAACATCACGACAAACCATTGTGAATACTAATTCCTAATTTTGCCACGTCTTAAAAGCGACTACCTACTCTCGGACATCATGAAGTATATAACCGGAATATTAACCCCACTGCTGCTTGCAGCCGGCATTGCCGCGGCCGCCGCTTCGGAAGCCACCTCCCCCTCGGAGGGTGTGGCCACACGTTGCTCACTCGCCGAAGTCCGCAATGTCTGCGGATATGGCTGCGGAGGGTTTGAACCGGTATTCGCTGCCGGTGAACCGGCCAATGTCTGGCGCACTCATACCGAAAAATTCAGGTCGCTCACTGACCTTACCGAGACTCCTGTACTCTCTCTCAACATCCTTCTACCCGAAGGACCCGGTAGGGATTTCGAAGCCAAGCTGACTCTCGTCTCAGCCGACGGTGAGGAATACTCAGCCACGACACACCTTATCCCCACCCTCTGGCAGAACGCTTCATTCTATATGGGAGATTGCCCCTTCCTCTCTGAAGTGGCATCATGGAAAATATCCGTTAAAAATGACTCCCCACTCCCCTGGTACCGTTCCAAATATTCCATTTCCTCGCTGCTCGGCGGCAAACCACTCGACCTCGACTTCGATGTGCCGGGATCGGCACTCCGATTCACTCCGATCGGCGACGCCACAGTCTGCCAGGATGGTGGAGCAGCCAAAGTTGATTTCAACGGAGGCGTCGTGGAATTGTCGACAAAAGGGAGCCGCAACTCCATCTACAACCCTGTCATTTCCCATCGCAACACCGTCTCAATAGCACTTGACAATATCAGCGCACTCCCGGAGCTTACACTGACGGTAATTGCCGACAACGGAGGCCGGATCTCCAAAACCTTACCCCTATCGGGGAAGAAGGGGTGGCAGGTTCTTGATTTCGACTTCTCCGACCTCGGAAATGCAAGAGGTCGTGTCGCCGCCCTGAGGCTCGAGTCTCCCGGGAGCCGGGGGACAGTCCTGATCGACCGTATTTCTTTCGAGCGCACGACCCCGCGCCCGGAATCAGCCGGTGAAATCGCTTCCTGCACGGCTACACCCAAGAAACTTCTCATCAAGGGAAGTATTGATCCATCATACATTGGCCGCGCAAAGCAGATAGAGGTGCGTCTCCGTCCCCTATATCAGGAGGAAACACCTTTCGATGAACTCGAACTCCTTGCCACTGCGCGTCCCGCACAATCTTTCTCCATCAACACGATTCCGAATTCCCGTCTCGACAGGAAGATGACCCACCTCAGCAGCCGCTTCGTTGCCGCCCTGCGCCTCGATGACGGAAGCAGCGTGCAACTCGGCTCACCTTTCTTCATCTCCAACTGGAGCGATTTCATCGAAAACCCTTATGCCTTCGAGACACCGGAAAATGAGTTCAACGTCACCTCTTTCGGTGCCGTCGGTGATGGTGTCACCTGCGACAACACTGCCATTCAGCGTGCCATCGAGGCAGCCGCGGCATCAGGTGGCGGCAACGTGGTGCTCGACGGAGAAAAGACATACCTCGCCACCAATCTTGAGCTGCGTCGAGGCGTGTCACTCGTGATACGTCCCGGAACCACCCTCCGTCAGTCACCCGTCGCTTCGCATTACACTCAATATCCTCCGGAATATGGTCATGACAATGTCATCCCCGATGTGCCCTGGACCCATTGCATGTACACCAACCGCCCGCTTATCCTCGCCAAGGACACCGATCATGTCCGGATCACGGGGGGAGGCACAATCCGAATGGACGATACATATAGTGAGAATCCATTGTGGCAACATTACGCCCGCATCTGCAGCGACCGCATACACCTTGTCCCGATAGCAGTCTGCAACACTTCCGACGTGGAGATCTCCGACATCGACATCATCCGTTGCAACAACTATCACACGATTTTCTACCGTGCCGACCGTGTCTTCCTCGGCAATGTAAAGCTGCATGAGGTGACTTGCCTCAGCGGCGACGGTTTCAGCTTCGGCAATGCCGTGACGAACGTGCGTGTGGCCCGTTGCATATATGAGAGCAATGACGACGGCATCGTGCTATGCAGCAGCTACAAGGATCCGCGTGGCGGCGACTGGCGCCAGCGTGTTGACTCGATCGACTCCTCCGTGCGCCATATAGAGGTGCTCTCCTCCTACATCGACGGAGCGAGAGGTGGCGGAGGCAAAGCGATTGCCCTTATCCCCTGGGGCTCCACGAATCCCCGTCAGGACCACAACGAGATTGACGACATCGAGGTGCGCGACTGCGTGCTCCGCGGAGGCCACTCCGTCGGATCATGGCCCGACAATCCTTTCGACGGCAAACCCTTCACCAATAGCGAACCAGATGACTATGCACCGGTGAAGAACCTCCGCATCTATGGCAATGAATACCTCTCACCCGTCGTGCTGAACGGTGTGGTGCCCACCACCCTCCTGACAGACTGCGGCCTTCAGGGCTCCCCGACTTTCAAGAATCCCGATTTCACCGACCGCACCGCCTACTGGAGCTTCACATCCGCTCCGGAGTCAGCACGTCCCGGTTGCGTTGAGCTCGAAGATTCACACCTTTACCAGGGTCTTGCCCTGACTCCCGGCAACTATCGGATTTCCTGGACAGGCAAGGGGGATATAAAACCTTACGTCACCGATGCCGACGGACGCCGCATCAAGGTATCGGGCGACGGACATTTCTCCATCTCGCGCGAGGCTACATATCTCGTTGGCCTCCGGGGAAAGAAAGCTGAAATCAATTCCATAAATCTGACCAATCTTCAATAATCATCAAATACATCTGATAATAACATGAAACTCATGCGTCTCGCCTTTATCCTTTCTTTCATAATGGTCTCCCTCGGGGTCTCCGCTCAATGGTCGCCCACAAAGGAGGTCATCGACATCCAGCAGCCCATCATGAAGGTGTTCCTCCCGAAAGATGAACTCAACACCGGGCGAGTCGTAGTGGCCTGCCCGGGCGGTTCATACCTCGGACACGCCATAGCCCACGAAGGGTGGGACTGGGCTCCTTATTTCAACAAGCAGGGTATAACACTGGTGGTGCTTCAATACACACTCCCCGCCGGCGACCGCACCAAACCGATCGGCGACGCTGAAGCAGCCATACGCTATGTTCGCTCAAAGGCAAGCGAATGGAACATCGACCCGAAACAGGTGGGCATCATGGGCTCTTCTGCCGGGGGACATCTCGCCTCCACAATTGCCACTCACTCCACGGCTCCCGATGTGCGCCCCGACTTCCAGATACTTTTCTATCCCGTCATCTCGATGGATGCACAGCGCGGTCATCAGCTCACTCATGACAATTTCCTCGGCGAGAACGCACCGCAGGCACTCGTCGACGAGTTCTCCAACGAGAAACAGGTGACCGCACAGACTCCCCGTGCCATCATCCTCACTTCAGACGATGACAGCGGCGTCAATTCAGCCAATAACGCAGCGGAATACTATATCGCACTCAAGAAAGCCGGTGTGCCCGCCACTCTCCACATCTACCCGACAGGTGAACACGGATGGGGTGCCCTCCAGTCTTTCCAGCACCACAACGAGATGCAGGCCGACCTCTCCGCATGGCTCCGCACTTTCTGATTACCTCTCCCCAATCTTCTGAAACCAATCTACTAATTACCAGACACCATGATAAAGAAAATTCTCATAGCACTCTCCCTCATCCTCCTCGCCATACCGGCGTTTGAGTCGATGGCAAAGAAGAAAGCCAACAAAAAGAATGCCCCGGAATCAGGTTTCACAATGTGGCAGATTCCCGCCTACAACGGCACTAATATCGGCAACTCCTACGTATTCAAGACAAAGGAAGGACGCGTGATTGTCTTCGACGGTGGCCGTCCTGACGAAGCCCTCTTCCTGCGCGGCTTCATCGGCGCCCTCGGCAACGAGGTTGAGGCTTGGTTTATCTCCCATCCCCACGATGACCATATGGGTGCCCTCTGGGCGATTCTCAAGGATCCCCGCGGCATGAAGATCAATCATATCTATCACTCCCGCTTCTCAGACGAACTCGTTGACCTCGAGAAACCCTACAATGAGTATGCCCACGATTTCTATGCCGTGCTCGACACTGTGCAGATACCGGTCACTGACATACGCGAACCGGGTCTTCAGGGTAAGATCGACGGTTTCAACTGGAAGATACTCGGCGTCACCAATGAGGAATTTCATAACAATCCCTACAACAACTCCTCGATGGTGATCAAGGTATGGGACGACAAGAAAGATATCCTCTTCCTCGGCGACTGCGGCGAGGAGGCCGGTAATAAACTCTTCAACGGTCCTTTCCGCAAGGATCTCGACAGCGAGTACATACAGATGGCCCACCACGGTCAGAACGGTGTCTCCGAAGACTTCTACAAGGCGTTAAACTTCCGCGTTTGCCTCTGGCCGACCGCTTACTGGATCTGGACCAACGACTTCGGCGGAGGCCCCAACACCGGCACACTCAAGACCATGGACACACGCCGCTGGATGGATGAGAAAGGTATCAAGGAACATCATGTATATTGCCTCGAAGGGATTTATCAACTCGACTGACATGAACACAAAACGCTTCCTCAATCTCACCTGTCTCCTTTGCGCAGCCCTTGCCGCGCAGGCTCTTGAACTACCCGAGCAACTCCGCGACCATGCAGTGCTTCAGCAGAAGACTGATGCCCTCCTCTGGGGGTGGGCGGCTCCGGGCGCCAAGGTCACTGCCGAGCCTTCATGGAACGGCAAGAAAACCACCGCGACAGCCGGCACCGACGGCCGCTGGGAGATGCGCATAGCCACCCCGGATGCTTCCTACACCCCCTACACCATAACTTTCACGGAAGGGAAGGAGAAAAAAGTAATCTCTGACATACTTGTCGGCGAAGTCTGGATAGCTGCCGGACAGTCGAACATGGAGATGCCGATGCGAGGCTTCCCTTCGCAGCCTGTGGAAGGGGCAGCAGAAGATATCGCCCGTTCCGGCAAACTTCGCGACCGCGTCCGCATGGCTTATCTCGAACGCGGCGACGACTGGGAGCCACAGGCCCGTGTCAAAGGGGAATGGAAAGTATCCTCTCCCGAAAACACTCCGGAATTCAGTGCACAGGGATTCTATTTCGCCCGCGAACTCAACGACATCCTCGATGTCCCCGTCGGCATCATATGCACATCTTACGGAGGCACACAGGTGCAGGGTTGGCTTCCACGCGACATCGTGGAGCGTCTCGGCTTCGACTACGAGGCTATGAAACAGGAGAAAGACCGCCTGCCGGCCTATTGGTATTCCACCAAATACAACCATCAGGTTGCACCTATCGCGGGCTACACCGCCAAGGGATTCATCTGGAATCAGGGTGAATCGAACTGCGACAACCCCTCGAACTATGAGACCCTCCTCTCTGAGATGGTGGCCCGATGGCGTGCTGACTGGGGCGACAAGGACAACTCGATGGCATTCTATCAGACAGAGAATCCCGGATTCGGGTGGTTCAATCCCACGGGGCTTCAGGCCGCCCTTATCCGCGAACAGCAGAACAAAGCCGCTGAAAGCATCCCCAATTCAGGTATAACCTGCACAGCCGACCTCGTCTATCCATATGAGGTGGATGTGATCCACGGCACGATGAAGCGTCAGATCGGTGAGCGTATGGCCTGGCAGGCAGCCGAGCGTCAGTATGGCGTTAAAGGTATGCCCTGGCGTTGCCCCACATTCGAGAAGATAGTGAAGGGTGAGGATGGTTCGACACGCGTCCGTTTCCGCGACACGGCCTTCGGCCTCATCCCCAACTGCGGCAATGTCGAGGGGTTTGAAGTGGCCGGTGAAGACGGCGTCTATCACACGGCTGAGGCGAAAGTTGACTGGAACGCTCCGGAGGTGATCTTGAGTTGCAGCGAGGTGCCGGAGATCAAGAATGTCCGTTATGGATTCGCCAACTTCCTGCTCGGCAATCTCCGCAACTCCTGGAATCAGCCGGCGGTACCCTTCCGCACCGACAACTTTTGAAAATTATTGACAGAACAATATTGGCATCTGCGTGAGCCGGTGCCGGCAGAAGTAAATCTGAAGACACAGAAAATACTCTGAAAGGAAAAGAAAGATGAAAAATTTGGTTTGCACCGTGAGGATCGCCGGCAACGACTTTACCGGACAGATCCAATAATCGGCATTTTAATGGTTTCCAAGAAGAATGGCCGGAGCGATGAGAATCGATCCGGCCATTCACCGTCTAACCCCTACCCTATTCACTATTCACTATTCACTATCACTTAAAAACCACATCCTCAACATGCTCGCCAATAAACATTCCACACATATCGGATGTCTTGTACCAACCGGGTTTACCGGGCATTTTATCATGGATGTGGACGCCGTTTATCACAAGGTTATCGAAAGAGATTCCTTTTATTCTCCTCTCCTCATCATAACCGATAATCAACGACAAGCCAGACCTGTCACCATTATAGAAGATATCCTTGAATGAGACATTCTCAATCAATCCACCGGGAGCCGCGCAATACTTCCTGTTCCAGGGAATACGGATATCGATCAGACGCCCTTTGCGGAAATTCTCTATGCGTATATCCTCGAAGGTTATATTCCTGACAATATTATTGTCTCCGGCAAGTATGGCGAAGACGCCCTGATAATCTGTCTGGTTCTCGTTCATATCCACAACATCAACATTGCGGTAGACCACATTCTCTATCACATCGGCGGGAGCGTCAGCACCAAGTTCAGCAGCCGAGCCATGCAATCCTATCATGAAAGGATGAGCTACATCCGCCCAGAGCACCGCATCCTCAGTGAGAATATTCCGGCATCCTCCACGGAATCCCTTACGTGTAGCATAGACCGTGGTGCAGTCATCGGAAGTGCGTGCGAAGATATGACGGTAGGTCACGTTATCGGATGCGAAAACATTGAATCCGTCACCCCAGCCATAGGAACTCATGACCTTTACATTCTCTATGCGCACTGAGTCTGATCCCCCTATTGGACATTGGGTTGTAAAAATACCGTTCACTTCAATGTTTCTGCTATTGTTGATGTAAACGCCGGCTCGCGAAGGATAAACAATCCCCCTGCCGAGGATACGGGCATCCCGTATCCTGTCAGCCACTATCACACCATCCACAAACGCACCCCCGGCAATATAGACAGTCTCTCCATCTTTAAGACGTAGTGTATCGGTCTTATGATAGCCCGGCCCGAAATAGTGGAAATGACGGTCACGGAGCAATTTCCTTAGTTCTTTCCCTGAAGGGGCAAATCTGTCTATCGGATTGGCGAACAACTGAAGATTATCAAATAGATCTCCGTTTACCACCACACACAGATTGCGTGGAGTGTCAAGGGTAAACGTCAAGGAATCTCCCTCGATATTAATCGGAATATTGTAAGATAACGGACGGATACAAGCCTCCTCCACACGTTGTTTGCGGGAAATGACGCGGACTTCCACATCACCGTCAAAATCGAAATAGGCCATAGAGGTAATCCTGACATTATGCTTACCCTCAGTCGTCTGGTCGACTTTGACTCCATAGACATCAACCGGGAGCCACTCCCCGCCCCCTTTCTGTCTCACCTCGACCCCGTATGAGTCATTGCGGACAGCTTCGGCAGGCGCAGGATAAGTCACTACCTTTCCAGACATTGTCAGAGAAGTGAGTAATACCAAGCCTGACGAAACGAGTATCTTTCGATATTTTTGCAGATACATCATGATCTTATGTTCAATATGAGAAAAAGACAACCCGACACATCATGGCGCCGGGTTGTCATACCACTCGATTTCAAGTCTAAACCAATAACCTAATCTCTTTTACCCGCTGCTTTCACTTTTGAAAACATGCTTATTTTACCAATACTTTCTTCACTTCGCTGCCCTGAACACGGATATAGAGGCCATTCTCAGGATTCATAACCTTCATACCCTGAAGGTTGAAGTATTCAACCGGAGCCGTGGCAGAGTCGAGTACATTCTCAACAAGTGATGTTGTTGTCGAAGCGACGAGGCAATTATTCTCTGCATCCGGGATTACATACATCGTATTCGCACCGCGGATAGCGAACTTGGCGTATTGTGTGGTGCCTTTTACGAGGACATATCCTTCATTGAAATCTGACACGCCATAAGGGGTAAGCACCACTGGAGTTGTATTAGTCAGGGTCGATCCTTCGGGCAGAGTCAGGGAATAGTCGTTGGCATTCACCTCTATGGCCACCACAGCGGAATTGTTGCCGCTGATTGTTGAACCGGAGGCTCCGATGAATGCCTCACCCGCACCTTCATTGACCACACAGTTTTCGAAACGGATACCTTCGAGACCAAGCTTGCCGCCTGCTTTACCGACAACTAAGCCAAGGGCATTGGCCGACTTTGCATTACGGATGGTCACGTTGCGGAAATTCATCTTGGCATATCCGGAAGCCTCCGTGAAGTTTGCGTTAGAGTCTGCATTGTCGCCATCGAGGACAATATCCTCAAGCGTAATCTCACACCCAGCATTATTTGCAAGGAAAAGCATATTGCTTGCATTCGTACGAGTGATGGTGATGTCGGGATTTGCGCCCTTGACCGTGATGCTTCTTGATTCTGAATTGAGACGCTTGTCGAGGGTCTGGTTCTCATTCACCACGAGAACATCGCCATCGGCTGCCGCGGCCCAAGCCTCGGAAATGTTGGCGTAACCCTTCGATGTGTTCTGATTGACCACGGCCGTCTGCTGCTGAAGATCGAGAGATGCCTCCAATTCATCTACATTCTTATACCAGTTCATCATCTTAACGATGTAGCTGTTGTCTGACGAATTCTTTATATCGGCTATGACAACCTCAATGGCGGTGATGGTGAGATCGCCGGTCCATTTCTCACCACCTACCGTCCAATAGTAGGTGTGGTTGTTGTGGAGATCCTTTATGTCTGTCCATCCCTGCTCGCTGAGAGAGAAACCCTCGGTACCCTTTATCCAACCCGTACCTTCAACAGCAATATTGCTGAGTTTCAAGACACCACTTTCAGGACGTGTACCGATAAACTGGACGGCAAAAACTTTGTAGTCGGAAGCGTTGATAGCGATGTTACGCTCAGCTTTCTCCTCAGCTGTGCCAGACATATTGTATTTCAAGTCGGCACGATAGTTGGGTTCCGTCTGAGGACATGTCACCTGAAGGCCACCATTTACGACTGCGGTGGTTCCGGCTGTCTCCCAACCGGCGGGGAGACCATATGCGAAATCTACAGGAAACGCCTCGCTGAAAGGTATGGCAGCGAATACCATCGGAGAGGCAAGTAAAGCCACGCCTGCTAAAAAAGTACGCATTTTTTTCATAACAATATTTTTTAGGTTGTTTGATTTCGGGTTCTTATATCAGGGATTTATATATCTTCCATTCCCCGCGTTTCTATATATTAATACGGATGAGCAGTTTTGACTACTCATCCGTATCTCAAAAAAAACACTAATTATTTTTTACCCTTATTCGGGGCGATAATGCATTAAGGTTGTGAAACCAATCTGGTCAAATCCACCGGAATTATTTCCATAATACCCAACACCTTTATCAGGACGCTTCTGTTCCGCAAATTCAGATGCGTAGATGCAGGATATACCATGAGAGCGGCAATAACCTACCCAGAGATCCCAACAAGGACGGAAAGCGCCACGGTCGTCGGTAGCTATCTTGGTCATGAGCCCTTTGTCACCATACTCATACTGTGTAAAGGGGATACTTGTGATTCCATGCAGGAAACTTTGACCCATTGCGTCAGCTGACACGTTGATCTTCGCAACATACTCAGCCATAGCCACAGCACGGTAGTCGTTGGCCGCAAAAAGATCCTCTCCTATGTTAAGGCCCATCTGACAGAATGCCCCGAGCAAAGCGGCACAGAGAGTATTATGACCCTGATCACGTCCTGCCTCATTTCCCTGAGCAAGTTTCTCACCACTGTCAGGATCATCATGGAGGAACGGTGCTCCGACAAGCATCAGGTTGCCCGGATGATCCCCCTCATAGAACTCCCTTATTGCATAGTTGATCATATCCTGATCATCACACAGGGCACCGATAGAAATCTCGGCAGTCATGGCGGCGAGATCCCAATTGAGCCATGTATGACGTCCCCCCTGAACACTGGCGAGGAATTTCTCTGCCAAAGGGCTCCAATATGTCTTCAGCCAATTACAGATTCTGGCGAAATCTTCCGAGTCCTCAAATCCCGGATAACCGCGCAACAGCTCGGCAGCGTTGGTGACATGATGGATATTAATGAGAATCAGATATTCGTTAGGGTCGATCACTCCACCCTGAAGACTACCCTTTCTCGCGATAATCACACCCTTGTTCACTTTCGCCCACTCCGAAAGGATCTCCTTAGCCTTCTCGGCATACTTTACGTCTCCCTCGAGATTATAGCGAAGTGCATTCTGATAGGCTGCGGTTGCATCCTGTGCAAGCCAAAGAAACGAATTCTGCACTCCCGGATACCAGAGGTCTTCGACACCATAGGATGACCACCTTTCGTTACCGTCCGACCAGTTGGTGGCGTCAAGACGCCCGATATATTCCTTAGGTGTCCTTAGGTGTATGCATCTGATAGTCGGCACTCGCATAGGGGGTGGCGCAAAGGTCGGCATACGCCTCAGCCCAGGGGGATTGTCCGAGATGAGCCTTCACATAGTCGATATCACTACGGGAATGCAGAAGACAAGGATGGTTGAGAGTATATGTCTTATACTCATAACTGTCAGCCACCGATGTCCACTCGTTGATATCTACGGTGACAGGATCCGGAATCTCGCTGCAGGATGTGGCGCAAAGCGCCAACATCCCTGTGAATCCTGAAAATATGAGTCTTGAAATATCTGATAATTTCATAATGATTTCTGTTTTTTCTTAATGATCAATATTACCGGCAGGTTTCCCTTCGACTTATTTTCCGGCCGCAACCTCTGCCTCTGCAAAAGCCTTCATCTCATCGACCGACTTGAACGTGCGCACCCAATACAGATTGTAGGTCTTCGAAGTGGGAACATCTGCGGCCGGAATATCAGCCACCTTTATCTGGAAGAGACTGAACCCTGTTGGTGCGGTGGTAGAATATTTCGAGGAGATATTGTAATAATACAGTTTTGAACCGTCGGAAAGCGCTATCGGTTTATTCTGCTCGAAGCGACCCTCGTTTGACTGGGGACCACCGCAATTGACTCCATCAAGGGATACGGCATCAAGGGTGTTGCGCCCGTTCTGAGGGATATTGGCACGGAACGCGATGATCGGATATTTACCAAAATCGAACCATGCAGGGGCATCTGCGCTCTTGGTCAAGAGGATATCACCACGCCAGGGACCATTTGCCGACATCTCCGACATTTTCACCCTGATATAATTTTCCGTGTATTCGAAAGATGCATTAGAGCCCGGAAGCCATGATTTCCATCTGTTGGCAGCATCCCATATGCGTAGACCGGAAGTGACGGTGACATCCACCGATGATGACTTTCCGGATTTGGTGGTGCCTGTGATTGTGCATGTGCCGAATCCTACAGGACGAACACTTCCACGTTCCACCACGGCTACCTCTTCATTGGATGAGGTCCATTCCACCGATCCCGAAGTAGAACCAAGAGGATAATACGTGACGTCAAGATCTACCGAACCCCGGTCGAGGCACAATTCTTCAGCAAGAGGAGCGATACTGAGATCATCGACATCAACCATTCTGAATATATGGCGCGTCCAGCTTCCCTTTACTTCAGATCCGTCGGTGGCGGCAGCCGTGATGGTCACATCACCCTCCTTAAGAAGAAGAACGGATCCCGATTGATCAACAGTAGCTATACTTTCGTCGGATGATGACCAGACAAGATGATTATAATCATGGTCAGCCGGAAGGATTGTAGCCGACAGACGCACCACATCAGATTCATAATAGAAATCTTCCTCCTTACCGTCGATAGCCAACGTAATCTCATTTGCAAGGACAACACTCTCCTTGACATGTATCATCAGGCGCGCCTGGGCACCGAAACCGAGTGGAGGAGTAGCGCTTATTATGGCATCGCCTATTCCGACAGCCCTAATAAGACCTTCCGGTGTCACGGTCGCTACATTATCGTCAGAGGTGGTGAATATGATTGTAGGATCATCTACCTCATCCGGGCCGACTGTCCAGTCAAGCTGGTAGGTCATTCCCGGTGTCATGGGATATTCATCTCCCTCGCCGCAATTGAATACAATCTTATCGACGGGATGCACCAGCGTATAATCAGTGGTGAAGATCTTGTCATCGTCACAACTCCCCAATGACACACATAGTGCGGAAAGTGTGAATACAACTATTTTTGTTCTTGATATCATAGTTCTCATGAGATACTGAATTGATTACCACTTTGGATTCTGCTTAAGATTGGTGTTGAGCTGAAGCTGTTCGGACGGAAGGGGATATAGATAATGCTTCTCTTCAAAAACCCTGTTGTCTTCATAGATGATGCATCCATCCTCATCGAGGGCATAACCGAGTGATCCCCCCTTCAACACATATTCCGTCCCTGTCCACTTCACACCGAGAAATCTTCCCGACATCTCCTTCTCTGCCGTTTTCCAGCGACAAAGATCATCACGACGGAAACCTTCATTGAAAAATTCAACCGTACGCTCACGTCTTATCTCCTCCCTCATGTCAAGGCCGTTGGCTGAAACGAAAGCGTTGGAAAGGAGCGGCATCTCCTGATTGACACGCCGGCGTGTCAGGTTTAGCGAGAGGTCGAGGTCTTCATCACTGATGGCATCATTGAGCTCATATACTGCCTCTGCGTAGTTGAGAAGTACCTCGGCATAGCGGATAATCGGGAAATCATACGATTCATATGTAGACTGCACCTCTCTCTCGCAAGCCCATTTCTGAGCGAAATAACGTGTGCCCGAAGTGGGGGTAAGAGTAGTGCCGGCATCGGTGTCGTCCCAATTATGACGGGCTAAGGCCGGCGAAGTGCCGTTATAGAAGATATCTCCGGGGCGTGACATAGTATACCGCATACGGTTGTCGCGGTGCTGCCACTCCGAATTCATCTTGTCATACCCCATGAACACTGAGGATTTATCCACAGGAAGACCATCCGAGCAAAGATACATCTGCGCCATCTTGCGTGATATCACCTGTGCGTTGTTCAGACATTCCACAGTGAGGTTCTTTGAATGACGCACGTCATTGTCATTATAGCGGCGCACAAAGATATACTCTGTGTTGTCTGACTTGGTCAGTCCGGCAGGATTGCATTTGGCGACATCCTCAAGAATAAACATGTATTTCTGGGATGCCTCGCCAAGCACCTGATTATAGAAGAGCTTGAATGTGCCCGCATCCATAACCTTTCTGGCAGCTTCGGAACTCTCCTTGAGATATTCGTTGGCCTTCACCATGTTATTGTTGTGGAATTTCTGCCAGGTACCCTCATACAGTGCTACACGGCTGAGATAGGCAAGCGCACCCTCACGCGAGATTCTCCCTTTCTCCACAGACTTGAAATCTTTGAGGAGACCGGCCGCTGTATTGAGATCCGAGATGATGAGATCAACCACCTCCGTGCGTGGATTGCGGGGCGCATAAAGTTCCTCACTGTCGGTATCTATTGTCGACTTGACAATTACGAGATCTCCATAGAGTCGCAACATCTCGAAGTAGGAATAGGCACGGAAGAAATATGCTTCACCGAGAGGCTGCGCTATCCCCTCCTGATCGCCGTAACCGGCTGCCTTTTCAATCAGGAGATTGCAATCGCGGATATGCTTGTATCCATCCGTATAGTTGCCGTCGGAAGAAGGGATGGTGTTCGTGCCGTTGGCAAAACTGTTGATTCCCCCCTTGTCGGCAATAAGGTCGCTTCGTTTGTCTGAATGTGTGCCGTCATAGACAGTCTGCGCGAAGGAATATGTCCATCCGTACATCTGGTTGGCAAAGAGTTTATAATCCTCGGCTTTCCCCCAGAGATTGCCGTCGGAAAGCTGATCTTTCGGATCCAGATCCATACATGACGTAGCCATGATAGCCAAAGCTGCGACCGAAATATATTTTAGAACTTTGTTCATTGGAGTGATCGTTTGATGGTTAAATATGGAATGGTTTAGAAAGAGAGGTTCAGACTGAAGGTCACATTGCGGGTGAACGGATACTTGGAAGCGCCGACAACTTTGCCGCTTGCCTCGGGATCATACCCATCGGTAGTCTTACACCATTCCCACAGATCGGTAGCCGTGACGGCAAACCTAACTTTCTTGAGACACTTTGTCTTATCTACGATATTCTGCGGGAGGGTATATCCGACCGTGAGATTCTTCAGACGCAGATAGGATCCATCCTGAACTGACCAGGAGGAGCACTGATAATTGTAGTTATTGATATTGGACTGTGTGGTGAGCGTAGGATAAAAGCCATCCGGATTTGTCTCACTCCATACTTTGCCGAGGAAATGGTCTGATGAGTTTCTGTAGACAGCGTATGTCGGTATCCTCCAGGGATCGGGCGACGTGTCGGATTCCCTACGCCAGATGGTGCGCTTGCCGGCACCCTGGAAAATAACCCCTACATCCAGACCTTTCCAATCAAAGCCGAAATTAAATGAGTACTGGATTTTCGGATCCTCGGTGCCGAGATAGACGAGGTCTAGTTCATTGAGTTTTCCGTCACCGTTCATATCGGCACACATATTGTCGCCCATACGCACCAGACTCAGGGTGCCTTCTCCGGAATAGGAGTCGCCGAAACGCTCCCTGTAGGCCTCAAGGGTCTTCTCATCCTGAATCTTTCCGGCATACTGATATCCGAATACAGAATTAAGGGGATACCCCTCACGGTTTGACTTAAGGCCGGCTCCGAGAGCGACATGTTCTGTTCCGTTATCAAGAAGTTTGTTATCCGTATGTGTGATTGTTCCTCCCACATAATAGCTTACGTTGCCGATACGGTCGCGCCATGTGATCTGCCCTTCGTAGCCCCATGCCTTGAACTTGCCGTAATTGCCTGTAGGAGCCGAAGCACCGAGCACGCCGGGATATTGCACGTCGATAAGCATGTTGTTGAGTCGCTTCTCAAAAAGTTCAAATGTTCCGAAAAGACGGTTGTTGAGAAAACCGAAGTCTACGCCTATGTTGTAATTGTGAATGCGTTCCCATGTACGGTCGGTTGAGGCGAGTTTGCCGTTTGTCTGGATGTAGCTGAGTCGTTCGTCGCCGATGAGCACGCCATCAGTCTTGAGATTGTAAAGTGTCGATCCGGAATAACGGTCGATGCCGCTCTGATTACCCACAGTGCCGTAGGATAATCTTATCTTGAATTCATTCCACCAGGTGCGTACACCCTCCATGAAGTTTTCCTGTGTAAGACGCCAGCCAAGTGATACTCCGCCGAAATTTGCCCAGCGGTTCTTTCCGCGGAACTTCAACGAACCGTCACGACGGAACTGACCCTCAACAAGATATTTACCGTCATAATCATAATTTACACGTGCAAAGATGCTCATCATAGCCTCTTCCCATGCATTGGAATTGAACGTCACCGTGCCGGAGCCGTTGATAGTCTCGAGAGATGGCTGGATCTCAAGGACTTTGGTGTTGACATAATTATACTGTTTCAGATTATATTGCCATCCACCCATCAATTTCAGATTATGAACTTCACGGAAAGTCCTGTACCAGTCAAGATACCCCTGCACTGAATAGAAATCGGTGCGTGAATTTGATTTCTCATAGTAGCTGTCTGTTGACTTTTCCGAAGCCGCTGTCACGACGTCGGTGCCGGCATAATTATAGAAAGTGATGTTGTTGCGGACTTTATCGCGCGAAGCGGTCGACGTGTTATAGCCAAGCACGACATGGAGCTTGAGTGTGTCATAAAGCTTGAAGCTCATATTCTCGCTTATATTGACTGAAGACACTTTCAACTTGTTCTCGCCTCCCTCCTCGCATTGCCAGTTGGGAGTCTTCCAGGTTCCCCAGCCATAGGGAAGTCCGTTGACTGTCGAGGATGGGAAACCGGGTTGCTGGCCCGCATTCAGGGCAGCCTCAATCATTGTCGGAGCCACCTGATCCTGACGGCTGTAGCCAACGACCGATTCGAGATGGAACCAATTGGTAAAGTCGACCGAATTGGAGAGACGGAAATTATATCTGTTATTGTTGTTTTTTCCCCATTTCAGATTGGAGTCGTCATAAAGGTAACCCAACGAAAGACGCACCGTGTTACCATCGCGTCCGCCGGTCACGGCCAACTCATGCTGAGTGCTCACCGCATCTCCCCAGAGGATGTCATCCCAGTCCGTATCGAAGAAGGTGATATCATTGGTGTCGGAGAAAGCTCCGTCAAAAGGATTTCCGGTATAGTTCCAATCGAGATAGTGATTCTGATAAGCCTTGGCGAAATTGGCATATTTCATCCATACGTAAGAGTTATCATATCCGTCATTGGTGAGGGCCTCGATTGTGGCATCAGCCCATTGTCCAAGATTGAGTTTTTTCTGAACCCTACCCTTGAACTTCCCGGTGACAGATCCCGAATAGTCAACCCTGAATGTTCCATCCTTCGCTTTCTTTGTGGTGACCAGCACTACACCGCCGGCAGCCTTTGAACCGTAGATGGAGGCGGCGGCATCCTTAAGGAAGTTGATCGACTCTATATCCGAGGGATTCAGAAGACGAAGCTCATTGACGCTTTCATACTCCACACCGTCGATGATAATCAGAGGATCGGCAGAGTTCTTGGAATACTTGCCGCGAAGAGTCATGCCCCAGCTCTCGTCGCCGGGAGCAGTGGAATTACGCGTGATGATCACACCGGGCACCTGTCCCTGAAGAGCCTGCAAAGGGCTCGAAAGTGAACCCTTGTCTTCAAGTTCCTTGCTTCCGATCGCCGTGACCGCACCTGTCATGGTCTCTTTCTTCTGAGAACCGTAGCCGACAACGACAACCTGATCAAGCATGGCGGCATCTTCCGACATGGTGACATCGATTTTTGAACGTCCGTTGATAGGCACCTCCTGAGTGCGCATTCCGACATAGCTGATGACAAGGGTTTTCCCCGTGACGTCGGATAGGGTGAAGTTTCCTTCAATATCCGTGACGGCACCGTTATGTGTCCCTTTTACCATCACTGTAGCCCCGATTATAGGCTCATTATTTGTATCGGTAACCGTTCCCGTTATCTTACCCTCGGCGGGAGACACCTGTCCGGCAGCTGCAGGAGCCGCACAGACAGTCGATACAAATCCGCTGCAGGCAATGGCCCCCATAGCTAAAGACAAGGCTATAGGTAACGAACCCTGTTTAAAACTGAAAGATGATTTCATGAGTTAAGTTTTAGTCCTTGATATTATTCCTTATGCATTTTATTTCGCACAACTTATGAAAGATTACTCAATCGAACCCTCATTTTTCCAAAGATCCCTCTCAAGGAATCTCAGATTGCCTGCAGAAAACAGGAGCGCATCTGGCGTATTCCGACATAGTAGTGATTCTCTGCCGTGCGAACGGAGATTCCCAACTCCCGGGCGATCTCTCCATTGGTCTTCTCCTCATGCATACGCATCATATAGATCAGACGCCTCTGGAGTGGCATTCGCTCCAGACTTCTCTTCTCGAGTCGCTCAAGGTCTCTTCCAATCACCGACTGCTCTGTCTCATCGGTTGACGTTACTGCCGTCTCAATCATATTGGCGTGAACGCGGCTACGTACATATTTACGACGAAGATAATCGGCTATCATATGGGCTGCCATGGAGGACGAAAGTGAATGTATCTTTTCCTCCTGTATCGAATCGGGATATTCGAGCAAGCGCAGATAAATCTCCTGAACTATATCCTCGGAATCATCAGAAGAGTTGATCCGGCGACTTACATATCTCAATAACTGAGAGCGGCAGGAATAGAATCTCTCTATGAAGCGGGAGTTGGATTGAAAGTCTTTTGCCATATGGGAATGCTGTTTAAGTTCCACGGGTTTAAGGTTAACGATGGCAAAATTAGACTCTTTCAGATTTGCGTCAAAGGTTTTTGATACCTAATACATATCAGATAATTTTATGAAATAATATTTTGTCAACATACTAAATTTCAACACTATAATTTTTTGAGACACTTTTCTCACACAATTATGTGAGACTTTTCAATGGTCTCTTTCGATACTTTTCAGGTATTCGCCGGGAGAGACACCCTCGGCATTTTTGAAATACCTGAAAAAGCTTGCCCTTGAGGAAAAACCTGCGAGTTCCCCCATGGCGCTCAGAGTGAGATTGCGGTTTTTCTCATCCTTGGCTATCTTCTTGAATTCCTCAACGCGATAGGTGTTGACATAATCGTAGAATGACTGTCCCTCGCACTGGCTGAAGAACTGACTCATCTTATGGCTCGATATTCCGGCCAGAGATGCAAGGTCTGCAAGTTTCAGATCAGGATTGAGATATGGTTTCTCTTCTTTCATGATCCTCTCCACATTTCTCTTTATGGCTTTACCCTCCGAGACGGGGAGATTATTGGAGGCATATTTCTGCTTCGGTGCCACCACCGTTGTCTCCACCGGTGAGAGATCAGCATCAGGCAGACGCATTACATCCTGTTCAAGTTCGGCTGTCTGTGGCTCCCGGTTTCGGCGACGCAAGACAAGAACCCAGACGACACATGCTGTCAGCAATAATGCCAATATGAGTCCACCTACGACATACCACCATTCAGGATAAGGGACACTGATATCAACAGTTGTACACGGGGCATCCGCATCCGTGGCATTAGCTGATTTGACAAGCAGTCTGTGTGTACCAGGTGAAAGTTCATAGAGTGAAAGCTCAAGATTCCCCGAAAAACTCTGCCATTCCTTATCATCGAGGCGATACAGATAAGACTCGGGATCCTCGATTGCATATGAGAAAGTTGTGAAATAGAGCTGGACAGAATCTGAGGATCTTCCTAAGTTGATGTGATAGTGATCTGTTGCCGTATCCTTCTGCAACAGGATATCCCGGAGCTTACCGTTAACCTTTATATAGGAGAGCACCAATGGTGAAGATTCCTCAACCGTCTGATCAATCTCTGATTCCGAAAGACATACAAGGCCATCCGAATTGCCGAACCATATGTTGCCCATATCATCCCGCAAAGGCTGCGCCTGAAGGAAGGAGGGAGACGGGAGCCCGGCAGCCTGTCCGTAACGAATCACATTCTCACTGCTGTCGATACGGAAAAGTCCGCGATTGGTAGTCAGCCACATATTATGATACATGTCCTCTACAATCCCTTTCGCATCCGCATTATCGAGCAATGGACTCTCTATCTTGCGGATTCCGGACATATTCAGCTCCGAGGAGAAAGCCATGCCGGATTCCGGGATAAAGTAGAGCCTCCGGGATGAATCTTCATAGACCATTCTGTAGCGCACGGCATTTGGAAAGGATTTCGGGAACAGATCGGTACGCAACCTTTTCTGACGCGGATCATAGATGCACAATCCCGTGTGGGTACATATCCATCCTTTACCTTCCGAGTCAAAAAATATGCCGTAGACATTGTCATCCGGAATCTGGCTTCCCGAAGAGTTGTAGCTTCTGGGAGTTCCCTTGCGCGGGAAACAGTAAAGGCCATCGCTTGTGCCTACCCAAAGGTTCCCCTCAGTATCCTCCGCCATGGAGAAAATATGGCCGTTTTTAAAAACCGGGAATGACTCCGCACCGGGGAGGTCGCCAAGGCTGCCTGAAACCGGATCAAGTATCTGGAGGCCACCCCCGTATGTGCCGATATACGTTTTCCCTTCACGTTCAAGCAGCGAGATCACCATATCTGAGCGCAATTGGGGAGTGCTGAGTCTCCAAGCGGTGGAACAGTTGCGCTCAAACACGACAATACCTTCGCGTGTACCTATCGTGATGCGACCATCCTTGATCGCCAGGGCCCGTACGGGTACTCCACGGGTATTATATGCATCCGGATTGTCAACGAGGTGGAAAGGGCCGTTCCAGGAGGGGGTGTAGTCGGCTCCATTCTGATAATAGCCCACCCAGATATGTCCTCCGGGGTCAGCGAACAAAGAATAGACTTGATTGCATCTGGGACTTACCGGATCAGTTTTTGAATGACGGGATATATTGACGACCTTCTCGTCTGACAGGTCGACCTTGATAACCCCGCTTCCATCCGTGCCGATATACATATATCTCCCGTCGGGACTCAATTCAAGATCGGTCACAACATTGCCATGTGTTAAATCGAAGGCTTCGTCAAGACGGCCGGTGGCGGAATCAAGTCTCCACACCCCTTTACTCGTTGTGCCTATATAGATTTTTCCATCAGCTGAAGCAATCGCCGTAGCCTCAAGTTTCAACAATTTATCGGAAGCGGACACCGGCACGACTTTCTGCGACGAGCTTTTCAGCCTATATATTCCTCCGGCTGTAAGCAACAGCAGATCCTCATCCGAGACTGCAATATCCTTTATCTTATTGGAGGGATCAAGCACGTCGCTCCCCACAAGAATATGGCGTTCCTCCCCGGTGGCGGGATCAAAAAGCATAAGACCCTCATCACCACCTATCACCGAAAATTTACCCGGAAGGTAAAGGGAAGATGTCGCCGGAAACGAACGGCCACCAAGCAAAGTCTTGAAAGTCGGCTCTTTGCCAAAGGTATCAAGAAGATAAACTGTGGCATTGGTCCCTATAAGCAGACTTCCGCTCTCTGTCGGCGTGACAGTCCTTACCACGACACGCTCACCGGTGTGGCCGGGAAAAGGAACCGACACACAATGCTCGCCATCAAAACGAAGGAGTCCGTGGTCGGTGGCAAGCCAGACGAACCCATCGTTGCTGCGGGCTACGTCGTATGTGGTGTAGGTCTCTGTTTCAAGACCCTCTGCCTTGGGTATTCTTTTAAAGAAACGTCCTTCTGCAAAAGCAGGCGACGCTATGAGAAGCATCGCCAGAACAATAAGGATATTTATTGAGTCTCTGTCACCTCGCGCCCTCTGGTGAGATCAGTTTTATTTTAGCAACGTAGGAACAGACGTCAAAATTGCGGGGACAGGAGTCAAGTTGTCAAGTTTCTGCAGCCTGTTGAGAGCCTCAAGATAATAATAATCGGCGTATATGATTGAATAATCGATCTCGCTTCCTGCAGGACGATGTCCTGTAGAGTGCATGAGGAAGGAATTATTGTGTTTTCCTGAGAGATATGTATCGGAACTCAATGACGCAAGGGTCTCCCTCGCCTCCTGTATGTAGTGTTCACCTTTCTCCCCTCCGACGTATTCTCCGAGCTCGAGCAGCGCGGAAGCCACGACACATGCCGCTGACGCATCACGTGAGGTCACCGGAATAGCCGGATCATTAAAATCCCAGTATGGCACATGGTCTTCAGGAAGTCGTTCAAGATACACATCCGTAACCTTCTGCACGAAATCAAGAAACTTCGGATCCTTCGTCTCCCGATAGACGGTTGTGTAGCCATATATGGCCCAGGCCTGTCCACGCGCCCACATTGAATCATCGGCAAATCCCTGATGAGTGCATCCCCGCAGGAACTCACCCGTATCCGGATCATAGACAGCGACATGATAGGAGGTATAATCAGGACGGAAATGATGTTCCATAGTAGTCTCGGCATGTTTCACGGCAATATCATGGAGATATGGATTGCCTCCGTTACGCGCAGCCCAGAAAAGCATCTCGAGATTGATCATATTATCCATGATGGTATTGTGACCCCCTAGCATCTCGACATTGCGCGGCCAAGAGAGGATAGTCCCCACCGTTGGGTTGAACAACGTGGCGAGTGAATCGGCCGCCGCGAGGATTACCTCCTTATAGTCTTTTCTCCCGGTTAGCCTGTAGCCGTTGCCATAACTGCAATAAATGAGAAAACCAAGATCATGGTCAAAAATCGGAGCCTCCACCACACTCTTCAGTGAGCGTGTGAAGCGGTCTGCCTCTGCAAGAACGACAGTATCTCCCGTGGCCTCATAATCATACCAGAGCACACCGGGCCAGAAACCGCTGCACCACTCCTCGGCACATGTGGGACGACACTGCCAGAGGCTGTCGTCAGGAGCCACATTGCGGGGCATCATGGTATGGTCTATCTCCCCGCCACCCTTCTTTCTCAATTCGGCCAAGGTTGACAGGACATGAGTATGACAATAATCGAAACACTCGGATGTATTCAGGAGCGTCTGTTGCGTCTGCTTTCCGCACGATGTTGCCATTGCGGCTACCACCGCCATGACAGTCAAGGCACTTAACAATTTCATTTATATCTCTTGTATCTTTTTGATTCCTTTTTATCAATGGGATTTATTCTCACTGCCGCACCACCTCCGGCTTTCAAAGGTAGTGTAAGCACCGTATCATGAGACACGACATAGTCGGCTACTGCTACCTGCGTGGCGGTCTTCACGTCAGGATTGTCAGTGTAGACCCGCGCAAGCCATGTCCTGGACGGATCGAGAAAATCGAGAGAAATCTTCTCGGTGCGACAATCATTGTTGGTCATTGCACCGACGAACCATGTATCTCCTTTCCTGCGGGCCATGACTATATCGCGTCCCGGATATCCGGAAAGAACCTTGGTGTCGTCGAAGACTGTCTCCAAGTGCTCGAACCAGTCAATCTCCGGCTCGCCGTGATAACGGTCGGGCGTATCATACCAGAGTATCGTCTGCAATGGGCTGTAAAACACGACCGATGCGGCCAATTGATGGGCATGAGTGTTTTTGAGACGCTTGTCAAAGTAACAGATGGTGTAGTCGGCAGCCCCGTTTAACATTCTGGTGAAAGGGAGAGTGACATTGTGTGTGGCATCAGGCCATTCCTCGTTGCCGTGTATCCCTTCCTGTGTCAGAAGATTAGGATACGTGCGTGAGAATCCGGAAGGACGGTATTCGTCATGGATATTCATAAGGAGATGATTGTCGGCGGCATCCCGCACAAGATCATGCAGCCATGTTGCCCAACGGTGGGAAGCGTATTGCACGAAACCTGATTTCACCCCTACAATTCCCCACTCCCTCAACAGGGGAAGCAACTCCTTCTGCTGCTTCATCAAGGCATGCTGGTTGACGTAAAGCCATATGCCGACACCTTTCTTCCGGGCATAATCGACGACATAAGGCATATCGAGTTTATCTACAACCTTCGTGGCGTCGCCGTCATGAGATGTGCAAGGGAGATACCACAGCCAGTCGAAGAGCATGTAGGGGATATTGTGCTCCGCACAGAAATCGATTGTCTTAATCGCGCCCTCGGTAGAGATGGTGGTTTCGCGCATTATCTTACCGGGCTTCACCCAGTCTGCCGCGTCGGTTATGGCGCAAGGAGGATTGAGATTCTGAATGATGTCGTTGTTTTCGATAAGCTCACCGGGAGTATCGGCAGTCATTATCACTTTCCAGGGGGTGGCGTAATAAGTGACTATGTCAACGGGTGAATACATCACCGATCCGAGCGTCCCTGACATGCCTTCACGACTCTGCAACTTTGTGAGACACCAGTCGTCGGTGTCGGCATCGAGGATGGCAACCCATTTGCCGGAAGGGAGTTCCATCGTCAGGGCGCGTTCGGATGGGTGTGTGATGCTATCGACGGGCTGATATGCAAAGGGAGCCTGAGCCCATTCCTCGCTCCAGGCCATTGTCCCTTCAGGGAGAGTATAATCAGTCAGGTCCCCGGTCACTTTATGGAAAATAGCCGCAGGGTGTTCGGGGAAGAAATAGCGGAATGCAATCCCCTCGTCGTAAGCCCTTACCTGCACATCAAGACGATAGTCGCTCTTATCCTTCCGCGACATATGGAGCGTCGCGGCGTTGAAATGATCGCGTACACGGGAACGTTCGCCGTAAAGTGGTGTCCAGATGGAGTCGACAGCAGGAGCCACGGAGATGCTGTCAACCGTAAGAAGATCCATCCAGCAATCCGGTTGAGCGAGGTCTCTTTTACCGAGAGCCATCTCCCAGATACGGTTGTCGAGGTCGAGGCCCGCTCTCGAAGGAAGTATCACTACCTCGCCGTCTACTGTGAGTGAATAACTTAATTCCTTCCCGGGCTTTTCAAACTTTACCTCCTTGCGCCCGTCAGGTGATTTGAGCGACAATACCTTTGGGGCTGTCGCCGCCACAACCTGAGTCCCGCTTGCCATTAAGACAAGCACTCCGAGAAGCAACATTAATATCTGTTTCATGATTTCGTCAGTCAAAAAAAAGATGAAGACTCATATGAGCCTTCATCCTTATATTCGCGTAAACCGCATTGTTTTACCTAATCAGATTAAAAAAAGATTGTGTTTTTGTCGCAATCCTCCGGAGTCTTTTAAATCGTTATTTCTCAATTTGCAGGTTAAGTTCCTGGACAACAGATTTAAAGCAGTCATCGCCATCTGCCTCAAGGCATACGGTGATGCCGGACCAGAGTCTCTCCGGATCCTCACCGAAATAATCGGGATCAAGCCGGAATTCATATTCACCGGTCTGTATGGCAGGTCCGGAAATCAGCACTACTCTGGGATGTGCATTGCCATGTTCCTTGACGATTTTACCTCGCATCTCATCTGAATAGTACGGCTCTACCTTGAATGTATCACCTTTAATCTTCGCTGACATCTTGATATGCTTCGTCGTGTCGTAGGGAATGACTTCTCCGTTGACTTTGGCTCCGAGATATTGCATTTTCTTGCCGAAGGATTCGCGATAGCGGGCACGAGTCAGATCCACCATCTCACGATCATGATACCAGAATTGCTCGTGCGGATCATCTGTCTCCGTGCCATCTTCTTTCCAACGGGAATAATACTCTCCGCCTGCAGGGCGGGGATCTGATAAAGATTTCCCGATGAATCTGGCGATATACTCCTGAGTTTTTTCGCATAGATCGAAGTGCCCTTTGCCTGCATCACACAGGAAACTGATCCGGCTCTCGGGATACATCATGCGGAATGCCAACGCCGGGCGAACGCGGGCATCCCACCATTCATATTCTCCCTCTATCATCAGACCCGGTATACTGTCGATATTGCGAGTCCGTCCCCATTCAACATTGGCACGTCCGTAGCCGCAAAGATTGGTGCGCGGCGCATCACCATGATATGAGATGATGCAGAGTGTACGTTCCGGATTCCATGCCGCGAAATTCCAGGGGAAAGTAGCCTGGGCCGAATGTCCGAACGGGATAATCGGCGCCCTCTCCAGCTCGGGATGCTCTGTCTCTTTCGCAAGAGTATGCATAATACTGTCAAAACGTTCCTGACAACCATCGGCGACATCCCAGTTCTGGGAACCTGACTGCACAAAAGCCATTGCTACCCCGAGACTATCCATCATCTCCGTGAATAATCGGCTGCGGAAGAGAACCTCCTCAGTCATATTCTGATGACAATAAAGGATAGCCTTAACTTCCCGGTGTCCCTTAGGCAATCTAAGGCCAACCCTCTTACCGGCTTTCCCTCCAAGATAATCAAATCTGACAGTCGATTCACCGGCGTAGGAGTGTAATTGAGCCAGTGCATACAATATTAGCCCGGATATGAATATTATTCTCTTAATCGTCATATAGTTGAAATTATCTTATTTGGGTGTGTTTCATAAAAATCAGTTTCGTCGTGACGGTGTTGAGGAGGCTTTGACCTTTAGCTTACCGTTATGCAAAGAGCCTGTCAGATTCTTCTTTGACCGGGAACCATGAATGACACTCGTTCCATTGCGTAGAGCACTCCCGTAAATCATAGTGACTTCCCCTGATTTCATTGGATCAGCATTTTCATCGTATGTGACGGCAAGCATGTAGGCATCGGTAACCCATCCATCCGCATCAATCCATGAATTGAGATGCATCAATGATCCATCTGCCAACTGATTGATATAAATATCAGTCACTTTTCCATTGTGCACAGAGCGTAAGCCAATCCAGTTTTTCCCCTCACGACGCTTCATGTCAGGAAGATCTGTCTGCTCAGGTTTGTCCTTGAGGATTATTGCGGTGACACCCTTTATACGATCGGTAGTCTTAGGCAGATGGAATGAATAATACCGCTCGGTTCCCTTGAGATCCTCCGTAGGACCGTCTATCTCTTCCCACCAAAGCATATTGGGATAATCATGAACATACCCGCTTGGGACCAGTGGTTCGGGATAGAGTGGTCTCAATACAACTGAAGACTCTCCGGAAGTGATTTCAAGATCACCCCCTCTCTTCCTCACCTCCCCTCCGGGATGCCACAACCATTCGAATGTGCCGGGTTCGTGTGACACTATATCATCTACCACGTAAATTACATTGCCGAGCCATAGGAAATGACGGTAATTGCGTGACAACCAACGCGACATCGGGCCGGAACCATTTGCCATGACATATTTCACGTTGCCGCTGTCGAGAAGATCGCTTACATTACCCGGCAGCGGAGAGCCATGATACTGCTGAGCCTTAGGCTGACCTTGTCCGTTGAATTTGACGACATTATGGGCATCGCTCTGGAAGAAATAGTTGCGATATTCCGGTTGCCCATAGGAGCAGTTCCCCGCATCTTTGATAATATCCACACCCTTATGAAAGAGAATCAACGAATTGGCATCCGCATGAGAATGATTCCATGTCATTCCGCTTTTGACAGCGAGCATTGTGGCATCTTTCTTCCAGGAATCTCGCATGGTAGCCCATCCGAAATCCTCCCAAAGCCTTGAGGTTGGGAGAGCGGGATCTGAAGGAGCTTTAGATGTATCGGGAGAATAGAGGAAACCCATAGGGAATGTAAGAGGGAGGCCCTCGCGGAATTGGCCGGGCACCAACTCATTAATATACCATAGCGTAACCGGATCTTTCACACCCATCGCATAAGCAAGAATCATCGACCATTCTCCCGTGACATTCTTATGGCTGTCACCGAAATTGATACTATGAAGTTCACCCGTGCGCGGATACGATACCTGAGCAAAGAAGGAGGGGATATATTTTATCTGCTCAATTTCAGGCAATCTGTCACCGGGATGACTGTTGAGCCACGCCAGACGCAGAAGAAGGGCCTGGGCAATGCCGAATGAGGCATAATTGATGCTCTCATACATCCCCCCTGAACGGTCGAAAGTTTTCGGTTTCTTCTGAATCTCGTCACCGGCGAACCCGAACCATTCAGGCAATGACTCAACGGCAAGGCGGGCTGCCTCCGCGGCTTCCGGCACCTCATTGGAGATTGAAAGGGCAAGAAGACCACCCATGCCCACACATGAAGTCCACCAGTTGTGCCCCATGGAATTAAGGGAATGAATACGTGTCGGCTCAAGAAGCCAATCTCCTAAGAGTGGTTCTCCGGCAAGTCTCCAGAGTCCGGTAGCTATCATCTTTCGTTCCGACTCTGTAAGGTCATTATAGACGGCATCATAAGCCACAGCCAACTGAAATGACTTATGAGCCATCTGAAGCTCACTCCTCCACGCCGGCTCACGCATCATCATCTCTGAGTCACCCCATGATGGAATTTTGACTACATCAAGCAACATGGCACGAAGCTTATCGGCATACCGTTTGTTGCCCGTCATCTGATAGGCCAGTGCAAGATATTCCATTCTCCTTACATCGTTTCTTTCCAGAAGACGATCCGCCTCCCCCTTTATCGATTCCCAAGCCTCGGCACGCGACTTATCTGTCCGTATTGATTTCTTGGCAGCCTCGATTCTATCCGGGGTGAACAAAAGTGAAGGATGACTGATCTTAGCCGTCATGCTTTGACTGACAGCTAACAATATAAAGAGAAAATATAATATGCGTTTCATGCTGCAAATGTTACGTTTATCGATAGAACAGGTTGTCATTGCCAACCTCTGCAAAGATGCCGACGCACATATCCCTGGCATCTCTCCTTAACCATATTCGTTTGAAGTTTCAAATTTACCTATTTTTCCTCAATTACCATCAATACCCGGCATTAACCCATCATTTACCGCAAAGTATACTTTGCATATTCGCGATTTTTGCATTCACGCACCTTTATTCGTTAATATTTGCAAAAACGAAATATTATTATTAGATTTGTAAAAATTTTTTATTCACTCTCTTATGGCTTGCCCGGAGTGTCTTGAAATTTTACCCGCCGGACTTTCCCGGGAATCAAACATTAGCTAAATTATTAAACCAGCCATATCATGAAACAATTCTTCCTATCGCTGTTGTTCATCCTCACCCCATTCCTTGCAGTAATGGCACAGGATGAAGAGGCTTGTCAGAAACCCAATGTTCTCGTAACTCAATTCGAACATCCGCAGAGCGTTGACGAAAAATATGCCGCTCTTATCCGCAACAGCGTGATGTCAGCTCTACAGCAGTCAAAACGTGCAACGATAATCGATGCGACCTCCGAGTCAGCTCTCGCACAGGAGCAGAAACGCCGCGAGGCAGGGGTCTCGTCGGGTGGTGACATGGAGCGTACCGCCGTGCAGCGTCAGCAGGGTGCAAACTTCGTCCTCACCGGCACGGTGGATCAGATCGACATCACAAAAACTGAGGAAACGGAGACTAAAGACGATAAGAAAGTGTCCAAGCGTGACGGCAACGGCAACATCATATACACCTACAAGGCTGTCATCAACTTTACTCTCAAACTCATCGACTCCAACGAAGGCACAATGGCCCACACCGAGGCTTTCCGTCTTCAGGATGGGGGGCTCCTCGACTTCTCTTCCCCCCTCCCCGCACCTTCAGCTGACGAGGCAGTATCCGCATGGGTGAAGACAATCCCGAAGAAAATGCGTTCCTTTATCGGGGAGGCTTTTCCGCTCGAGGGTAAAGTATGGAAATACGGTGAAGTAAAGAAAGACAGGGCGGAGACAGTCTATATCAAACTCGGCTCCGACCAAGGTGTTCACAAGGGTGACAAATTCGACATCCGTGCCCTCATAGAGGAGGAGGGCATCGTGGAACGCAGAATAATAGGTCTTGTGGAGGTTGTCGACGTTCAGCCGCAATATTCCCTCTGCAAGGTGAAGGAGGGAAAGAAAGCAATCTACGTCACCCTTAACGCACAGCAGTATCCAATGATCGCAACTTCAAAATGACTATGACTCTTTCAGCAAAAAACATAATCGCAGTCTTTTCCTGCTTACTCTGCATTTTCACAGCTTCCGCCCAATATCCCGACGCTGAGGTTTCCCTGGTTGAGCAGAGCGGAGACCAGGCCACCTTCCGCATCATCTGCGCACAGAAGAAGGGTGGTGACGCCCTTGACGAATCCGTCATCGGATGCTTCAATGTAATCCTGACACGTGGAGTAGCCGGTCTGCATGACGGTCAGCCCATCGTATCTGACCTCCCCTCCGCCATCGAAGACCGCTTCTTCCAGGAAGGTATCTTCAACCGCTATATCGTAGGGAAACCGGCTAAGGAGAACGAGACCAAGGTCAACCATGTAAAGCAGGTGACGTCACGGATGACCGTGCGTGTCGATCAGCTTGCCAAATATATGGCGAGCATAAAGAATGTGACGATCAACCCCGCGTGGAGCGGAGCACAGAGCCCGAAAGTGACGGCCGCACTCAATCCCACGGTTGTAGTCGTTCCCTACGTCAAGGGTGATGACAACGGCTTCGCCGCCATGAAGAAAGTGCTCGAGGATTCTCCTGCCACTGCCCAGGTGGTCAGCGACCTCTCCGGACTGTTTGCCCAGAACGGCTACCGCACCGCCGACCTCCTCACCATACTCGCCAACTCCAAGACATCGGACGTTATGAACGACGGGGTGCAGGATGACATCCACAGCACGGTGCTCCGACAGCTACCCGGCGACATCATTGTGACAGTCAATCCTGTAGTCACCACCAATTCAGGAAATGTATCTTCATGCACACTCACCATTGACGCAGTAGAGAAACAGACAGCGGTGAAACTTGCCGCAAAAAGCTTTGCCAGCGGCGAATACCGCACTTCAAACCAGGCCGAACTCGTCAGCTTCGCCATGAAGAAAGTGAAGAAGGATTTCTTTGATGATATAAACGCCGCATTCAAGCGGATGGTGGGTGAAGGGCGCCGCATGACCCTCGAGTTCAATCTCAGTCAGGACGTTGCCGACTGGGATTTCGACTCCCCTACTCCCGAAGGTGACAACGAATTCATGGATGTGCTCGAGACGTTCCTCGCCGACAACAGTTGCGGAGGGGTCTACGACATGGGGGTATCATCCGATAAGTTCATCTCCGCCAATATCAACATACCGATATGGAACGCGGAAAAGGGACGCGGCTACACAACCTCCAATTTTGCATCTGCCCTCAGGAAATTTCTCCGCAAGGAATTGGGCGACGCCTATAAGGTGTCGGTCACCTCGATGGGTCAGAAAATTATCATCACCATAAAGTGACAGGCCATGAAACTCATGAAACCGATCTTCCCGAAGGGATTTTTATCCCTCCTCATAGCTCTCCTTTTCGCGTCAACTCCGGTTTTCGCACAGACTGAGGTGAATTTTGTGGCCGCACCCCCGGCCCAGACCGGCATCAGCGAGGCAGCCTCTGAGCTGTTAAGGTCGAAAGTGCAGCAGATACTCGACCGTAATTCAGCAGGGATGGCCGGCATCGGCGGTGTCTTCGCCGTCGTGCCTCAGCTTAATGCCACGGAGTCGAAATCGACCGAGGGTCTCGTGCAGAATGTATCCGTCCTGAAAGGGGAACTCATCCTCGAAGCCCGCAATATCTTTGACGGATCTTCTTATTATTCCGTAACGGTGCCACTTCAGGCCACCGTGAAGCAGGTGGGGGGAGATCAGCAGCTTCTTCTCGCCAAGAGTATCAAGGTCACAGATCCGGTCTACGTCCGCTTCATACGCACGGCCCGCAAGAATATTGCCACACATTTCGAGCAGAACTGCGATGCAGTCCTTGCCCGTGCCAGGACAATGGAAGCCGCCGGGAATGTCGCGGATGCCGTCCAGCTGCTCTACGCCGTACCTTCCACCGCTCCATGCGCTGATGAGGCTAAAGCCCTTATACTCACGGTTGCCCCTAAAGACACGGTCGCAGCAAGGACTGACACGGTCTATGTCGAGGTACCCGTCATAAAGGAAGTACCCGTGGTTCAGGAAGTACCTGCCCCGTCACAACCCGCTCCGGCTCCGGAAGCCCCTGTCGAGACAGGTGTAAAACCACAAATCACCTACTCCAATGAGGGGTGGAACATCAATATTCTCGACTGTGTCTATCAACCCGAGACAAGGCAGATACGCCTGGATCTCAAGATTGTATCTCAAAACGGCTCTTACAACAACGAGTTCACCTCGCTTGAACGCGCCATTTCCTCCGACGGTGACACATACCGCGATTTTGCCACTCTCCCCACCACACACATGGACTATCCGGAAGGCGTCCCTGTCAAGGTGTCATTCCTGATCAAGAATGTGAAGTCAAATCCGGGCTCTGTGGCCACGATGACTTTCTCCATCTCCTATAAAGTCAAGGTCGAAATCAGAAATCTTCAGGTGAAATGAAAACACTCCGACTCCTCCTCCTGATTCTCGTTATCTCAGCCGGGAATCTTTCCGGACTCTCCGCCGACTATAAGGTGGTTGACCAAAGCGCGAAGAAGACACCCGAATGGCTCCATGAACTCCCCAAAGGCACTATACTTGTGGAGATCGAACGGCCCGATCTCGGTCAGGCTCAGAGCGAGGCCGAACTCGAGATTAAACGACGCATCATCTCAGCCGTGGCCACAAATATTACCCACTCCACAAGCCAGGAGGCATCACATGCGAATGACGGCGATGTCATCACCCTGCTTGAACGTTTCGACATGAGCACAAACACCAACGCCGCGACTCTCCCATTCCTGAAAGGGATTTCCTTGTCACGCGCAAAGGGAACCTACTGGGAACTACGCGAGGAGAAAAAGACCGGACGCAGATTTGTGGTCTTCTCAGTGTGCTACCCCCTTTACGAATCCGAACTTACACGCATGACTGATGAGTTTGAGAAAACCGACCGCGCCAAGACAGAGGAAATGGCTGCGCTCCGCTCAGCTATCGGGAATGTTTCCTCGAGCGATGAGATTCAGGATGCCATAGGACGTCTTGAGGCTCTGCAGGCCTATTTCTTTGACAATGTCCGCCTCGCCGAAGCCAAAAGTCTCGAGAAAAGCTATAAGGAACTTTACAAAGGATTGACTATGAAGGGTGAATTTGGCAATGGGGAACTTGTAATTTGCGTCCTGCTGAAAGGGCACCCGTTTAAGGTGACAGCCCGCCCCGAATGTAAATCAAACTGTGCCTCAGGGATTGTCCCGACTCACATAGATGAAGGTTATGCCATATCGGTCACCTACAACGCCGCCGATTGCCTCCCTGATGAAGAGAACTGGATTGACGTTTCGCTGAGAATCAAGGGAACAAGACTCCACGAGAAATTCATCATTCCCTGATTGCCCCAGACGGATTCCCTGCTCAATCATCCGGAACAATTCTCCCTCTATTGAAGAAAAAACTTGCTGACCACGACAGGCATTAGTGCAATTCATATTTTTTTATTAATTTTGCACTTTATTACCGGCAGAAGCCTCCGTACCATTGAGGCATAAAACATTTCTTCATGGCATACATCCACTGCAACTCGCATTATCTCAGGCGAAAGCGCTTGTCAACAGAGCGTTCCGGAAACACCGCGTGCCGCCGCGAGCGACACTCCGTGTGCTTTGCCGGGATCTCACGCGGGGGATTCATGCGCATGAATATCATCTGCATAAATAATATTACAATATAAACCGAAGCGGACGCTGACGACCTTACAGTCATGGCGTCCGCTTCCATTAAATTGTCAAGACAGTGAAAATTGGTGTTGTAATGGGCTCCTCCAGCGACTGGGGAGTCATGAAAGCAGCCGGCGAGACACTCGCTCAGTTCGGCGTTGAGTCAGAAATCAAAGTGCTCAGTGCACACCGTACTCCGGCGGAACTTGAAAAATGGGCCTCCTCACTCCGCGAACGCGGTTTCGGAGCCGTGATCGCCGCAGCCGGCGGCGCCGCACACCTCGCCGGTGTCGTGGCGGCATTCACCACCCTCCCCGTAATCGGCGTCCCTGTGAAAGCACGCTCCCTCGAAGGACTCGACTCACTCCTCTCGATGGTGCAGATGCCCTCCGGAATACCCGTGGCAGTAGTGGCTATCGACGGCGCCAAGAACGCCGCTCTCCTCGCAATCGAGATCCTCGCCGTAACTGACGCCGCTCTCAAGGCACGCCTCGATGACTTCCGCAAAGCACAGGCCGAGAAGGTACTCGCCTCTACACTTGACTAATCAGCCCAATCCTATATACAAATCATGACCCCATACAGAATTTTCGTCGAGAAACGTGAGCCATACCGCATCGAGGCCGAAAGCCTCCGTCGCGACCTCAACTCCAATCTCGGCCTCAACATAAAGAACCTGCGTCTCATCTGCGTCTACGACCTCTTCGGCTTCTCACCCGAACTCGTGGAGAAGAGCTCGGAGAAGGTTTTCGCCGAACCCGCCACAGACACCGTGTCCAAGGAGATCGATTTCGAGGGACGCCCCTACTTAGCCGTGGAGTCGCTCCCCGGCCAGTTTGACCAGCGCGCGGCAGCCGCCGAGGAGTGCGTCAAGCTCATCCAGCCCGATGCCGACATCGAGATCCGCAGCGCCCGCCTCATGATTTTCGATGACACCGTCTCGGAAGAGGACCTCAAGAAGATCGCCCACTATACGATCAATGCCGTCGAGAGCCGTGAGAAAGACCTGTCGGTGCTCGCCGCCCCGGAGCGGGCCGCAGCACGCCCCGTGGCTCTCCTCGAAGGATTCCGCAATATCACCGCCGACAAGGCTCCCGCCTACTGCAAGGAGATGGGGCTCGCCATGAACGGCGACGACCTTATGGAGGTGGTGAAGTATTTCACCGCCGAGGGGCGCGATCCCAATGAGACGGAGCTCCGCATCCTCGACACATACTGGAGCGACCATTGCCGCCACACCACATTCACGACCGAACTCACCGACATCCGCGTGGACGATTCATTTGCCACCGCCGATCTCGAGCAGAGCCTCCGCGACTGGCACGAGATTCGCCGTGAACTCGGCCGCGAGAACAAGCCCCTCTGCCTCATGGACCTCGCTACCATCGGCGCCCGCTGGCTCCGCCGCAAGGGTCTGCTCGAAGATCTCGAGCAGAGCGAGGAGAACAACGCCTGCAGCATCTATGTTGACATAGACGTAGACGGCAAACCGGAGAAATGGCTCCTCCAGTTCAAGAACGAAACACACAACCACCCCACCGAGATCGAGCCTTTCGGCGGCGCATCCACCTGTCTCGGCGGTGCCATCCGCGATCCGTTGAGCGGCCGTGCCTATGTATATCAGGCAATGCGCGTCACCGGTGCCGGAGATATATGGCGTCCTGTAGCCGATACTCTCGAGGGTAAGCTCCCGCAGCGCGTCATCTCGAAGCGTGCCGCAGCCGGCTATTCCTCCTACGGCAACCAGATCGGTCTGGCCACGACACACGTCCGCGAGATATTCCATCCCGACTATGTGGCGAAACGCCTCGAGGTAGGCGCCGTAGTAGGTGCCGTCAAGGCTGAGGATGTGCGCCGCGAATCTCCCGCCGAGGGAGACGTGGTGCTGATGTTCGGCGGCCGCACAGGGCGCGACGGCATCGGCGGAGCCACCG
>CAZMHE010000008.1:0-38663 GCA_964566015.1 uncultured Sangeribacter sp. | reverse complement strand
TCATTGACAATTTTATTGTTGCATTAGTAAAGTTATGGATTAATAGTTAAATTAGGATTAGGACCTGCAAATTCCTTCGATGTGTTTCGAGGGATTTTGGAAGAATCGGGTGCGTAGTGATATGCACCCATTTTTTACGTTTTGACATTAATAATTTTATAACTCTAAAAAAATTCACTATATTTGCAGTCTTAGCACAAAATCTTCATAAACATATAATAAACTACCTAACAAATGAAATTTAACAAATGGCTGATGACACTCCTCTGTTGTCTGACGGCCATCGGCGTGCATGCACAGACTCTTCTGGAGAGTTCTCCTGCCGATGGTGCCCGTATGGATAAATTCGAGGGTGTCACATTGACTTTCGACCAGAGTGTAACGACGAAACGCTCCTGGTCTACGGATATTAACGTGCGAGTAGGATCGCCGACCGGCTCCAAGGTCTCTGTGGCTGAATGGGAGCTCGAAAAAAATGGTGATAACTCAGTGCGCATTTATCCGGGCAACAACAGCGGCACTCTGTCTCCAATTGATTTCGAAGGAGGAAAGGAATATTACCTTATTATCCCGAAGGGTGAAATCAAAGAATATGCCAGTGATATAGTGCTTCATTACTATGGCCCGGAAGCCGGTTCGGCTATCGCTTTGGAAAGTTCGGTTCCTGCCGACAATTCAAATGTGGCGAGTTTTGACGGGGTTGTACTGAACTTTACACAACCCGTTTCCGTCCGTTCGTCATGGTCCACAAAAATCACTCTTGCCACCGGCTCGCCGACAGGGCAGAAAGTCTCTGTAGCCGAATGGGAACTCGAAAAGAAGGGAGATAACTCAGTGCGCATCTATCCCGGCAACAACAGCGGAAATCTCGCACCCGTGGAGATGCTTGAAGGCACTGACTATTATCTCACTATTCCCGCAGGGGAGATTAAGGAATGGCAGGAACCAATAGTGCTTCACTATCAAGGAGCAATCCCTGTGGCTCCCCCGCTCCAAATTGTATCGATGACCCCGGCAGACGGTGCGGAGATGTCCACATTCGATGGCGTATCGATCGAATTCACCGGCACAGTGAGTGTCAGGAGCAGCTGGTCTACAAAAATAACCTTGACAACAGGTTCACCGACAGGGCAGAAAGTCTCTGTGGCTGAATGGGAGCTCGAAAAGAGGGGCGACAATACTGTGCGTATTTACCCCGGCAACAACAGCGGCACACTCGCACCGGTTGAGTTGCTTGAAAACACCGACTATTACCTCACTATCCCTGCAGGAGAGATCAAGGAATGGCAGGAACCCATTGTACTTCACTATGTCTCCCCAAAAGCATCGAAAGAACATGACATCATGCTTTATGCAACTCTCCTCTACTCTGACAGCTGGGAGAAAGGGAAGACCCGTGTTGGAATGTACCGCATTCCGGTATCCGGTGAAGGTGGATTTCAACCTGTATTGATTGACAGCCGCCTGTCAGCTCAGATGGGAGGCACAAAAACCGGCAACCTCTATTTTGCATCTTTCGGCAATGACATAGGTCTGACAACGCTTTGGGTCAATACTCTTTGGGACACCGAGACATGGGAACCTATAAAGATTGACCCGACAGGAAGCCAGGAATCCATGGCAAGCTGTCTTACAACTGATCCGACCACCGGGGTCATCTATGGATCCTTTGCCGACTCCACATTCGGCACTATCAATCCTGAGACAGGAAGCCGTACATCGATCTCAACCCTTGACAATGCCTGGAATGCGATGGCATGCGGCAGCGACGGAAAGCTTTACGCAATAGATATGGAGGGCAATCTGCTGAGTGTTGATAAGGAGAATGGTGTCACAACCCTTGTAGGCTCAACGGGTCTGAAACCTCAATATATGACCTCCGCGGCGATTGATCCGGTAAGTGGACGCATGTTCTATGCGCTTCATTCTGATGACAAATGCGCATTATATGAAATATCCCTCGAGAATGCAACGGCCACATTGATGTTTGACATGCCCGGGAATGAATGGTTTTCCGGAATTTATATCTCCGGACCAGAGGCAGCCGATGAAGCCCCCGATATGCCGGTCGATGCAGAAGCCTTCTGGAATGGTGCAGATCTTGCAGGTAAAGTGACATTCAAGGCTCCTGAGGAGACTTATGGAGGCGGGAAGCTGTCGGGTCAGTTGAACTATACTGTAAAGCAGGGGTCTTCGTTACTGGCAGCCGGCTCATCCGCACCGGGCGAGATGGTGACGGCTGAGATCAGCGTAGCTAAGGCCGGAATGACACATCTCACAATCGCCGTGGAGAATGCCTCAGGTGTGTCTCCCAGAGCTTATCTCAACGTCTGGGCAGGTGCGGACACTCCCGATGCCCCCGCAGAAGTTAACCTGAGTGAGAATCCCGATGGGGGTTATCTTATTTCATGGAGCGCAGTAAAGACCGGAGTGAACGGCGGATGGGTTGACCCGGAAGCTATCACATATACGGTGACAAGGATGCCCGATAATGTGGCTGTTGCAGAGAATATCCCGGCCACCTCCTTTGTGGATATCACCAACCATATAGCCGGATTGGCTTTCCACTATGAGGTAACGGCCTCATATATGGGCAATACTTCACGTGCTACCTCTTCAGGAGAAATGAAGGTCGGCCTGATCATACCCCCTTATTCCGCGACGTTCGAGGATGCACAGTCTGCCTCCTCATTCACCATCATCAATGCCAATGAGGACAGCGAGAAATGGCAGTGGAACTCCAGTCAGAAAGCGATGCGCCTTTCTGCATCATCATCCAGAGCCATGGACGACTGGTTGGTCACACCCGCAATTGAACTGCAGGAAGGCATGATCTACACATTCTCTATCGATGCCAAGAGTCAGTCAACCTCATACCCGGAAACTTTCGAGGTTGTGCTCGGAGCGGCTCCGACAGTTGAGGCGCTCACAGAGAATGTGATCGAAGCAGTCACTGTTAAATCTACCGACTACATTAATTATGAGGCCAAGGTGCGCGTGGCGCAGACCGGAGCCTACTATTTCGGAGTGCATGGCATCAGCGAAGCAGACACCTATAGCCTTTACGTAGACAATATTGCTGTCTCGGAAGGTGTGGAGGGAGAATATCCCAATCTTGCTATCGGTGAGGTTGCCGCCCCCCGTTATGTCGAGGCCGGCCAGAAGTTTACGGTCAATGTCCGTGTGGAAAACAAAGGAACTGTCATCCCTTCTGATGCCTTTGTCGTGATAACCTACGGAGAGGAGGAATTAGGACGCGCACAGGTCGGTAACCTCGCTTCAGGTGAGAACGCAATAGTTGGCGTAACCCTCACGGCACAGCGCGACTGGAAGCATTTCATGACCCTCTCCGCCAATATCGACTGGGAAGAGGATGCCGAGGCGAATGACAATGTCTCGGAAGAGACTCTCATGCTTGTGCATATCCCTGCCCTCCCTTCGGTGCAAAATCTTCGTGAGGCTACCCAAGACAACAGCACAATGCTCTTATGGGATGCTCCCGACCTCTCGGCCACTGCCGGAGAAACCCTTACAGAAGACTTCGAAGGTTATGAACCGTTTGAGTATGTCCATTCCGGTGATTGGGTATATTATGACGCCGACAACATGCCAAGTTTCGGTTTTGCAAATGACAAAATCGGTTTCCCCGGGATGGAAGATCCCGCAGCGTTCTTCGTGTTCGATATAAGCTACCGCAACGAATACCGCCAGCAGGCATCTCTCCAATCCAGATCGGGTGATAAATATCTTGCCTCTTTCTCCTCAAAAGGGAACGTGGCAACAGAGAACTGGGTGATTTCCCCGAGACTCAGCGGAAATGCACAGACCGTCTCGTTCTATGCCAAAGCATTTGATTCATCTTACGGTGAGACATTTGATGTCCTTGTATCAGAAAGTGGTATGGCAGAAGAGGATTTCATACTCCTGAAACAATTCAGGAATATTTCCACAGACTGGAAGAATTACTCAGTTGAACTTCCGGAGAAATCACTCTTCTTTGCCATCAGGCACAATACCGTAGACTCCTACATGATGATGGTTGACGACATCACCTATATCCCGGCCGGAACCATCGACCACAATCTTCAGGTGGCAGGATATAATGTCTATCGCGAGGGAGAAAAGCTTAACGGCGAGCCTTTGTCTGAGCCATGTTTCAGACTTGAAGGTGAAGTTATCCCCATGTCGCAATATGCCGTCGAGGTTGTATATAACAAGGGCGTATCCGAGCAAAGCCAGCTTAAGCTGACCGGTATGATGGAAATTGACGGTGATTTATCCGGCGAAGTGGAGTATTATAATTTACAAGGTGTCCGCATCTTCAATCCGAAACCCGGCACGATAGTGATCGAGCGCAGGAACGACAAAGTCGCTAAAAGGGTGATCTAAAAGTTCGTTTTATTAAATAACAGGGCATTCGATACTTGTCGGATGCCCTGTTTTAGTTTTCAGAATCTTGACTTCGGTTACTTTCGTTCTTTACTTTTTGCCCTATTGCTATTGCAGATTGGATTTTTATCCCTAATTTTGAATTAGTTTTTCTACGCAACCTCATCTCCTTTTTCGCAGGCAAGGAGGTTATGTCTTGATTCTATGAAGATTCCATTCTCAAAAATAGGCGCCGATCTTGGTTTCGAGACTAAATCGACAGCCCTCATCGATACTCTCCTCACGGATTCCCGGTCTCTGTCACGTCCGGAATCCTCTTTGTTTTTTGCTATCAAAACGCCCGGTGGAAACGACGGCCATAAATTTCTGCGTCAACTCTACGACAAGGGGGTGAGACATTTCGTTGTCTCTGAAATTCCCGAAGACATGGCGGGACTATCTGATACGGAATTTATTTTAGTGGATGATGTGGTCGGGACTCTCCGCAAAATTGCCACAGGGTACATACCCGAAGGGGTGGAAAGGGTTGCCATAACAGGGAGCCGCGGAAAAACGACAGTAAAGGAATGGATCTTCCAGCTTCTTGAACCATATACTGAAATAGCCCGCTCCCCGAGAAGTTTCAACTCCCGAATAGGTGTTCCGCTTTCCCTCTGGGAAATTGAACCCTCAACCAGACTCGCAATTATCGAGACGGGTATCTCCCAAGCCGGGGAGATGGCATCACTTGCGCAAGCCATCCGGCCTGACACAGTCATCATAACAAATATAGGAGATGCTCACGCAGAAGGGTTCCCTTCACTAAAATATAAAGCGGAGGAGAAGGCTTTGCTTGCGGCTCCCGATTCTGTAAAGACAATAGTCTATAACCTCGACTCCCCTTTTCTTCCGGAAGTGCTTTCCAAATATTCCGAAGGCAGGAACATGTTCAGCTGGTCTCTTAAGGATGAGTCAGCTTCCCTCTTTCTTAAGGAATCGACCATGAGTGACGGGCGTAAATCCATCGAATGGACATGGAAAGGCGAGACAAGAGTCACCCCCGTCAATCTCAGCCGTCAATATGACCTTGAGAATCTTGGAGCTGTAATGACTTTCGTGCTTTCATCAGGCTTCAACGCGGATATAGTGGAGAAAGGATTGCCTAATCTGCATCATATCGGCACACGGCTTGATGTGACGGATGGGGTTAACGGATGTTCCGTAATCCATGACTCTTTTACGAGCGACGTTTCCTCTCTGCGTCCTGCTTTGGATTTCATGATGCGGCGCGCCATGCCGGGACAGGCCCCGGTCGTCATTCTCAGTGACATTCTCCACGAGACGACGGAAGGTATGGATGTCTACGAGGCGGTGGCCTCACTCTTGTCTGAACGAGGAATCACCCGCTTTATCGGAGTGGGAGCTTCAATCAAGGCTCACGCTCATCTGTTCCCTGAGGATTCACGATTCTTCCTCACGACCGACGACATGCTGAGCCGGATGTCTCCATCAGACTTCGAGAAGGAAATAATCCTGATAAAGGGTGCTCCGGAATTTGGGTTTGAAAAGGTAAGTGAGATGCTTGAAGACCGCAAGCATGAGACGGTGCTTGAAGTCAATCTTGATGCCATCGTCTCGAACTATAATTATTTCCGGTCACATCTGCCTCAGGGGACAGGAATTGTGGCGATGGTCAAGGCCTTCGGTTACGGGGCCGGCAGCTATGAGATAGCCAAGACACTTCAGGATTGCGGGGCTGCTTACCTCGCCGTGGCTGTACTTGATGAAGGGATGGCCCTCCGCCGCAGGGGTATCACGATGCCCATAATGGTAATGAATCCTAAAGTGGCCAACTACAAGTCGATGTTCTCCTACCGTCTCGAGCCTGAAATCTTCTCTCTGGAAATGTTGCGGGATGTGATCAGGGAGGCGGAAATAAATGGTGTTCAGGATTATCCGGTGCATCTGAAACTTGACACGGGGATGCATCGCACCGGACTTCTTCCACATGAACTTGACGAGGCACTTAAATTGATCTCATCACAGCATGGGATAAGGATTGCATCGGTGTTCTCCCATCTCGCCACAGCCGACTGTCTCGATATGGATGATTACACTAATCTTCAGTTGGATCGCTTCAGGGAGATGTCTTCATACATTGAACAACACACCCCCAATGAGATAAAAAAGCACATACTCAACACTGCGGGTATTCTCCGTTTTCCCGATCATCATTATGATATGGTTCGCTTAGGAATCGGTCTCTACGGAGCGAACACTCTTCCGGAAAGTGTCGAGCGACCGCTTGAAGTTGTTTCTGCCCTGCGCACCACTATAATATCCATACGCGAATGGAAAGCAGGCGAGACCATCGGATATGGTAGACGAGGTCTACTGGAGAGGGATTCACGCATCGCCACCATCCCGATAGGATATGCCGACGGCATGAACCGTCATTTCGGCAGAGGAGCCGTAGCCGTTAAGGTGAATGGCAAGGACGCTCCGACGGTAGGCAATATCTGCATGGACGCCTGCATGATAGATGTGACAGGCATTGACTGTGAGGTCGGAGACACTGTGGAAATCTTCGGCCCAGAGGCACCCGTACAGAGACTGTCAGACTTGCTCGACACCATCCCTTACGAGATACTCACCTCCGTCTCGCCGCGAGTAAAAAGGGTCTATTACAGGGAAAGTTCCTGAAGGCAACGTTTCACCTCCTCGTCTGTGTCGAAAAGTTTCTTCTTGCAGAATGCAAGAAGTTCGAGAGCACGCGAAGTGTACCCCGCGAGGCTGTCTATATCACATGAATCACTCTGCATTTTGGCCACGATTGACTCAAGTTCGGCAATGGCCTTATTATAGGTCATATCTTCCATAATATATGAAATATTTGTTTTTCAACTAATTGTCTTTAGGACAGATCTCTTCAACCTTTGACTTCAGGCTCCCCATCAGGAGTTCTGTCTCTATGACAGTGCCGGGTTGCAGGGAGGTGGAATCCGTGACAGCTTTCCCGTCGACCCTGGTGATCGAATAGCCACGCCTAAGGGTATTGACGGGACTGAGCACATTGACCATATCATTGAGCCTTGCAAGCCGATCCATGTTCCTTCTGACCACGTTTTGAGCGGCCGACTGCAATCGCTCACTGAATGAGCGTAGCTTCTGTTCCTCTAAAGGACGTTTACCGGACGCCACTGTCGCTACAAGCCGACCGGAACTTTCAAGACGGGCAAGGGCGCGCTTGATGGAGGCATCAACGATCACCGGTATCATAGACTCGGCGTTTGAAAGACGCCTACGCTCTCCGGCCAGTCTGTCAGAGGCATAACGGGTGACGAAATCCGTCAGCTGGCTCGCACGCATCCACGCACCGCGCATTGAGTCAATAAAGAAGGAGGCGACTGCTGTCGGAGTCTTCATCCGCGTGTGCGCGATCTCGTCGAGAACCGTGCGGTCTCTTTCATGTCCTATGCCCACCACCACCGGCAATGGAAATGTCGCGACACGCCGCGCAAGTTCATAATCATCAAACCCGTTAAGGTCTGTCGTGGCACCCCCTCCACGGATAATCGCGACACAATCCCAGAGATCAATGGTCTGTTCGATTCTGTCGAGGGCTGAACGCACCGAGGAGGATACTTTCTCTCCCTGCATCACCGCTCCGAAAAGGAAAGGATAGAATATGAATCCATCGGAATTGGATAATAGCTGATTCATGAAATCACCGTAACCTGCTGCCCCTTCTGCTGATATGACAGCTATCCTTCGGGGCGCAAGAGGCATTTCCTGCCGCTTGTTTTGATCGATGATTCCCTCTTTCTGCAACCGGAGCAGAATTTCGCGTCTCTGTCGCTCCATGTCACCGAGCGTATAGGAGGGATCGATATCCACTATGTTGAAGGAGAGTCCGAAGACATTATGGAAAGTAGCTGCCCCCCCAATCATCACCTTCATCCCTGTTGCTATGTCACTTCCGGTAGATGCGTAGAATTTCTGTCGGATATAACCGAGGCGCGAAGCCCAGATTCCGGCACGAAGTTTTGCTACCGTTTGCCCGGACTCTGTCTTCTCGATGAGTTCCATGAAGCAATGCCCTCCACTCACACGGACGTCGCTGAGTTCGGCTATGACCCATGCCCCCTGCAACTCCACACGCGCACGTATGGAGTTACCGATCGCAGTGGTAAACTGCGACAATGTGAACGGACGCATCTCCATGTATTCCAATTTTAATTAGTCGTGAGATGAATGGTTACTCCGCGGTCTGCGAGACGGTCCCGATCTCCTTTAAAGCACCGGTGGCAGGATCGAATATTGCATACGAAGGCGCCTTCTTATCGCTGAAGAGCGTCGGCTGAAGGCCGAATGTCACACCAAACTGGGCAATCTCAAACTCACCGCTAAAAAGCTTGACACCTTTATGACTGATGGTGAATTTTCCTGCGCCGGGCACATTGTAGGCGATTGCATCCTTCGGAAGCTTCTTAGCTTCACCCTTGGCATCGGTCGGGACGTCACCCCGATCGGTCACCTCCACCTTGATCGTGACCGGGTCTCCGGAATAGTCATCGGCATCGACAAAACCGGCGAAACTGCTCATCCTGAAGAGCACGTCATCAGTATCACCCTCGGGAGTATAGACAAACTCCCTGACTACTGTCTCGCGTGTGATATTGCCAAGGAAAGCTGCGGTGATAGCTGCCTCCTGATGAGTAAGGGAATTGAGCATGAGCTCAAGCTGGCGTCCGTCGGTCGGCATCTGATCGGCAGTGCCGCGGGTAAGTGATATTTTGGCATCGCGAATCTCCATAAGGCTCTCCGCAAGCATCTGTGCCTGTTTGGCCTGAGACTGCGAGGCGATAAAATCCTCATCGACATAGCGGAGATATTCCTTATCGGCTATGACTTCTCCTTCCACACCCGGAGCATTACCTTTATCAACCTTTACAGGAAGCCACGGATTAGTATTGATGGATAGCAACATACCATCGGCATCGACACCTATGAAAGTTGTCGCCCCCGGTTTCAGTTGCATAAGGTAACGGTTAGCCTTATCCGGTTTGCCGAAAGAGACTACATCCACCGCATTGATTGTCCAGACTTCGGCATCCTCCTTGACCACATCGTCAGTGCCGATATATTTCTTGGCATACTGATAATATGGACCTGCCTTACGCACCTCCTTTGTGGCCGTAACCGTGATCTTAAGAGAGGTCTTTGGAAGAGTGTAGACGAGTCCGTAATCATTATGTTTATCTGCTGCGAGCAGTTTTGTCTGCTGAGCCGATAGTGGTAAGCATCCGGCAAGAATCGTGGTGCCGGTGAGGAGTATATGCTTGAAATATCTCATATCAAATTTTGTTTTGTCAGTTTCTCATAATCTTTCTTATGGCACGCCCGAGCCAATTGACAATGTCACCGGCCACCATGCCGAACTCACCTTTTTCCTCTGCGGCGAGATCACCGGCCAATCCATGCACGAAGACACCGATAGTGGAGGCATGTTCCGGACGGTATCCCTGTGCGAGAAATGATGCGATCACTCCAGTGAGCACATCTCCGGCACCGGCTGTTGCCATTCCCGGATTGCCGGTGGAATTGAAATAGACACGTCCTGTCGGACGGACTGTTGCCGTGCGATGCCCCTTCAGCACAATAATGATATTGTAATAACGGGCCATATCTATGGCTTTCTTCAGGCGTTCTTCCGAGTTGGAATGTTCTCCGAAAAGACGGTCGAACTCACCTATATGCGGCGTTATGATGGTCTGTGGCGGAAGCACCTGAAGCAGATCGGGACGAATGGATATGCAGTTGAGGGCATCGGCATCGAGCACCAAGGGGGATTTGCAATTGTTCAGCAGATTCCCGAGAGCCTCGATCGTGCGTTCGTTTGTGCCGATACCGGGACCGACGGCCACAGCCTGATGCGTGTGGTGAATAGTCATGTCCGTGACATAGTTCTCGTGCTTGTCAGGTTCAAAGAGTACCTCAGGCACAGCTGTCTGCACCACCTGCATTCCGCCGCGTCCGCTGTGCACTGTCACAAGACCCGCACCGCTGCGCAACGTGGCACCTGCCGCCAATACTGCCGCTCCGGTCATTCCGGCACTTCCGGCCATCAACAGCACCGAACCGTAATCACGCTTTCCTGTAAACGGCCTCCTCGGTTTCAGGAGAGGACGGACACTTCGTGTCTCAACCAGCATGAACTCGGCCGGAATCTGCTTCATCTTTTTCTCATCAAGATCTATGTCGAGCAGCTTCCATTCACCTATGATTTCAGCGTTTTCCTCAAAAAAGAATGAAAGACGGGGAGTCTGGAAAGCAAGCGTCAGGTCGGCATGAATCATGTCGCGACGGCTTACATTCTCATTCCATTCACCGAAAAGGCCCGAAGGGACATCTATCGAGACTACGAAGGCATTACTTTCGTTGATAAGGCGGGCCAGCATGGCGAAACCACCCTGAAGAGGCTTGCGGAGGCCACTCCCGAACAACCCGTCGATGACCACATCATTCTCCCCGAGATAAGGAGGAGAGAAATCTTTCCTGACCTCAGTGAAGTCTATACCATCCATCGTGATGAGCTTTTTCCTCTCTTCATCACAATCGTGGCTTATCTTGCCGACGACATTAAATAGGAAGACCTCGATCTTCCTGTAACCCTGTTCGTATAAGAGTCTGGCCACGGCAAGAGCGTCGCCACCGTTGTTGCCCGGGCCGGCAACGACCACAATGCGCTGGCTCGGAAGGAAGCGGGATATAATCTCGCAACTCACCGCACCGGCCGCCCTTTCCATCAGTTCGAGGGAGTCGATGTTCTGTGCCTCACATGTAGCGTTGTCTATTTCCCGTATATCGTGAGATGCGAATATTTTCATTTCTATCAGTAAAACAATCCACCCTTAAGTCTATCTTGCTATAAAGTCTATCTTTCAAAGCTTAAGCTTGGGGTTGAGGGTTACGTCAAGCAAAGCCGTGAGATGGGAATTTTTCTTGGGTGATTCCTCGATGCAGTCGAGCACTGTCTCCAGATTGTGTATGTCTGAGCCGGCCACATCGATCATTCCCTGATCAAGGAGCCATTCAGCCTTGGCACGGGCGGTCTCACCATAACCGCCGACAAGCGACATATAATTCATCTGGAAGTAGATACCCTTCTCCTTCAACTCCTTATAGTCTTTCTTCTCCATATAGCGGTAGCGTTCCGGATGTGCGAGAACCGGGAAATATCCGGCACTCTTGATCTTATCGAGGATACGCTTCATACCGATTGGGGGATTATAATAAGAGGTCTCGACCAAAAGATGGTTGCCGTCTTCTCCAATAGGAAGGAAATCCTTCTCTTCCAGGCGTGACTCAAAAAGATTATCAAGCATATTCTCGGCCGCAAGACGGATCTCGACATTACCCGTCCATGCCTTTTGCAGATCATCGAAACGGGCACGCAGGGACGCCGTGGTATTGGGGACATCCTCCATGATATGCGGAGTAAGCCAGACGCGCTTCACGCCAAGCTCCTCATATGCCCTGAGAGCCTCAAGAGATTCCTCCATAGTCGCGATGCCATCATCGACACCGGGAAGGATATGCGAATGACAATCCGTAAACCCGTTGAGGGCTCCGGAATCCTTTATACTTTTTACTGATTTAAAAGGCCACATAATAAAACTGATTTTCAATCATAAAGCTTCTGGTGAATCTTTTTCTCACGGGCGACAATCGCACGCGAGATAATGACGTTCACCACAATCCATACAATAGCGTCAACGGCTATGATAACCGTCGGATTAAAAGCCGGAGACATCCACATGTTCATGATGATGAAGAGTGCCGACCATGAAAGAATAACGATAAGGGCCGTGCGCTGGTTGAATCCGAGGGCGAGCAGTTTGTGATGGATATGACATCTGTCGGGCAGGAACGGATTCCTGTGCTTGCTCACACGGTGAAAGAATACTCTTACTACGTCAAAACAAGGAATGATCAGCGGAGATAACGCCAACACCATAGGATTGCAGGTTAAATTTCGTCCCGGCTCATGAATATGAAGTACTGATATTGCACAAAACACCATAATCATTCCTGTCGTAAGAGCTCCTGTATCTCCCATAAAGATTTTCTTCTGTTTTGTCGGATTGCCGAAGACATTATAATAAAAGAATGGGAATAAAGTTCCAACCGTAGCAGCTCCTAACATTGAATACAGGTAATCTCCTCCTTTATAAAGAACTGTTGAGTAGAAGAAGAAAGCTACCGAACTCAAACCTGATGCCAATCCATCGATACCATCTATAAGATTAATAGCATTCACGACAAATACTACAGCAAATCCGGTCACAATCCAGGAAAGCCATTCGGGCAATTGGTGTAACCAAAGAAAACCATATAGATTATCAACATACAATCCCGAAGCAACTATGAAAACAGCAGAAAAAATCTGAATCAGAAATTTGGCCCTGTATCTCACCCCGATAAGATCATCAGCAATACCGACAAGAAACATTAGCAAGACAGCACATACCATAAAAAGCATTGGTATTCCTTCCTCAATAATGTTATTTAATTCATTTGTAGGTGAGATTCGAAAGTCAAAACCTAACACACAGGCAAGGGCAAAAAAGATTGCAGGTGCAAAAGCAATCCCTCCAAGTCTTGGAACTATGCCCCTATGAATAGTCCGTTCGTCAATATTGTCAAACAGATTCTTTCGGAAAGCTATTAGAAGAATTTGGGGAATAATTATTCCGGCAAGCACGAATGAGATCGCAAATGCCAAAAGATCCTTTATTATCCAGATATTCATGTAGTATTCTTTCACGATAAGTTTAAGCAACCGTTTGTTTGCGATTACTCCTCAATTCTGTTGGAGTTGCAAAGTTAACACTTTCCTTACAAATTCCAACCCTCCTCACTATTCAAAAAACGTCTATTTTCTCCTTTTATTAGGAAGACCTAAAATGAAACGTCTGTTTTGCCGTTATGTAAATAGTTTTATAGAAAAACTGATGTCTAAAGCCAGTCTGATCTCTTTAGTCGCCACCCTTATGACTTGGGTACATGCTTTTTCCAGCAATGACACCATCCGATACGAAGGAGAGGTGCACGCCACTGTTTCAGCCGGTCAGCACACCCCGTTCTGGCTCGTCAATAATCTTTCCGGACTCGGTTCCATAGAAAAAAACAATGGTTATGTAAGGGCTGCCGCCTTCAAGGATCTCGACGGGTCGCGTCGCTTCTCATGGGGTGCGGGGGTTGATCTTGTCGGTGCCTGGCGATCTCAAGCCCCTTTCCGGGTTCATCAGCTTTACGGCGAAGTGAAATATCGTTGTCTCGATGCCCTCGTCGGAAGCAAGGAAATCAAGGGGATGTTCCGTGACTCGGAAATTTCATCGGGCAACCTGCTCTATTCAGGCAATGCCATGCCAATACCCCAGATCCGTCTTGGAATCTTCGATTATGCCTCTTTCTGGGGTACAAAAGGGTGGCTTTCCGTCAAGGGATATGTATCCTTCGGAATGTTCTCCGATTCAAAATGGCAACGAGACTGGGCTAATCCCAGGCTTAAGCATGCTGAAGATGTGCTCTATCATTCCAAAGGGTTATGGCTTCGTGGTGGAAACCGGGAGAAATTTCCGCTTCTTGCCGAAGTCGGCATCGAGATGGCTACTCAGTTCGGAGGAAAATCTTATCAGAATGGTGTCGTGATCGATATGCCCTCAGGCCTGAAAGACTGGCTCAAGGCTTTCTTCCCCTACGGTGGCGGCAATGAGACACCGGAGGAAGAACAGACCAATATTCAGGGAAATATGCTCGGGTGCTACGACATAGCACTCACATGGGCTCCGCAAGCCGACTGGAGCGTGAAAGCTTATTTCGAACATTATTTCGACGACCAGTCGCAGATGACCTTTGAATATGGATGGAAAGATGGCCTTTGGGGAGTCGAGATCGCATTCCCGAAAAATCCCGTGGTCTCTTCATTTGTGTATGAATACCTCACGACCAAAGACCAGACCGGAGCAGTCTACAATGACAAAACCCCGGATCTTCCGGAACAGGTCAGCGGCCGAGACAATTACTACAACCATTACCTCTACAACGGATGGCAGCATTGGGGAATGGGCATTGGAAACCCTTTGATCATGTCTCCGATCTATAATGCCGACCACGACACTGATTTTGCATCAAACCGTGTTCAGGCACACCATTTCGGGTTAGCCGGCAATCCCCTTCCGGAGCTATCATGGAAAACCCTATTCTCATTCTCCAGAAACTGGGGTTCATATTATATGCCCTACGATGAGATCCGCAATAATTTCAACTTCCTCGCCGAAGTGAGATGGAAACCGGCTAAACTCAACGGTTGGTATTTCAAGGCGGGAGTGGCCGCCGATGCCGGTTCGCTGCTCGGAAGAAGCTTCGGTGCAATGCTTACTGTCGGCAAGACCGGTTTAATAAAAGTTTTATGAGCATGAGAAGAGGCTTTTCAACATTATTCCGGTCCGGTATCCAAAATTGTGGAGTACTCTATGTAGCTGTTTTTCTGCTCTGTCTGATCAGCGGTTGTCAGAAATCTCCGATCAATGGCGATCTTGACGGACAATGGCAGATATGTGAGGTTTCCCCCGCATCTCCTGAGGAGATCCTTAAAGGGAAGCTATATTACTGCTTCTACATGCACACGTGTCAGCTCACCAGCCCCGGATATACCATAGCCCGTGGCAACTTCACATTCAATGGGGAAACAATCAGCATAGATTTCCCCACCGACGGAGAGGATATTGTCACCGCAATCCCCTCCATACATCAGTATGGAATCTATTCCAACCCGGTGACATTCAACATAGTTCATCTCGACAGCAAAAAACTTGTTATCGAAAATTCAGACGCGACAATCACCCTTCGCAAATATTGACGTAAATTACTCCGCTATTGCTTCTTAATCGTCTATATTATATACCGTACATTGTTATAGCTCGTCCAAACTCCTTAGTGGAGGTAAACGGGTAACAAGTGTCTTTACTTAAACTAAATTCCCTGAATCTACGTCTTATATATATGAAAGCTCTATATTCTATCGTTGCAATCATCGCAGCGACGTTATCCTCATTCATATTCCCCGCAGCGGCATCCGCGGAAACCCAAGGGAAGGCTAAGATCGAATTCCCGAGTAAAGTGCATGATTTCGGCTCTATCCGTGAAGATGGAGGGCCGGTTTCCTGTGAGTTCGAGTTCACTAATACCGGGGATGCAAACCTCGTAATCGTTTCAGCCAAAGCACAGTGCGGCTGCACGCGCCCTGAATTTCCTCAGAAACCGGTTGCACCGGGCAAGAAAGGTAAAATCAAGGTGACATATGCCCCTCTCGGCCGTCCGGGTGCTTTTGAGAAAACCGTGACTGTCGTCACCAACGGCAAACCAAAGAAAGTGGCTCTCAAGATCCGGGGCACAGTAATACCTAAAAAATAATCAGACTTTCCCTTTCACGCCATGACCAGATTTTTATTAGCCATATTAATCTTATTCTCAGCGTCTGCTATTCATGCCACCCCTGATATTGAATGGCTCTCCAAAGAATATCATTTCGGGGTGATCAAGGAGGCTGACGGTCCTGCGGAAGGGTCTGCAAAGTTCATCAACAGGGGAGGCGAACCGACTTTCATAAGCAGGGTGAGACCGAGTTGCGGATGTACCGCAGCATCATTCACCACCGGAATGATAGCACCGGGCGACACCGCTACCGTCTCTTTCTCCTACAATCCCCTCGGTCGTCCCGGCTCCTTTGAAAAGACTATAAAAGTATATATCGGTGATGAGAACGCGATGTCTGTCATCAAACTGACGGGCAACGTCATAGGCACATCATCCACTCTTCAGGGATCTTATCCAATCGAGAGGGGTGATATCCGTTTCCAAAAGGATGCTGTAGCCGCCGGTGAACTGAAAAAAGGACAGGCGCGGCACCTCTTCATAAATGTCTACAATCAGGGCGACCGTCCCTTCGTGCCTCATTGGGAGCCGCTTCCCACACCGCTGACTGTGGAGTTTACCCCCGATACCCTTTCCCCCGGAGAGGTCGGCACTTTCAGTTTCTATCTCCGTTCATCAGAAGTGACACAGTCCGGCCCCGTCGAATATCCTGTCAGTATCAGTGGCGAGGGGATGTCACCCACCACAGTCTATGTTCGTGCGGTGATTGTGCCAGACACAAAAGATGTCACTCCGGCCGAGTTCGCAAAATCGCCACATGCTTTCCTTCTGCCGGAATTCATAGACTTCGGCACTATTGAGGGGAACGACGTATTGCCTTTTGAATTTACGATTCTCAATGACGGCGGATCCCTCCTTACTGTTGAACGTGCCTACTCACGCGAAAAGGCTCTCGATATTCTCAAGATCAGTAAGAGCGTGAAGAAAGGAAAGTCGGGTAAGGTAAAGGGCAGACTGCGCATGTCCGACATGGAGGACGGTCCCTTCAGGATAGCGATCGATGTCGTCACCAATGACCCTGTTCACCCGCTACGCACTTGTTATCTCACGGGCTTAAAGAAATCCAACCCGTAAAAATTATAATTAAACTCTACATAAAAATATATAGGAATAATCTTCACTCCTCCCCCACCAATATGGAACATCCGGAAAACGATAATCAATACAAGGGACTCCAGGTCAATTCCGGGGTCACATCACAGCCTGTCACCAATCCATACCGTACGGTAATCCGCAGACGACGCCCCGAACTATCGGCAGGGGAATACGTGGAAGGCATCCTGAAAGGTGATGTCAGCATTCTCGGACGCGCCGTCACCCTCATCGAAAGCACGGTCGATCGTCATCAGGCACTGGCACAGGAGGTGATTGAGAAGTGTCTCCCCTATTCAGGAAAATCACGACGTATCGGCATCACGGGTGTTCCCGGTGCCGGTAAGTCAACATCAATCGACGTGTTCGGTCTTCACGTGCTCCGTCAGGGTCACCGGCTCGCTGTTCTTGCAATCGACCCGAGCAGCGAACGCACCAAAGGGAGTATTCTGGGCGACAAGACCCGCATGGAAAAACTTTCTCAGGAGAAAGACGCCTTCATACGCCCCTCCCCTTCAGCAGGTTCACTCGGTGGAGTTGCCCGAAAGACAAGGGAGACGATAGTGCTTTGCGAGGCCGCAGGCTATGACAGGATCTTTGTGGAGACTGTCGGTGTGGGTCAGAGTGAAACCGCTGTCCACTCGATGGTGGATTTCTTCCTCCTCATCCAGCTTGCAGGCACAGGCGACGAGCTTCAGGGCATAAAGCGAGGCATAATGGAGATGGCAGACGGAATCGTCATCAACAAATGTGACGGTGACAATGTGGAGAGAGCGAAACTCGCTGCTTCTCAATTCCGCAACGCACTTTTCCTCTTCCCCCCTTCTCCAAGCAAATGGAAGCCTGAAGTGCTCACTTACAGTGGTTATTATGAACTGGGAATCGATCTCGTCTGGGATATGATCGACCGTTACTTCGACTTTGTCGATGCCAACGGCTATTTCGAAAGGAGAAGGAACGAACAGGCCCGCTACTGGATGACCGAGACTATTGACGAACAGCTCCGCCATCACTTCTATTCCATGCCTGAAGTGGCCGCGCTACTCAACAGCAAGGAAATCCGTGTGCTCAACAACGAACAGTCTTCCTTCACCGCGGCACGTGATGTCCTTGACTTCTATTTCTCCCGGCTCAGGGGTGGTCAGGATTGAAATCTCATAAAAAATTGTTAACTTTACACCCGTTTTCCGCACCGGCAGAAAACCTTAAGGCATATGGCAAATAAATTAGTTACTGTAATATCCAAGAACGCAGCTCGTTACGGAGACCGCGAGGCCTATCGGTTCTGCTGGCGCAAGGAAGGGGAATGGCAATCAACATCCTGGAAAGAGTTTGAGACTCAGGTTAATGTCGCTGCTAAGGCATTTGTAAGACTTGGAGCGCTCGAAAAAGATGTAATAGCCATATGCTCCCCCAACACTCCCCAGATCCTTATCACGGAGCTCGGGGCATTCGCAAACAGGCTCACATCGATTCCTATATATTCAAGCAGTTCCCAGGAACAGTTTGACTTTATCGTCACCAACGGAGGAGCCAAAATACTCTTCGTGGGTGATTCAAACCAGTACTCCCTGGCATATAGCTTCTGGAAGCGCAATCCTTCCTCCGTATCAAAGATAATTGTTTTCAAGAACAACGGAATTGAACTTTTTTCCGATGATACAGTCACCATTTTCTGGGATGATTTCGTGCGCCTCGGAATGGAAGCGGACGAGGAGGTGATAAAGGAAGTGGCACGTCGCACGGATCACGGTCTCCCTGAAGACATGGCCACATTGATTTATACTTCCGGCACGACAGGAGAACCAAAAGGAGTCTGCATCACACACTCCAACTATGATGCGGCCATGGCTGCCCATCTTGACGCCCTCACGAATGTGAGCGATCAGGATCTTTCGATGGCGTTCCTTCCCATGAGCCACATTTTCGAGAAAGCATGGTGCTATTTCTGTATAACCAAAGGCATCGCTATAGCAGTCAACTATGATCCGAGGGTGATTCAGGAGACAATCCACGACATACACCCCAACATAATGTGTTGTGTGCCCCGTTTCTGGGAGAAGGTATATGCCGCCGTAAAGGAGAAAATCGCAGCCATGAGTCCCCTTCAGCGAGTCCTTGTCGACAGGGCTGTAAAAGTAGGACACCGCCGCAACCTTGACTATGTCAGGATCGGACGTAAGGCCCCCTGGTTACTCGAGAAGGAATATCAGCTATGGAATAAGAAAATATTCCAGAAACTCAAGGAGGCTATCGGAGTCCCGAATCCGAATATGTTCCCGACAGCGGGAGCGGCTGTAAGTTCGAGAATCGTGGAGTTTTTCCGCTCGGTAGGTATTGAGGTGACAGTCGGTTATGGCCTGAGCGAGACAACCGCTACAGTTTCATTCTTCCCTCAGACGGGTTACGAAATCGGTAGCGTCGGGAAAGTGCTTCCGGGAGTGGAGGTGCGCATCGCCGATGACGGTGAGATATTGGTGAAGGGTGCCACTGTCACTTCAGGATATTTCAACAATCCCAAGGCTAATGAGGAAGCTTTCACCTCCGACGGATTTTTCCGCACCGGTGATGCCGGCTACCTTACACCTGACGGTTCCATCGTGCTGACGGAGCGCATCAAGGATCTCTTCAAGACAAGCAACGGCAAGTATGTCGCTCCGCAGATGATCGAAAGCCGCCTTGCCGAAAACAAATATATCGATGAAGCGGCGGTGATCGGAGACATGAGGAAATTCGTAACTGCCCTCATCGTCCCCAACATGCCCCAGTTGTGCAAATGGGCTGAAAGTGCAGGTATCGAAACGTCCGACAAAAATAAACTTGTCAGCGACCCCCGCTCCGTTGAGTTCATAATGAACCAGATACAGTCAGTGCAGGATGGTCTTGCACGACATGAGAAAATCAAACGCATCACTCTTCTTCCCCGTCCTTTCTCTCTTGAAAAAGGGGAACTCACGAATACACTCAAGGTGCGACGCAATGTTGTGGCCCAACATTTCGCACGTGAGATTGAAGAAATGTACTCATATTGATCCAATACCAGACAATGATAACACAGGAACAATTAAAGGAGACCGTAGAGCGCCGCGACGCGCTCAAACACTATCTCGACATCGACAGTAAGAAAATCGAGGTGGAGGAGGAGGAACTCCGTACCCACGTAGCCGATTTCTGGGAAGACCGGGAGAAAGCGGAAGCCCAGATGCGTAAGATAAAGGAGCTCCACTTCTGGATAGATTCATATACCGAACTGGAGAAAGCCGTCGAGGAACTCCAGCTCGCTTTCGATTTCATTAAGGAGGAACTCGTCACGGAAGAGGAGGTTGACGCTCAATACAGCCGCGTGATGGAGACCCTTGAGAAACTTGAACTCCGCAATATGCTGCGACGTGAGGAAGACAAACTCGGTGTCGTGCTGAAGATCAATTCCGGAGCCGGAGGCACCGAGAGTCAGGACTGGGCTCAGATGCTCATGCGCCTGTATCTGCGTTATGCGGAGAAACATGGCTACAAGACATCTATCGCACAACTTCTTGAGGGTGATGACGCCGGAATCAAATCAGTGACGATCAATATAGAGGGCGACTATGCCTACGGCTTCCTCAAGAGCGAGAATGGCGTTCACCGCCTCGTGCGCGTAAGCCCTTACAACGCACAGGGTAAACGAATGACCTCTTTTGCATCCGTGTTCGTGACCCCTCTCGTTGATGACACCATCGAGATCAATGTGGAGCCGGCCAAGGTGTCATGGGATACTTTCCGCTCCGGTGGCGCCGGTGGACAGAACGTCAATAAGGTGGAGTCAGGTGTGCGTCTGCGCTATCAGTATAAGGACCCGTACACCGGCGAGGAGGAGGAGATTCTCATCGAGAACACCGAGACCCGCGACCAGCCCAAGAATAAGGAGAACGCCATGCGCCAGCTGAAGTCGATCCTTTATGAAAAGGAGCTCAACCACCGCATGGAGGAACAGGCAAAGATCGAGGCCGGCAAAAAGAAGATTGAATGGGGAAGCCAGATCCGAAGCTACGTCTTCGATGACCGCCGCGTGAAAGACCACCGCACGAACTATCAGACATCAGATGTCAACGGGGTCATGGATGGCGACATCGACGCTTTCATAAAGGCATATCTCATGGAATTTGCCGGTGGAGAACAGAACTGACACCGGCATTTCCACGCGACAAAACGTTCATTTTCTCTCTTTCACGAGACCATGACGGTAGGCATAGAGGAGCTCCTTGAGTTCCTCTATTTGACTTTGTAGCTCTTCTCCCCTGTCGGTATCCCTTACCCGCACACGTTGAGAATTGAGCTCGACAAGTCTGTTGATGGAAATGATGTCTGTGCCTTTGCTCACAGCATCCTCGGCAGAGGTGAAGGGTTCATGCTGCACAAGTTCGAATCCGCGTGAATGATACACGAGGGTGTATCCGGCAATTCCGGTTGTGTCATGGTAAGCCTTCGAGAACCCGCCGTCGATCACCATGAGTTTTCCTCCGGCTTTGACCGGATTCTCTCCGTCACCGGCCTTGACGGGCACATGCCCGTTGATGATATGACGGTGCTCCCCCTCCACCCCGAAAGCGTCAAGGATGTAGTCGCAGACCTTTTCCTGTTCACGGAGGTGATAATAATACCCCTTCTCTTCATGCCGGATCTCCGGATCATCTATGAAATATCGCTCGAAGGTTGCCATCTTGCTCTTGTCAAAGAGTGGAGAATCGGGGCCGCACCAGGCATAGAAATAATAGTCTATGGCTCCTTTCCTCTCCTCAAGGGGTGTATCGGAACTGATTGCAGTACGCAGATAGCGTTCCATCTGCCTGAGAAGTTCCGGTCCCTGATAGGGGATGCCGTTGATTTCTACACTGCGCATCGTGCCGTCGGCATTCAGAGGGATTGAGGCATGGAAAAGAAGGTTGGAGTTGCAGACAGTAAATAGGCTTCCATGCGAATAGAAGAGCGAAATGTGGCGTTTAAGCTTGTCACTCACTGAGAATGAGTGAATCAATTTCTCCATCAGCTGACTTTCCTCCTCCGAAAGGCGGTAAGGATCATCCGGATCAATCGTTGGGAAAAAAGTGTCTGTCAGAGGATAAACATTCCCATCGATATTTATAGTCCCCTTCTTGTAATCAATGAGATGCAGCAGACGGCGGTCATCCATCTTCCATTCCGGATGACGCGCTATCATCTGACCCTCAAGCTTGAACTGCATCACGGCGATAGCCTTGTGCATCTTGGCGATCAACCGGCGGTTCTTCTCATTGAGTGGCTCCTCTTTCGATGTGTCGCGCGGCATGAAAATGTCGCATGGATCCTCTCCGTATGTCTCCATGGCGAATGTGGCCAATGGCACAAGGTTTATGCCGTAGCCATCTTCAAGTGTGGTCATGTTGCCATAGCGCAAGGAGATGCGGAGCACATTGGCTATCGAGCACTCATTCCCGCAGGCCGCTCCCATCCAGAGCACGTCATGATTACCCCACTGCACATCGAAATCCTTGTGTGTCAGAAGTGTATCCATGACAAGATGAGCACCGTCACCGCGATCATAGATATCTCCGAGCAGATGAAGCTGGTCGATGCTGAGTCTTTGTATCACGTGGCAGATGGCACTGATGAAGTTTTCCGCCTGCCCCGTTGATATGATGGTCTCTATGATGCGGTTATAATAAGGCTGTTTGTTCTCTTCTGACGATGATTCGTGAAGAAGCTCCTGGATGATATAGGCAAACTCAGGTGGGAGACTCTTCCTCACCTTTGATCGTGAATACTTTGAGGAAACGGCCTGCAACACCTTCACAAGCTGATGAAGGGTAATCTGATAGAAGTTCTCGATATCTTTCTCTTTAGAACGCACAAGGGCAAGCTTCCTCTCGGGGTAATAGATGAGTGAGCAAAGCTGGCGGATATCCTCCTCCCTGAGGGATGTGGAAAAAATCTCACGCACCTTTCTCTTGATATTGCCCGAAGCATTCTTCAGAATATGCCGGAACGCCTCCGACTCTCCATGTATATCGGCGATAAAATGCTCTGTGCCTTTAGGAAGGTTCATAATGGCCTCGAGGTTTATGATCTCGGTGGCGGCCGCTGATATATTGCCGAAATTCTGGGAAAGCAGTTCGAGAATCCTGCGGTCGGCCTCGATTCTCTCCGTTGAATAAGTGGGTGACGTGGATGGCATGACTTATATTTTAGGGCTGTTGTTATTTAAATTTACTGATTTCAGCAAGGAAACGGGCTCCGTAGCGTGCAAGCTTCACGACTCCGACGCCACTTACCCGGCCTAATTCCTCTTTGGAGGCGGGACGTTTTGCCGCCATATCGGCGAGGGTCGCATCTGAGAAGATCACATACGAAGGTATCCCCTCCCTTCGCGCAATATCCTGCCTGACCATCTTGAGATGTTCAAGAAGTCGTTTTGTACGCGCATCCCCTCCTGTTCCCGTGGCAGCAGAGGCTACCTTCCCGACGTGATCAAAACGGGGCACGAACTCGGTCAGCATGATTCCCTGCTGACCCTTCACTACCTTCATTCCCAACGGTGTCGGACGAAGATGGAAATTATCGTCGTAGGCAATTTCGAGAAGTCCGAGCTGCACCATCTGGAGGAGATAGTTGGCCCATGCTCCGGGCGACAGGTCATGTCCCGCCCCGTAAGTTTTCAGCTTGTCATAACCCCTCTCGATGACTTCTCGGCGTGCTGACGCGCGCAGTATATCGATGATCATCTGCTGACCCTCCCTGCCGTTGACACGAATCACGGCGCTCAGGGCTTTCTGGGCTATTATTGTGCCGTCGATCATCCGGCGCGGTGACCGGCAGTTGTCGCAATTACCACAATCGGAGGTGGTTTCCTCGCTGAAATAGCTCAGTAGTATACGACGACGGCACACCGTAGCCTCTGCATATTTCTTTATGAAATCGAGTTTCTCTTTGTTGATTTCAGGCATCCCCGATTCATCAGCGAAACTTCGCCGCATGATAATATCGGAGAAATTATAGAACATCAGTGTCTCTGCCGGCAGACCGTCACGTCCGGCTCGTCCTATCTCCTGATAGTAACTTTCGATGTTTCCCGGTATATTATTGTGTACGACCCATCGGATATTGCTTTTGTCAATACCCATGCCGAAGGCGACCGTAGCACATACCACCTGGGCCTCACCATTGACAAACGCTCTCTGCGACTCTTCACGGGCGCGTGGATCCATCCCTGCATGATAGCACACGGATCGATACCCCGCGTCAAGAAGAGACTTGTGCATCTCTTCACATTTCTTGCGCGTTATGCAGTAGACTATACCAGCGTCAAGGGGGTAGCGGTCGATAAAGCCACCTATTATCTTCAACCGCTGTTTCTTCCCCGGATCCGGCACGACAGTTAGCGAGAGATTGGGACGGTCAAACGATCCGGTGTAGCGGAAAGGATCCTGAAGACCGAGCGCACCGGCTATGTCATCTCGCGTAAGCCGGTCTGCCGTAGCGGTCAGAGCCATGACCGGCACCGTAGGGAAATACCTTTTGACGCTGTCAAGTTGCTTATAGACCGGGCGGAAATCGTGACCCCATTGCGAGATACAATGTGCTTCGTCTATGGCCACCAAGTTTACCCTGACCCTTTTCGACACCCCTTCGATGTCCATCAGGAGACGCTCCGGCGAGACATAGATTATCTTCAGTTTCCCCTCGGCAGCAAGGTTGAGGTTTCGCATGTTCTCCTCCTCCCCGCTCATGGAATGAATGGCAGCCGCCGGTATGCCGTTTGCACGGAGTGCCTGCACCTGATCATTCATCAGGGCTATGAGTGGGGAGACGACTATGGCACACCCTTCAAGGGTCAGTGCCGGAATCTGATAGCAGAGTGATTTGCCGCCACCCGTGGGCATGAGCACGAGAGTGTCACGGCCGGCAAGCACATTGGCGATTATCTCCTCCTGTCCGGGGCGGAAAGAGGAATATCCGAAATACTGCCGTAGAATCTCACGGGGTGAACGGGGATGATATGTTGCGGAGTCAATCATTATCCCGATTATCAATAGGATGAGACTCCATATAGAGCAACTCGGCTATCTTCCAGTCGAGCGGAGTGTCAAGATCCGCCGACCTATCCGCAACCATCGGAGAGGGGATTATCTTCCTGAAAGTGGAGAATGGACCGAGCATAAGGGCCGTGACGGAGATCACGTAGACCGCTCCGTTGTATTCCCATACCTTGGGAGCATCCTGACGCCTTGTGTTGCCTCCGTCTCCCTTGGAGATGTGCAGAGTGCCGTCTTCTCCTGTCTCAAAAAGGTTGTAGTAAGGGTTGGCACCTGACTCGCAGACGCTGACAACCATATCGATCTCCGGATTCCAGAGCCGTAACGCAGCCTCTATATCCTCGACCTCCCGAAGTGGAGAGGTTGGTTGCAGGAGCACCACACGGCTGAAGAAGATTCCCCTCGAGCCGAATTCTTTAAGGGCGTGAAGTATGACATCGTAAGATGAGGAGGTGTCTGTGGCAAACTCCGCCGGGCGAAGGAAGGGAACCACATCCCCGCAACTCCGGGCAACGGAAGCAATTTCCTCATCGTCCGTAGATACAAAGATGACATCTTCAGCGGAAGCACACGCAAGTGCCTGATCAACGGCACGGCATACAAGGGGACGCCCGCAGAATTCTTTCACGTTTTTTCCGGGTATTCCCTTGCTTCCCCCTCTTGCGGGGATAAGCCAGAGCGTGGGTCTCGTGGGGTCGATGCCTTCGTTATCAATCATTGGATTATTCCTGACGTTCAAAGAAGACAGCCTCTTTGAAATAGCGGGCCATCAGTGTGCCCGTGGCCCAGTCATCGCATGGATTAAGCTGTATACCCAAAGACTCACCTATAATATAATCTGTGATTGGAGCACCGGCATAGATCGAGCAGATCACACCACCTCCGAGACGTGGATTCACCTCCATAAGAAGGTAACGGTTGGTCTTGAGATCATGCAGGAACTGGATGTTGACCGGTCCCCTCAGTGAAAATTTCTCTATCACCTCATGGCTGAGCTGTTCGAGTTCCTGATTGCGGCATGTGCGTGAGCGTGTAGATTCTCCGCCCATGATCTCGAGACGCTCTCTCGGAACGGTGACAAGTATCCTTCCGTCAGCATCGACATAGCAGTCTACCGTATACTCGCGACGCTCCTCTATGTATTCCTGAATGATATAGCTCTTGATGTCATTGAGGTGCATAAGGTCTTCCATATTGTTGAAGATATGGATGCCACGCGAGGAGCCACCTTTTCGGGGCTTGACGATTGCCGGCATCTGGGCAGACAGGATGCTGTATGTGCGGGGAATGGGTAATTTTGCCTCCTTGAAGACTTTCGCGGCGTCAGCCTTGTCAAACAACGGTTCGGCAACCTCGAAATCGGTGACAGGCACGAAGACTCCTTCCAGTTTTGACTTGAGAACCGAAGCAACGCTGATCGATCCGTTGACTATCGGAAGAATAATGTTCACCTCATATTCAGCGACAATTCGCTCCAGATCCGGGATAACCTCAGGATCATTGAATTTCAGACCCTTGATCACTTTCCCCTCGAGGGCGACAGGGACTTCATCCGAAAGGTCGTAGCTCACTATTTTGATTTCATATCCCAGACGTTGTCCGGATCGCTTCAGCATTTCCGCAAGCGACACCCTGCGGGCACCGCCGAGAAGAAGTATCGTCAGGCACGGCTTGTTCATCGGTTGTAGATATTGGGTTTGTAATTTTTCATATGGTCATTGGAAGTTATCCATTCTATCGTGCGTCGGAGTCCCTCCTCGAGCGAGACCTCGGGACGCCATCCCGTGAGCTTAGTGATCTTCTCATTTGAACCGAGAAGACGGAAAACCTCGCTCCCGGCCGGGCGAAGACGCTCAGGGTCGGTCACCCAGCGCACATCTGCATCCATCAGACGCGCTATGGTCTTCAGGGTGGTTTCCATGCTCACTTCTTTCTGTGTGGCTATGTTTATCTCCTCACCTGCCGTATTCCCGGCCTTGGCTATAGCTATGAATCCGCGGCATGTGTCAGTCACGTAATTGAAATCACGTGTCGGAGTCAGGTCTCCGACCTTGATCTCACGGATGCCTGATGCTATCTGCGTGATGATGGTGGGGATTATGGCACGTGCACTCTGGCGCGGCCCATAGGTATTGAACGGACGCACCACAGTCACGTCAGTATCAAAGGCATTGTGGAAACTCAATGCAAGGGCATCGGCTCCGATTTTTGTCGCTGAGTAAGGACTTTGTGGCTGCTTGGGATGCAACTCGTCGATAGGGACGTAACGCGCTGTGCCATAGACCTCGGATGTAGATGTGACGAGGATACGCGGAGCGCTCTTTGCGTCTCGCACGGCCTGAAGCATATTGAGCGTCCCCTTTATATTGGTGTCAACATAACTGTCAGGAGCTATGTAGCTATATGGGATGGCTATGAGGGCGGCAAGATGAAAGACTGTATCGGCTCCCTCCACGAGGGCACGGCAAAAATTCGGATCCCTTACGTCTCCCGTCACGACTCTGAGACCCGGAGAGGTGATCCCTTCGAGCCAACCCCAGTTGTTGAAGGAATTATATTGTGACAGGGCTGTCACCTCGCATCCTTCGGCGAGGAGAGCTTCCGTCAGATGACTGCCGATAAATCCGTCGGCACCGGTGACGACTACTTTCTTCATTCTTGGAATTTATCCGTTTTGCTGTTACACTCCAATTATATGTTTATCTTCTGTGCCACTCAATGGGGTGCCCCCACGGAACCGGTCTCCATGAAGGTCTGTATATGGCGACGCTTCTTTTCCTCAAAGATTTCTGAAATCTTGAAGAAGATGCCGGTCTCCTCCACTTCGCCGAATTCATGGTTTACGGCAGTTCCGAACACTTTCATAGTGGGCGACAGCGACATGTATGCATTGACAAGTGGTGGAATGTTCTGTCCGTGGGCTCGGATCGAATGGTTGAGGATGCGGTAATCCTCCTTGAAATCCGCACCTGTGAAGAGAGCCTGTATCTCCGGAGTGCGTGCCGCAGTCGGCAACTCCTCTATCGGCACCACAAGATTCTCTGTATCGGCGAAATATTTGTGAAGAAATCCGAGAAGCATATCGCGGCAAAGCTCACCGTATGCGGGATACATGGTGACTTTCCCGAAAAGATACTCTATCTCCGGATAGACCACCGTCAGAGCCCCGAGACCGTCCCATAGATTATCAAGAACATAGAGAGCCTTTGACTTGGACTTTGTGCTCTGGTAATCAACTGCCACAAATGAGCGGCCGAGTTCGAGTGTGGATGGGAGCAGGTCCTTGATGAACCGGTCGGAGAAACGGAACATATGGGATGTGGCGATATTGGGCACGCCATCCTTCATCTTTATGTCTCGTCCGAGTATAAAACGGTAGCCTCCGACAATCTCCTTATCTACCGGATCCCAGACTATCAGCTGGCGGCAGGGCACCTCCATCGTATCAAATTCGTCGATGTCGCAGGAGAGCCCGGTGCCTCCACCCGCCTCCCGGAATGCTATCTCACGCAATCTCCCGATCTCACGCATGGTGTTGGGTGCGTTGAAAGCGTCGACCACATATACCTCATTGACCCCCTTGTTGGCATGACGCAACATGCGGTCAGGGGTCAGCTCACTTATTATCAGGTCTTTTTCGACTGGATCAATGATTCTTTCCATTCTCAGCGTTTGCAAGAGGGGATGCCATGGATCCCTTTTAGATGGATTTTTTGCAAATTTATAAAAAAATTGCGAGTCTGCAAATAGCACTAAAGCCTGCAGTGTCTGTTCCGACATGCAGGCTTTATATTATTATGTCGGGGTGAAAGGATTCGAACCTTCGACCCCCTGCTCCCAAAGCAGGTGCGCTAACCGGACTGCGCTACGCCCCGAAAGTTGCCGCAAGCAAGATATTCCTCACCCGCGAGACGGTGCAAAATTATATATTTTTTCCGACCTGACAAAATCACCCGGCATCTTTTTTCAAAAAAATTCCATATTTTTTCACCAAATTTCAACATTTTTTCATACCTCATTTTCTCTCTGATTTCCAGACAGAAACATCCAATCTCACTCTTCATAAGAACCTCGCCTGCCAATTTTTTTCATCACAAAAAACAACTTTTTTTAAACCCTTTTTACCCCAACCGTGTTTATAATAGCGAAAGGAAACTTCACGGGAACGACCCCGACAAAACGGCGATTCAATCCTGTCAATCAATTCCTTACGTTATGTGCAATCCGACCTCTCGAGTGGGGTCAAAACAAAATCAAAACTATTTAAATCATCAAAACAATTACGGTTATGAAAAAAGTTCTTCTCACCGCTGCTTTAGCCGCAGGTTCAATGGCTGCAGCATCCGCACAGGCAATCGAAGCCCCCGGTTTCTTTGACAATTGGTCAGCCGGTGTTAAAGGTGGTGTCACCACTCCGTTAAGTCAGCATCCGTTCTTTAAGAGCATGCGTCCTGTAGTAGGTCTCGACCTCGGTAAACAGGTAACCCCCACTTTCAGGGTAGGCGCAGAAAGTCTCTTCGGAATAAATACATCAAATGTACGCGGGCCTCACAGCTATACAGCATTCTATGACTCCTATGTAGGAGCATACGGCGCAGTCGACCTCTTCAATCTCTTCGGAGGTTATCCCTGCCAGACTCGCCCCTTCACAATCGAGGCACAGGCAGGTGCAGGTTGGGGTCATAGATTCCAGACAGGAGGCATCCCCGATGATAACTACTTCGGCACAAAGGCCGGTCTGAATTTCAACTTCAATGTCTCAGACAACGTGACAATCAACGTAAGCCCCTCAGTCATCTGGGATATGACCAGCGATCCGGCTAAACAGAGCACTGCATCATATAATGTGAACAAGGCCAACCTCAACGTAACGGCAGGTGTGACCTACCACTTCGGCGGCAACTCATTCAATTGCGTCCGTCCTTACGACCAGGCTGAAGTAGACGCCCTCAACGGCACGATCAACGACCTCCGCGGCATGGTTGACGCACAGGTAGCTGAGAACGCAGCCCTCGCAGCCACAGCAGCCGATCTCGCAGGCCAGGTTGAATACCTCAAGAGCCAGAAACCGAAAGTGATCGAGAAAGTGAAAGTGACACAGGATCTCAAGTCCGTACGCTATATCTTCTTCAAGATCGGATCTTCAGCAATCGGTGCTGACCAGCAGCCTAATGTTGAGATGATCGCAGCTTACCTCAACAACCACCCCGGAAGCAACGTAGTCATCAAGGGTTATGCCTCTAAGGATGGTCCTGAAGAGCTCAACCTCCGTCTTGCCCAGCAGCGTGCAGAGTCTGTCAAGACTGCCCTCATGAAGCGCTACAAGATTCCTGCATCACGCATCAAGGCTGAAGGATGTGGCATCGGCGATATGTTCGACGAAGAGTCATGGAACCGCGTTGCAATCTGCGTCCTCGATACAGACGGCAAATAATCTCCGCAAGGATTATTGAAAAGAATTGATTAGTGATTAAATAATGCACACTGTCTAAAAAACAGTAAGCTTAGCTTCATAATAACGGAAGTACGGTTCTCCTCGAGGACCGTACTTTTTTGTTTTCAATCAGTGTATTGTCCTGAACAATCAGTCAAGCCGGAGTGTTATACTCCTGAATCCTGATTAAATTTTTCCACTTTACCCTTTAATCAACAACAGACAGAATTATGAAAAAACTGATACTCTCAGCGGCCGCGCTCACTCTATGTGCCGCCGCAGCCAACGCCCAGCATGCAGGGCAATTCGGAGTAGGCGTAAACGTTGGCGTGCAGCCCGTAATCGAAGGGAAGGGCTCTCCTACCAACTTCCTCCTCGGCGGACGCCTCCAGTATTCAGCCACTGACCTTATCCGTGTGGCCGTAGACCTCAACGGCGGATTTGAAGACAAAACCGCCAGCACCTTCACTGCTACCGCCAATGCCGACTTCATGGTGCCTGTCACCTCGGGTCTTTACGTCTATCCGACTGTAGGCTTAGGCTACGGCAATATTCATTACAGCTATGATTTCCTGGGGATGAATGCTACGCAGAATGAATCACGCTTTGTCTTCAATATCGGTATCGGTGCTGAATACGAGTTCTCACAGCATATCGCGGCAGGTCTTGAATTCAAGTACCAGTACATGAAGCATTACGGCTCGCTCCCGGTATTTGTCAACCTCAGCTACAAATTCTAAAGAACAATCCAAATAAATATTTCCGTCACACCCGCGGAATCCGGCCAAATGGTAGGATTCCGCATTTTTATTGTCTCTTCCCGGAGTGGTTTGATTTTTTTGTTAATTTTGCATTTACCTTTCTTAGAGTCCATCTCATAGATAATTTTTGCATGGAAGAAATCATTCACTCCTGGCTCACCCAACTCTTCGGAGCGTCTGTCGCCGACACATGGACATCCACCTGCTCGGTGATTTCGGTCGTGCTTATCGCCTGGATCTCCTATATAGTATGTATCCGGATACTGACCCCGGTTGTCAATCTGTTCACACGGCGCACCGTAACCGATTGGGACGATGACCTCCTCAATCCGCATGTGCTGAAGGCATTCTCCCAACTCATGCCGGCAATATGTGTGGCCATCCTCCTTCCCGGCACTTTTCACCTGGGGGAAAAATTTCATGCCTGGATCGTAAGACTGACCGAGCTCTATATCCTCTGGGCGAGCATACACCTCATAATTGTGTTTCTTCGGGGAGTGCAGGCGGCTCTCGACCGTCGGGAGCTTCTACGGCAACACAATCTTGAGATTGTGCGCCAGACGATTGTGCTCATTATCGTAATCATCGGGATAATCATCGGTCTCGGAATACTGATTAACCGTGACCCTCTCGCCATTCTCGCCGGCCTTGGCGCCTCTGCCGCTGTGCTTATGCTGGTGTTCCGCGACACTATACTCGGTCTGGTGGCCGGTGTGCAACTCACCCTCAACCAGATGCTTGCCCCGGGCGACTGGATTGTCGCAAACAAGGCCGGGGCCAACGGTGAAGTTATCGAGATAAAGCTGACCACTATCAAGGTGCGCAACTGGGATAACTCTATCGTCACCCTGAACCCCTATACCCTCTTCACCGATTCTTTTCAGAATTATAACGCGATGCGCCAGTCAGGAGCAAGGCGTGTCTCCCGCTCCATATACATCGACCAGACCACTATTCGTTTCTCCACACCTGAAGAGATAAGAAGTCTGCGCGATGAGGGACTTATCGATGAAAGCGTCACTGATGAGACCCGTATAGTCAACCTAACTCTTCTTCGCCGGTATATGGAGCGTTGGCTCGAAAGCAATCCTCTGGTCATACATGAGGGTACCGGTCGCCCCGAACTGACCCTGATGGCCCGCCAGCTTCAACCCACACCTCAAGGTGTGCCGTTCGAACTCTATTTCTTCACTTCCCTGACTCAATGGAAACCATTCGAGCATCTTCAGGCTGATGTTTTCGACCATCTGTATGCCATGATTCCCCGTTTCGGCCTCTCGGCATATCAGGCTCCATCTTCCAATACCTTCACACAACAATGATCTACTCACCTTCTGAAACCCGTTATTCCTCCGGGATGCAATACCGCCGCTGCGGCGCGAGCGGCATACTCATGCCGGCAATCCAGCTCGGGCTATGGCAGAATTTCGGTGCTACAGTTCCTCTCGAACGCTCCCGCGAAATTCTCCTTCATGCCTTTGATAAAGGAATCTGTGCATTCGACCTCGCCAACAACTACGGCCCCCCGTATGGATCTGCCGAACGCACTTTCGGCACAATAATCGATTCTGACCTCCGTCCATTCCGCGACGAACTGTTCATAGCTACCAAAGCGGGCTATGATATGTGGCCCGGTCCCTATGGCAACTGGGGTTCAAGGAAATATCTTATGGCATCGCTCAATCAAAGCCTCGGACGTATGCGTCTCGACTACGTCGACCTTTTCTATAGCCACCGTTTCGACCCCGAGACTCCGATTGAGGAGACTCTTCAGGCACTCGTAGATATTGTCCGGGCCGGAAAAGCGCTCTATATAGGTCTCTCCCGATGGCCTCTCGAACCGACTCGCAAGGCTCTCGCATACCTAAGGGAACGCGATGTGCCCTGCCTTGCATTTCAAGACAGAATAAATATATTCGACCGGGCACCGGTCGAATCCGGTGTCGAGAACCTGCTTGTGGAAGAGAATGTTGGCATGACGGTCTTCTCAACCCTTGCACAAGGATTGCTTACCAACCGCTACCTTAACGGCATACCGGAAGATTCACGTGCCGCGCGCGGTTCCTTCCTAAAGGCTTCGCAGATCACAGAAGAGAAACTTCTCAGAATACGCGCCCTCGACTCGATCGCGAGAAGTCGTGGGGAATCCCTTGCGCAGATGGCAACAGCATGGGTGCTCTCCCGCCCCGCCGTTGCCTCGGTAATCGCCGGATGCAGCTCCACCCGGCAACTCGATGACACCCTGAAAGCCGTCTCGTCTGCACCCTTTACAACTGAAGAACTGGAGGCTATTGATAAGGCAAGCCTCTAAGTCGATAAAAAATCTCCGGAATCCACGCTCTTGCAGCATCGATTCCGGAGATTATTTTTTAATGTTCAGGTTGAGTTATCCTTCTTTCTTAACCTCAGGCACACATCTGACCGACACCTCATACAGAAGATAGAGCGGTATGAAGACCACTGCCAGTGTGAAGGGATCCGAGGTTGGGGTAATGAAAGCGGCCAATACGAGGAGCACCACTACGGCGTGCCTTCTGAAGCGGGCAAGCAGTCCGCGGTCGATTGCCCCGAGTCGTCCAAGTGTCCATGCAAGCAATGGCAACTCAAAGACGATACCCATCACGAGGATCAGCATCTGGAAATTGTCCATATAAGAGTCCAGAGATATGTGGTTTGGAATATCCGGACTGATCTGATACTGTGCCAGAAATCTGAATGTAAAAGGGAATACGAGACAATAACCTACCGCACACCCCAAAAAGAACATCAGTGTTCCGAAGAAGAAGGCGATACCGACATTCTTGCGCTCCCCGGGATATAGGGCCGGCAATATAAACCGCCAGATCTCCCACACCATATAGGGGAAAACGACCACAACACCCATCCACAGGGCAGTCGTGACATGAGTCATGAACTGCGACGTGACATTGATGTTGATCAGGTCGATATGGAAACCGGTGTCGCTGAAATCCGCCATCAGCATCCCGTCGCCATGTATGCGCGACAGGAGCTGATAGAGGAAAAAGTTACCCGAGGTGGGAGCAAGCACGAAATTCTCGAAGAGCCAGGGCATGAAACTGAAAGCCACGATGGTGGCGACTCCAAGTGCCGCCACGATTCTCATAAGCACCCATCTCAATGACTCGAGATGGTCCCAGAATGTCATCTCCCCGGTCTCCATTTTCGCTTTGCTGAGAATTATTCAAGCACCTTAACGCGGATGTTGCGATACCATACGTCGTCGCCGTGATCCTGAAGGCCGATCATACCCTCATGGTTCTCGCCGCCGGCATTGTTGAGCACCTCGAAAGCGAGAGGCCAGTTCTCCTGGCTGAACTTGGAAGCCTGAAGCATCTCTGTCCACTTCGGAGTCCAGAGGTGATATTCAAGGACGTTCTCACCATTCTGACCATGAACAACAGTACCCTTGTAGACCATGATCTTGGCATGGTTCCATTCGCCGTAAGGATTCTGATTCTGCGGTTTCGCAGGAATCATGTCATAGAGTGATGCGCTCTGACGGTTGCCGTCTACACCGAGCTGAGCGTCGGGATGATTGGCATTGTCGAGAACCTGATATTCGGGAGCGGAAAGGAAGATCGGCTGAAGGTCTCCCTTCTCGTCGATGATCTCGCGTCCGAGATAGAAGATGCCGGAATTGCCACCCTTTGACACTTTCCAGTCGAGTTCAAGAATAAAGTTCTTGAGATCCTTTGCGAAAACAAGGTCGCCGCCGTCGCCCACCTGCGCCTCGCCGCCACCGGAACCGGTGAACTTCAGGGCATCGCCGTCAATGCTCCAGCGTGCGGGGACGGTATCACGGCCATAACCGCGCCATCCGTCGAGGTTCTTACCGTTGAAGATGACATAATATCCCTCTTCATCTACAGGATATGCAGCGAGGTCAACCTGAGCGGCCTCCCTTACAGTGTAAGCCGGTACGGAATCATTGGCTACATTGGCATCTGCCTCCTGCTTCTGGGTCTTATTGCCGCAGCTTACGAGAGCGAGAGCTGCAAACCCTAAAAAAAGACTTTTTTTCATGACTTGGTTCTATTTCAAATTTCTATCTTTTATTCACTTATTGCCTATGAACTCTGACTTGTGACTTATGACTTGGGCATCGCCGGAAGAGCCCATCCCTGACGGTAATTGTGGCGGATAAGCTCCTGAGCGAATTGATTGGCGTCGACAGGATCAGTGAAGGTCTTGTCAAATGTCGGGTGACCATCCTTGATGGTGAATCCATCCTTGATGACCGAACGAACCACAGCATCCTGAGGGATATTGGTGAACTGCATATTCTCACCGTCCCATTCAAGCACCTGATTGAGTCCCTGGAGACGCACTGCATTCACACCCATCACCACCATCTCGTTGAAGGGCCCGGCTTCAGAGAAGTCGCTTGCGCTCAGCACACGGTTCTCGGGACTCTCCTTACATGCGCGTACCCAGTCCATCGGATGGGTATCCTTGACCTCACGGCAATGCTTCGGTCCCTTAGGAGTGCGACCGGATACGAGATAAGGATCCGCGCCATAGCAGCCGCAGATGAGTGTATCCTTCGTGCCGTAGAAGATGGCACCGCCGCCATAAACGTTAAGATCCTTGCCGGCGGGAAGTCCTTCGGGACGCTCCGGCATGAGACCGCCGTCATACCAGTAGACCTCGACCTCGGGCATACCGACCTTGGGAAGATTGTCGCGTGCAGGGAATGTGTATTTCACTCTCTGTGCCTGCGGGCAAGACTCGCTGAGCAACAATGTGGAGCTTCCCTCAACTTTCGTGGGATAACCGAGCTTGAGACCTTTGAAAACGGGATGCAGGATGTGGCAGGCCATATCACCGAGAGCTCCTGTTCCGAAGTCCCACCAGCCACGGAAATTCCAGGGGGTATAGATCGAGTTATAGGGGCGCATCGGGGCCGGTCCGATAAAGGCGTCCCAGTTAAGGGTTGAGGGCACCTTCTCCACCTTTCCCGGACGCATCAGACCCTGAGGCCAAATAGGACGGTCGGTGAATGCCTCAACACGGGTCACCTCACCGATCTCACCGTTCCAGATCCAGTCGCATACCTGGTTGACACCGGCTCCGGAAGCTCCCTGATTTCCCATCTGTGTCGCAACTTTGTTGGCTTTGGCAAGGTTCGTGAGCAGACGTGACTCGTAGACGGAGTGAGTGAGAGGTTTCTCGCAATACACATGCTTGCCGGCTGTCATGGCATCGGCGCAGATGATTGCATGGGTATGGTCGGCTGTGGCACACATTACGGCGTCCGCCTCCTTGAGCAACTCGTCATACATGCGGCGATAGTCGTTGTAGCGCTTTGCATTGGGATAGCGCTGGAATACATGACCGGCATATTTCCAGTCTGTATCGGCGAGACCGATGATATTCTGGCTCTCGAGCTCTGCAAGCACCGAGGAGCCTCGGCCACCGATACCGACACCGAGGATATTGAGTTTGTCACTGGGAGCCGTGTGGCCGGCGGCTTTGCCGAGAACACTGCTCGGCACGACCGTCAGGGCGAGGGCTGCGGCAGCTCCTCTCTTCAGGAAACTGCGGCGAGACATTTCGTTTTCCATGATATTATGCAGTTTGGGGCAGTCTTGCGGACCGCCATATGTTAGGTAATTATTTTTTTTCTGTTTCCTCAGGAGCCTTCTCGATCTCCTGCTCTATATCATTGAGACCTTTCTTGAAGGTTCTGACACCTTTGCCGAGGCCGTGCATCAGCTCGGGAATCTTTTTCCCTCCGAAGAGGAGAAGCACCACAAGTGCTATGAGGAGTATCTCTCCGGTTCCGAGGTTACCAAGGAAACCGGTAATCATCAATGTTTTCATGATAGTCTGGTCGGTCTGTTTATATGGTTTCTTAGTTTTCTTTCTCGAGGACAGGAGCAAGAGAGGTTTTCCTTTTCTTGATCAGTCCGTAGCCGCTCGTCATATTGCGGCGGCGTTCATGAATACGCTCGAGTTCTTCATTTGTGCCGATCGCGGGGAGGTCGTTGCTTCTTGCATCCGCAAGACATTTCCAGGCAAAATCAGATGCGATGGCAGCATCCCGGAAAGTGGGCAACAAAGGATGAAGACGTCCCTCTTCAATCGAATCGGCAAACCGGTCGATAAGAACGTCGATGTTCTTTTCTCCGTATGGCAGTGTGATCCTGCGCGTCTCGTGGACTCCGTGGAGTTCAACTGTCGCGGTCTTGAAGTCATGAGTCATCCGGGCAATCCCCTGTGAGCCGATTATATCGACATAAGCATTGTGAGTCTGCACCTCTGAGAGCTGTCCGTACACATGACCCTGAGTTATGTCAAATATGACGCCGTTCTCGAATGTGCCGTGAGCCTGAAGATACCAGGGATCTTTATAATTCCACATCCTCACAGCCTGCGCATGATATGTCTTGAAATCACTCCCCGCATACCATCTCGCTATATCCACATAATGCATTCCGCAGTCGTGGAAGGAAGGTCCCTCATACTCGTGCCCCTCGCCGGGAGAAAGTCCGGGGGTGAGATGGCATATGCGCACAATGGCAAGGTCACCGATCTCGCCGCTTTCGATAAATTCCCGGATCATCCGGTGATACCATGAATTACGGAGATATAAGTTTACTGTCGAAAGCAACCCGGTTGATTCGGCAAGACTCACAGCCTTCCACTCCCCTTCCGGAGAATCTGATACCGGCTTCTCGGCAATCACATGTTTGCCGGAAGCAAAAGCCCGTTCAATCTGTCCGAGCCTCGAGTCTGCAAGGGCATAAAGCCCCACCACGTCAACCGTCGGGTCTGAAAAAATATCATTATCGTTGTCTGTAACCTTTGCTCCGGGAGCGAGAATCCGTGCCTCCTCACGACAAACCGGATCAGTATCGCAGATCCAGGCCACCTCCCACTTCCTGCTCTTCAGGAACTGGGAGAGATGGAGTCCACCCATCCTTCCGAAACCGATGATGCCTATTCTGAGAGTTTTCATCGCGTAGTTTGCATGATGCTTTTTAGTTCGTATTGCAAAATTAAAGAAAGCCCCCGACACATCAAAACCGCCCTTGTAATTTGAGACAATACAAGTAATTATAGACACAATTCTGAAACAAACAGAACAATTCTGAAACAAATAAGACAAAAACATACGGATTCACCCCATCCCCACCAAAGAAAATTCCAATGACGGAAAAATGACGGATGCATCCATTACCATATGAGAACTTACGGATTTTTTACGGAAAAATTACGGAAAATTTACGGCTGCCCCATGGCGGCAATAACGAATGACTGAAAAATGACTGAAAATTTACTGAAAATTTACGGTTTTAGCATGACTGCCCGGACGGATGACTGAAAAATGACGGAAAACTTACGGAAAATTTACGGTTTCAACACGACCGTCCTGATGGATGACTGAAAAATGACTGAAGCAACTTAGTTTCTAAAAAGGTGAAGAATATTGAG